>JAJPJN010000040.1 GCA_021324185.1 Terriglobia bacterium | reverse complement strand
TTTGTCGATACCGGCGCATTCATTGTCGACAAATCCAATCTGGCGGCTTTCCAGCAGCAGAACAAAGCAGCAACGAGCGGGCAATAGAAGGCCGGCGCGCGGAGACGGTTGCCGCGCTGCCTCTCAGAATTACTGCTGTATTACGGCTCACTTCCCTCTGCACTGCGGGTTTCGCCTGTATCGGCGGCCCAGTCATCCGCGGGCGTGTCGCCAAAATTGGTCAACCCGAGCCGCCCATCATCCGGAGTCATAACCTCAAAGCCGTCGTTGTCGTGCTTTTCCGCATCGATGTCGATGTGTTCGCTGGCCGGATGCGCAATTGAGGAAGTGGCGCCGAACGCGGTCGGATCGACCGTGGGTATAGCCGGACCAGCCCCTAACTGATCCGGACGGGCTTCTTCGTCACCGGTCTCTTCCCCGCTGCCTCTATGAATTGGACTATCGTTGTTCACATACAGTGGACAGGTGCAGAAAACGTTTGGTTTCTGAGGCCGCAAACGTGATACAACTCTGAGGAGAACCGAATGACTGCGCGGCTCCTTCAATGCTCCGGCTGGTTGCTGGCGCTGGGATTTTCTCCAGCATTCGGCCAGACTGCGCCGCCGCCCCGCGCGCCCTTGGCTCAGAACGATTTGCTTCTGGCTGCGCGCCATTACGCAGCCCGCTACTTGGCGAATCTGCCCAGCTTCATCTGTACCCAAACCACCGAGCAATTTGAAGCCGGGAAAAAACCCAAGCATTGGCACAAAGGCGATACCTTGATCTCCCAGCTTGTTTGGGACCAGGGCCGCGAGCAGCGCACGCTGAAGCTAGTCAATAACCGCCCTGTGGCTCAGCACCCCATCTGGCGCTCGCCTCTGGTCAGCGAGGGAGAATTCGGCAACTTGCTCGATACCGTACTGGGAGATTCCAGTGAGGCAGTCTTTCAGTGGAAGGGCTGGGACGCCGTCGCGGGAAAACGCACGGGGGTGATCGAGTACAGGGTCGACCAGCAGCATTCCACGCTGCGTTTGAGCCTCGGCTCGGCGGAAACCGTTGTTGCTTTCCATGGCTTGATTTACGCCGACGCAGACAACGGAACGGTCTGGCGCATCACCAACGAAGCGGAAAACTTTCCGGCGGAGTTGAGAACCAAAAGCATCTTGCGCTTAGTGGATTATGACGAGGTGCAAATCGCCGCCAAGCGGTACGTGCTGCCCGTCCATGCCACGGTCTGGCTCGATACAGGCGAGAACAACCTAAGGAACGAGTTGCGCTTTGAAAACTACCGCAAATTCGAAGCGGATTCCCGTATTTCCTTCAGCACCAACGATCTAAACACTACTCCCTCTGAACCGGTCAAGCGCTAAGTCGTAGACGTCCGAACTTCATCGCTGCTAAATTTAAAGGAGTTGTGCCGCTCGAAGCAGAGAACCTGGAGCTGAGGCGAAAGCTTCGCGAACTTCAGGCTGTACTTGCGACTTACGAGCAAGTCTTCTTCGACAATCCCGTTCCCGCCCTCCTCTACCGCCCCGACGACCTGACCATCATCGAAGCGAATCAAAGTGCCTTGGCTCTTTACGGGTACGAGCGCGCAGCCGTGTGCGGCTTGAATCTCAAGGATCTGTTCGCCCCGAACGCTTATTACGGCAACACCGATCTCCAGGCAGAACTCAGAAAACCCTCCAACTCCATCGGTCCTTTTGTCCATCGCACTGCTACGGGGCAGGAATTAGTTGTCGGCATAACTTCTTTCGTGTTCTCGTTTAAAGGCGAGCAAGCCCGGGTCGCCCTGATTCAAGACGAGACGGCTCGCCACTTGGCCGAAGAAGCCTTGCGCTCGAGCGAAGAGCGCTTCCGCGAGCTATTCGAGAACGCGAACGACGTCATTTTTCTACACGATTTGAAGGGCATCATCTTGGCCATTAACCGGGCGGCCGAATACCTTACCGGATACGCCCGCAGCGAAGTCACCGGCCACAGTTTTGACGATCTGGTTGCTCCGGAAGCGCGCAATCAACTGCATGACAGCATCAGCGCTCATCTGGGCGGAAGCGCCAGCCAGCACTATGAGCTGCCGGTGTTGTCTAAGTTTGGGACGCGCCGGTTCCTGGAAGTCAGCACGCGTATCATTTACCGCCGCGGGCACCCCATTGGGATCCAGGGAATCGGCCGCGACGTTACAGAGCGCAAGCTCGCCCAGCAGAGATTGCTGGAACAGGCGCAGCAGTTGCAGATCAAAAATGAAGAGTTGAGCACCGCGCTTGCCTTAGCGCGCGAAGCAACCCAGCTCAAAGAACAGTTTCTGGCTAACACATCGCATGAGCTCCGCACTCCCATGAACGGCATTATGGGGATGGTGAACCTGCTCAAGGGCACGGACTTGACCGAAGACCAGCGCGAGTACGCAGACGCCATCAGCCAGTGCGCCAACGATTTGCTGACCATTATTAACGATCTTTTGGATCTGTCGCAGATCGAGGCGGGGCGCTTTTCGCTGGTCGATGAACCGTTTGATCTCCGCGAAAGCGTGAAAGCCGTCGTGAAGCTGCTGGACCTTCGAGCCGAAGCCAAGGACCTGACGCTGCGCTACGACATCGATCCGATGCTGCCGGCCTATGTCTATGGCGATCGCGTCCGCTTCCGGCAGATTTTGACGAACTTAATCGCCAACGCCATCAAATTTACGGCCGAAGGAGCCATTCAGGTCCAAGTGAATGCAGTGGGCCATAATTCGCGTCTTCGTGTTGAGGTTGTGGATTCCGGCATCGGCGTGGAAGAATCTGTCCGGGACCGTATCTTTGAGGCCTTTTTTCAAGCTGATGGCACCCCGAGGCGCCGCTACGGCGGTACCGGCTTAGGTCTAACCATCAGCAAGCAGTTGGTGGAGATTATGGGTGGCAAGATCGGCACTTTCAACAATGAAGGCGGCCGTGGTGCCACGTTCTGGTTTGAACTGCCGCTCCGTCCAGCTCCAACCGGATCCACCGAATCCGCTCTGGCCAGCGTTGTCCCGGCTTGAACTGAATGTTTGCGGTCTCAAACCAGCTCCTATTTGCCCTCATTGCAGTGCCGCTTGGATTGGCTTTTCTCCTTGTAATCATTGCGCTTTGCTGCATCGCACGCCGCGCCCGCCGCAATAAACTCGCGGATCTGTAGGCAATCTCGCAGAGCCGGGTTCGTTAGTCATAAAACTTTCCGGGATGAGAGCACCAAAAATAGGCGGAACTTTTCCCGGTTTACGGCGTAAAGTGGGGAGAGGACTTTATGCACCGCTTCCTTGCTGTTTCAGTTCTGTTTTCCTTTGCCGCCACCGCCGCGCTCGCCTCCGCCGATAACGGCCTTCTCGCGCTGGTTCCAGCCACCGCCACCACCGTTTCCAGCATCAACGTCCAGCAGGCCTCCAGTTCTACTTTAGGGCAGTATATGCTCTCCAAAATGGATACGGACACCGGATTCAATGAGTTCGTCCAGCAATCCGGTTTCGACCCCAGACGCGATCTCCAAACGCTTGTATTTGCCGGCATCGGCCAGCCGGTTGCAAAAGGTCAGACAAAGTTTGTGATCCTCGCTCGCGGCACTTTCCCGGTGCCGTGGATACAGCAGCAGATCCTGTCGAATAACGGCAGCACTCAAAATGTCAATGGCATCGATCTGTACGTCCATAGCGAGCACGGCCAGTCCATCGCCTTTGCAATACCCATGACCGGCGTGGCCGTCTTCGGCGACCTTGCTTCCGTGCAGCAGATAATCGCGAACCGCGCCAACGCCTCTGTGCTCGATCCCGCCCTGCAGGCGCTCATTTCCAAAATCAGCACAAACAACGACGCCTGGTTCGCCTCCATATTGCCCGGCACATTGTTGACTGACCACGTAAACGCCGCCACCAATCAGCAGCTCAAACCCCAGGCGCAGGCGTTTCAATCCGTACGTCAGGCGGCCGGCGGCATCTTATTCGGAGATCCGGTTGCGTTCACGTTTGATGCCATTACCCGCTCGCCTCAGGACGCAGTTTCTTTAAGCGATGTGGTCCGCTTTGCAGCAAGCTTTGTCCAGTTACAGCGGCAAAACCAGCCGCAGGCGCAGGTGTTCGCCTCCGCTCTCGATGGCATGACGCTGAACACTTCCGGCAATGAATTTCAAGCCAGTTTGGCCGTTCCTGAAAAAAGTCTGGAGCAATTGGCCGACCTGGGCCCGAAAGCTCATCCTCACCGTGGATTTAAATCCGCCCGGTAGTCTTTCGCCATCGCGGAGATTTGTTTCACCAGCTTGCGGTAATTGAGATCGTCGATTTGGCGGAACGAGAACCACTCGCCATCGCGCCAGGACGAATAATACCAGCGGGTGAAGATGGCCAAATCTTCCGCCCGTCGGCCTTGTTTCACGGCTCGGGATACGCCGGGCATCAGTAGTTCGCGCAAAGTCTGATCCAGCGATTTTGCCTGCCAATCGTCCTGCGGAATTTCCAGCCTTACCCGATCCTGCCAGTAGCCTTCCACCATGGGCCACAGCCGGAATTCGCGGTTCTCCAGGCCACGCGTCAAAGCCACTCCGTTCAGATGGTAAACGTTGGTCGCTATCTCATCGCGCACGGCCGCCGCAGCGCGGATCTTCTCCACCTGTTTATGAATATGTGCCGCCTGCTCGAAATCGGTCTGTTCAGCCGCACGGTCGCGCGCTACCGTCAGGGCCGCCAGCGCCGCGCGCCCATTTGTCGCCAGGAACTCGCTCACGCGCTGAACTTCGCTCGAATACTCTTCCCGCGTTACCGCACACTGGCACGGCCGCAGGCACTGGTTCATTTCGCCGTACACGCAGCCCGGATGTTCCGGCGAAGGCCTCAATGGTTCGCTGCAACGCCGTATCTGAAACAGCCCGGAAACCTGCTGTTCATAGACTTGCGCCGCAGCCCGGGTGGGGAAAGGGCCAACCACCAGGCCCTCTTTGCGCGGCACGCGGTTGCTCACCGTTAACCGGGGAAATGGATCGTTCAAGCTCAGCCCGACAAACCACGGTATACGCAGCTTCAACCGGAACAGATAGTCTTCCGGATAATGTTGCTTCGCCAGCGCATGCATGACGAGGAGGGATTCCAGCCGCGATGCCGTTAGCCAGCAATCTACCGCCATCAGGCTCTCGCGCAAGCGGGCAAGCAGATTGTCTGCCGCCTGCGCCGGCAAAAGAAGGCGTTTCAGGCGGCGCCTTAGATTTCGGGACGAAGCCAGATGCGGCGGCCCGGTTTGTAACCGGAGACGGTAAATTCCAGCCGCCTGCGGCAGTGCCTCCACTCTTTCGCGAAGATCAGCCGCTCTCGCATCAAAGCTGATTGGAGCCGGAACGGTCACTTACACATCATTCAGCCTTTATTCGAATTGTAGCGGCACCGCGCCACAATAGCGCGTTTGCTTTTTTTGTTATTGCGGCGCCCAGGGTTTCAGCGCCAGCCCGATGTGCAGCCGGATGCTGTATATCAT
This sequence comes from Terriglobia bacterium, assembly GCA_021324185.1. Lineage (GTDB taxonomy): Bacteria > Acidobacteriota > Terriglobia > Bryobacterales > Bryobacteraceae > Bog-105. The sequence continues at coordinate 30,321 of JAJPJN010000040.1, read as the reverse complement.
CACTGGCCCGCGGTCATGATTGTACGCCGGATTGGTATCACGTTGTACATCAAAAGTCGTGTAGAAGCCAGGCAAAGCGCGCGCCGCATAATAGCTCTCCCAGACGTACTCGGGCGCGTAGTTCAGACGGCCATCGCCGAGCAGAAAATCGAGCCCGCCGGCCGCCAGATATTCGCGATGCACCGCCGAAAGTCCTGAGGCCGTAAAAGACGTCGCGGCAACATCGTCCTTCCGGTGCCAGCGCGTGCCCTTTACTGCGATCCCGCCGCTGGCCATCCGGTCAATAGCGGTAAAAGCAAAACTCTGCGTTTGGCCATCGTTCCAGCCAAGACGTGTAAAAACGCCGATACTGCTTGTAAGCGCCTGGTCGAAGCTTAGGCCCAAGCCATGTTTCAAAGTGCCGATTTTGCTGGTTAGAAAAACATTCGGTGTTGTGCCGGTTTGTGCTGCCAGATTCAAGGCTTGCCGGTAATCGCCGGCTTGCGCCCGGTTGGCGTAGCCAAGCACGCGAATCGCGCCGTCCCGTTTGCGGTAGGAGTAGCGCCGCTCCACCTCAGCCACCTGCCCGTGATCGCGAAACAGCCGCCGGTCAAACTTAGGGCCATTGGCAACTTTCGGCTCGGCAGCAATGCCGTATCGGAAAGACCAGTTAGGCGTGTGTAACTCCTGCACAATTCCCCACGTGTACCCACGCGTATCTGCCGGATAATCCCACGCGCCGTTATACATTACCGCCCAGGCGAGGAATTGCGTCCGCGGATCGTGCGTGTATGTATTGTTATCGAAATAATCGGTGATGCTGAACCGCCCGGCGTAAATGGTGTAGCGTTTGGCCGGACGCATGCCCGCGAGTTGGTTGAAATCGCTTTCCTGCCGCTCCTTTTCCGGACCCAACGGGAAATCGTGCTGTATAAACAAGCGTGCAATGTACGGCTTGGGCGTAGCGCTCGCAACGCGCGGCAATTCGCCGTTAGGTTGATTTGCCAATCCGTTTACGCCGCTGAAGCCACGGCCGCCGGCGATCTCCGGATTAAAAACAAAAACGGTGTTCTCTTCCAGCTTGGCCGCAAAAAAGAGAGTGGTTGTGAGGGAAACATCCCGCTCGGGATAATTCTGCAAGCTCAGCGGTCCAACATACCGCGCTCGGAACGCACCGTGATACATCCCTACCGAAGTTGCCTGGTAGAACAGATTCCAGCATTCGGAACTAATCTCCGGATTCGGTGTTGTAGCGTCCGCAGCAGCTTGTGTCCCGGCCGGAGCGGGCTGCAGAGTAATTCCCTGCCCTCGTAGCCGCTCGCTCGCCAAAATAAAAAAGCTGATCGTTCCGAGCAAAGCAAAAACCAGACTTGTCCGCGCTCGGAAACCGTAAGACACTCGTCCATGTTAACCGGACACCGCAGCGGCAAGCGCATAACCGGCTATCGAGCCCCGTGCGCTTTACATCACTGCCGCGAGTTCCCGCCACGCCTTGCCTTGCGATTCGGCAACGGCAGGATACGTAATCGCTCCGTTATAGGTGTTGACGCCTTCTGCGATGGCTGGATTTTCCTCGCACGCCCGCTCCAAGCCTTTATTGGCCAGCGCTAACAGATACGGAATGGTCGCGTTCGTCAGCCCGAATGTCGAAGTGTGCGGAACGGCCGCCGGCATGTTGGAGACGCAATAGTGCAACACGCTATCGACGTAATAGATCGGGTCTGTGTGCGTGGTGGCGTGCGATGTCTCGAAACAACCGCCCTGGTCGATCGCGACGTCAACCACAACCGAGCCCGGCTTCATCGAGGCGATCATCTCGCGGCGCACCAGTTTCGGAGCCGCAGCACCCGGGATCAACACCGCGCCTACCACAAGATCGGCTTGACGGACCGCCTCGCGAATCGTATAGGTGTTCGAGGACAATGTGCGGATCGAGTTGAAGTAGATATCGTCCAGTTCGCGCAACCGGTTAAGATTGCGGTCAATAATCGTGACGTTCGCGCCCAGCCCGCAAGCCATCTTCGCCGCATTGTGACCGACTATTCCTCCGCCAATTACCACCACATTCGCCGGAGCCACGCCCGGTATCCCGCCCAGCAGAATGCCGCGGCCTCCGTTGGGCCGTTCCAGATATTGCGCGCCCACCTGCACCGCCATCCGTCCGGCCACTTCGCTCATAGGTGTCAGCAACGGCAACGAATTGTCGCGTTCCCGAATGGTTTCATAGGCAACTGAGTTCACGCGCGCTGCTACCAATGCTTCGGTCAATTCGGGCAGCGGAGCCAGATGCAAATACGTGAACAACATGAGCCCCGGCCGGAAATATTTGTATTCGGAAGGTTGCGGTTCCTTCACCTTCACAATCAGGTCCGACTTGCTCCAAACTTCCGCGGGGTCCTCGAGGATAATCGCTCCGGCCTCGGCGTACTCGTCATCCCCGATCGAACTGCCCACGCCCGCCTGCGCTTCCACCAAAACCTCGTGGGCTGATTCGCGCAGCGCCGTGATCATACTGGGCACGCATCCCACACGCGTTTCGTGATCTTTGATCTCTTTCGGTACGCCTATGACCAAGACGAGTTCTCCTAATGCACACCATTGGCGGCAGAAGCCACATCGCCGCTGTGCTTGGGCCCAAGCCCCAGGCCGATTAACGTAAGCGCGTTCAGATGCCCGTCGGAGTCCAATTTCTGATCCGCTTGAAAGCGTTTCAACGCATCCACGGAATCGTCACCCCACTGTCCGTTCACTGCGCCTTTGAAGTAGCCTTTATCGGCCAGAGCCTGCTGTATCTGCTGGTACCGTTCCGGGTCCGGATGTAATTGGTAGGAAGGCGCGGGTGCCGGCCTTCGAGACGCCACCCGAACCAGCTTGCCGTTGCGGCCGCGCACGTACCTTGCTCTTGCCGTCGAGGCGCTTGCTGGCTTAGCATTCACCGCGGCGCTCTTGCGAGAGGCCGATGCTGCAGCCGGTTTAGTTTTTTTCGGAGGCGCGCCAATAAAGCACGCTGCCGTGGCAAACGCCAACAAAATCAGCGTGAAGACGCGCTTCATAAGCTTTCATCCGAATCTTATCACCTCATAGTGGGTGTTGCGCAATCGGCCACACTATCCCCATCATCAGAGGAGCACACTGGCGTTGTGCCTTTAAAAAACGATGGTTGTTTCCATGAAGCTGCACGCAACCAGGGCGGAAATTGATGCCGTCTGTGCGCGCATCCGTGATTTCGGTTATAAGGTCCACTCGATCGAAGGCGAAGAGCGGGTTGTTATCGGAGTAGTGGGCGTCGGCGATGTAACGGCGTGCCTCGAATCTCTCGAAGCGATGCCCCAAGTGGAGAAAGCCGTCCGCATCTCCGCGCCCTATAAATTTGTTAGCCGCGAGTTCCGTCAGGCGAAGACACGCATTCAGGCCAACGGCATCGAAATCGGCGGCGATGAATTCATCATCATGGCCGGACCGTGCTCGGTCGAAAGCGAAAAGCAAATTCTGGACACCGCCCATTTTGTGCATGAACACGGCGCAACATTCCTGCGCGGCGGCGCCTTTAAACCGCGAACCTCGCCTTACGATTTTCAGGGGCTCGAACTCGAAGGCTTAAAGTTGCTTCGCAAAGCGCAGCAGCAGACCGGCATCGGCATCATCACCGAAGTCATGAGCGATAGTGATGTGGCGTTAGTCGCCGAATATGCCGACATTCTTCAAATCGGCGCGCGCAACATGCAGAACTTCGCTTTGCTGAAGGCGCTGGGAAGGACCAGCCGGCCGGTCATGTTGAAGCGCGGCTTAAGCTCCACGGTCAAGGAACTGCTGATGTCAGCCGAATACATCGTAGCCCATGGAAATCCAAAGGTCATTCTGTGCGAACGCGGCATCCGCACCTTCGAAACAGCCACTCGCAATACCTGCGATTTAACCGCCGTCGCCCTGCTGAATGAGTTAACGCATCTGCCTGTCATGCTGGACCCGAGCCACGCTACCGGTAAACGCAGTCTCGTGCCGCCGCTCGCCCGCGCCGGCGTTGCCATTGGAGTAGACGGCCTCATGGTCGAAGTCCATCCGGAACCGGAAAAGGCGTTTAGCGATGGCGCTCAATCGTTGACTTTTCCGCAATTCGCCGGCATGATGCACGAGTTGCAACCCTACATTCAACTCTGGAGCGCAGCCAGAATACCCGAAGCCGTAACGGTATAACGTTGTTTGCGGCTTCACAACAAACCGTGGCTGGTACTGGCGCTCATCGCAGCCGGAACTTTTGCCGCCCTGTACGCCATCAATCGCTATCAGCACCGCATTGTCGGTTCAGAGAAAGACCTGTTAGGACTGTTGCCCGCCGACAACGCCACCATCTTTTATGCCCGCCTGGATCTGCTGCGCCGCGCGGGCTTATTGAAGCTGCTGGCTGGTTCACACGATCCCGAATATCACGCCTTCGTGCTGGCGACCAATTTTGATTATTCGAAAGATCTTGATGCCATCGCGGGCTCCGTCAAACCAGACGGCATATTTTTGGCCGTGAAAGGTAGGTTCGATTGGACAAGCATTGCTGATTACGTGAAGCAACAAGGTGGCGAATGCACGAACCAGGTCTGCCGTTTGCCAACCCGCAGTGGCGGGAAATGGATCGGCACGGTTCGAATACAGCCCGACGTGCTCGCTATCGCCGTCGGGCAAGATAAAAGACTCGCCGCCGAAATTCACCCCGGGCATTTATCGATGCCGCAGCCGCTGCCCTCCGATCCCGTCTGGCTGAGCCTCGCGCCGGAGCTGCTGAAAAACCCTGTCGCGCTGCCGCTCCCCTTGCGCATCTTCGCCATCTCGCTTCAGTCTGCTAACTCGGCTATCATTGCGCTGGCGCCGTCAGCGGGCGCTTCTGCTGCCTTTGACATCAAGCTTACGGCTGATTGCCCCTCAGCCGTCACCGCCGACACGATTCGCAAGCAACTTGAGATTGATACCAATTTGCTGAAGCTCGAGCTGGCCCACGAGCACGAGAAAGCCAATCCCGCGGATTTGACTGGTTTGCTCACTTCCGGCACATTCGAAACCAGCGGTAAACAGGTCCATGGCGCCTGGCGCGTCACTCCGGAACTGCTCAGGACTTTGCAGTAACCAAAGCCTAAGCCGCACTTGGGAAGTCCTTTAACCAGAACCAGGCCGCCGCGCATATTGCGCTGTCCCGCAGCACAGCGTGGCACATCTGCATCCTAAGCGACTTCGTTTAGCGGTGCAGATCAAACCATCCAGGGATTAAAAAGCGGCACGCCGAACGCGTCAAAATCTTTCACATTGCGGGTGACAACTGTGAGGCCGTGCTCTAGAGCCGTGGCTGCAATCAGACCATCAACAGTGCTGGCTTTGGTTCCGCGCAATGGGCAGGTTCCATCTATTACGCCCCAACGCTCAGCAATCTCTCTTGTCACCGGCAGAATGCGCCGTTCAAACCAGCTCACAACGTCGGCTTCAAGCCAGCTTTCAAGTCGGGCACGGCGCTCTGGATCGGGTGCGGTGATAAAGCCGCGCCGAAGTTCACCGAGGGTAAGCACGCTAAGAAAAAACACATCATTCGGTTGACGCGCAATCCAGTCGGTAACGCGCGCTTCTGGCCGGAGGCGAACGGTTTCAGAAACAACGTTCGTGTCAAGGAGAAACCTGCTCATAGGTCGAGCGGTCGGGCTGTGGACGGATTGCGGCTAAAATCAATGTCGTCTGCAAGCCCGCGCACAGGTTCGCAGAGTTCAACGAAGTTTTTCCGCCTCAGCGCTGCCATTTCTGGAGCCTCGGCCGAGTAACCAACAGATTGGGGTAATGCCGAGCAAGCCACTCGTGCAGTTGTTTCAACTGCTCCGGCGTGAGCGCATCGATTGCGCGTTCAATATCCTTTATTGTGTTCAGCCCCTTGCCGCCCTTTTACCATAGCGGCGTGGCGCCGGCAACGCGCTAAAGGCCGCATGGTTACAACCTTGCTCGGCATCCACGAAAACGACCAACGGTTTCAGATGCGAACCGCCACCCGGCTCTATATCGCAAGCCAAGCTAACCTAGTAATGGAACATGTCCACAAGCGTTCTTGACCCGCCCCAGCCGCAGGTCGAAGAACTGTACCGCAGTTTGGAAGAAAAAGTCAGAAGCTTGCGTCCGAAGGACGATCTGACTCCGCTCGAGCGCGCCTATCGCTTCGCGGCCGAGCGGCATAGTTCACAAACTCGTAAATCGGGCGAACCCTACATCACTCATCCGCTCGCGGTCACCCACATCCTCGCCGACATGCAGATGGACGTGGTCTGCCTTCAAACTGGCCTGCTGCACGATGTTCTGGAAGACACCGGCGCCAAACCGGAAGAACTGCGCGCGCTGTTCGGCGAAGACGTCCTGCGCTGTGTAGACGGCGTCACGAAGCTGAGCAAGATCAGCTTTGCCAACCGCGAGGACAGGCAAGCCGAGAGTCTGCGCAAAATGCTGCTCGCCATGACCAGCGACATCCGCGTCATTATCGTCAAGCTGGCCGACCGGTTGCATAACATGCGCACCATCGACGCACTGCCCCAGGAGCGCCAGCAGGCGATTGCGCAGGAGACGCTCGACATCTACGCGCCCATCGCGCACCGCCTTGGGATGGGCAAGGTCCGCGGTGAGCTGGAGGATCTCGCGTTTCAGGCGCTGCATCCAGAAGAAGCCGCCGAGCTTTTACGTGAGATTGAATCTAAGCGCCAGGCCCATGAGGAATGGCTGCGCCAGGTCCGCCGCGATATCGAGCAAAAGCTTGCGCGCGAGGACATTCCGGCGCGTGTCGATGGACGCGTAAAGCGCGCCTATTCGGTCTACCAGAAGCTGAAACGCCAGCGAATCACGCTCGACCAGGTGTACGACATCGTCGCCGTTCGAATCATCACGGATTCGGTCAAGAACTGCTACGCTGCGCTCGGCGTCATTCACAACGACTGGACGCCCGTCCCCGGCCGCATCAAGGATTTCATCGCCATGCCGCGGCCGAACTTATATCAGTCGCTGCATACCTCCGTAATCGGCCCCGGCGGCGTCACCTTCGAAGTTCAGATCCGCACCGAGGAGATGCACCGGATCGCGGAAGAAGGAATCGCCGCGCACTGGAAATACAAGGAAGGCAGCAAGGGCCCGCGCGCCGACGACCAGCGCATTGCATGGCTTCGCCAGTTGGTCGAATGGCAGCGCGACATGGCCGATTCCGGAGATTTTCTATCCACCCTGAAGGTCGATCTCTACTCCGAAGAGGTCTACACATTCACGCCACGCGGCCGCGTCATCGTGCTGCCACGCGACGCCACTCCCATCGATTTCGCCTACGCCGTCCATAGCGACATTGGGCACGCCTGCGTTGGCGCGCGCATCAACGGCGTCATGAAGCCGTTGAAGACCACTCTGCGCAACGGCGACGTCGTCGAGATCCTGACGCAACCAGGCCACCAGCCCAGCCGCGACTGGCTGGGGGTGGTCAAAACTGCGCGCGCCCGCAACAAAATCAAGCATGTCATCAATCAGGTTGAACGGGCCAAGGCCGTCGAAATCGGGCAGAAATCGCTTGAAAAAGAAGCGCGCCGGCTCGGTGTCAGCCTCGGACGCATCTCAACCGATGACCTGCAGACCGTCGCTTCCGAATACGGCGTCAGCAAAATTGAAGATCTGCACGCCGGAATCGGCTTCGGCAAATTTTCTGCGCGGCAACTTCTGCAAAAGCTCGCCCCGGACAATGTTCCGCCGGTCGACGCCGCTCCCGCCCTGCCGCTGCCGAGAGCCGTCCCGCCGAACACGCCGGGGATCTCGCCCGGCGATGGCGATCTCACCATCCAGGTCAGCGGCGCAGACGACGTTCTCATCTATCGCGCCAAATGCTGCAACCCCATTCGCGGCGAGCAGATTGTCGGTTACATCACCCGCGGGAAAGGCGTTGCGGTCCATTCCGTGCAATGCAAGAACGTGCAGAATCTCATGTATGAGCACGAGCGCAAGATCGATGTCCAGTGGGCGCGCAGCGGCAATGACCCGCTTCCCGTCAAAGTCATCGTGTATACCGACGACCGCGTCGGCATCTTGAATCAACTGACCTCGATTCTAAGCTCCGAATCGACCAATATCCGAACCCTCGAAGCTCGCGGCGATCATTCGCGCAACGATGAAAGCGCCATCGTCGACATCACCATGGATGTGCGCGACAAGAAACAATTGGAGCGCGTGATCACAGCCTTCCGCCGAGTCCCAGGCGTGCGGGATATCGAACGCGTGCTGTCAAGCTGAGAAAGAGCAGATGCAGGAACAAGCCCAAGACATCGCACTTGCCGATCCGGAGCACATTGCCATTTCGAAGTCCACCGGCATCAAAATCGATTGGCGCGATGGCCATCACAGCGATTATTCACTCGCCTATCTACGCGACGAATGCCCCTGCGCGACTTGCACCGGCGCGCACGGCACGACGCCGCAAAAATCGAGCTACTCAAAACCGGAACTGTTTCCGATGTTCAAACCGGCGCTAAAAATGACATCCGTCGAGCCGGTAGGCAGCTACGCAGTCCGTATTTTCTGGAATGATGGGCACAGCTCAGGCATCTATTCCTTCGATCATCTGAGGAAGATCTGCCCCTGCCTCGAGTGCTCGGCGCGCCGCTAAGCTACAGCAACCGGAAGTTTACTTCTACCTGCGCCTGAACTGCAACCGGTTTGCCGTTTCTCATGGCCGGGCGGAAGCGCCATTTCGAGACAGCTTCAATCGCCTTTTCATCGAGGCCCAGGCCTAGCGGTCGAATGACATGAATGTCGCGCGTGTTGCCGTTCGCATCGATGATGACCGACAAAAGTACAGTACCGGAATACTTCGCTTTTCTAGCTTCTTCGGAGTATTCAGGCTCAATCTTGTAGATCGGTACCGGTTGCGAAACCTCGCCGCCAATCTGGTAGACTCCGCCGCCCATGCCACCGCCCGAACCCGGTCCATAGCCGTTTCCGTTGCCCGAACCAATACCACCGCCGCTCCCGCTGCCAAAGCCGTTCGCGCCCTGGCCGCCGGAGTTGCCTAACATCTTGCTCAGCGGGTCGCCGTACAAATCAGCCTGAATCTGCGGAGCTTGGGCAGTAATGGTTGGCGGGGTCGGCAGCTTCGGTTGCGGTATGGCCTGCACGGGAGGCATGAATTGCTTCGGAGCAAATTTGGGCGCTGCGCCCTTCGCTACCGGTTCCGGCATTTTCTGCCCGCCGCCGCCACCGCCGCCCGCTTTCTGCAGCGCGGGTGGTAATTTCGGCTTCCACTCGGGAATGTAAACGATGTGACCTAAATCCTTAACTTTGTTCTGGACCGTTTTGGATTGAAAAACCAAAAACAATAGCGCTACTACCCCGACGTGAATCAGGATAGATACGGCGCCCGACTTGGTCTCACCGCCTGAGTACGCGCCCCAAATCGTTCCAACCTCAACCGGCTTCGATGTCACTTCCAAAGGCGGCAGCTTGGGCGGGCGAATCAGGTCGTGAATGTTGGCATAAAGCGATTTGTACCAGGGAATTTCGACTTTGCTGATATCGCCGAAATCGCCGCCCTCTAGCGGGCGCGACGTAACCTCGAGAGGCGGTAACTTGGGCGGATGAATCGCTTCCCGGATACTCCGGATAATGGATTTGAACCAGGGTTCTTCCAGGTCCGTGTTGATCAAAAGGCGATCCAGGTTGGAATCCGGCCGAGCCAAGTTCCCTTTCTCCACGAATTAGTTCTCCACTTCGCTAATCACAGAATCCGCTACCCGCACCTTTGCTGAGGACACACCTGTACTGCCCGTTGGACGTGGGGCGGAAAGCCACAGTTGCATGAATTCCTTTTGTTGCAGTCCTGACGGCTACCTTAGTCTAACATTCAAACCCGCCGCCCAGGATAAACGTCCGGGCCCGCTCCCAAATCTCGTCCAGCACATCCGTCAGCTCATGGCCCGAGTTCATTCGTATGAGGCGCGCGTTCGGGTGATTCCCAACAAACTCCGCTGAATATTCAACGGGTACATGCCGATCCTCGGTTCCATGAAAGATGAGCGCCGGTTGTAAAAAATTCGGCCACGACTCATACCCGGCGGCGTCCTCCATCAACTGGTACCCGATACGCACCTCGCGCGCTTCTCCATAATGAAAAATCGGCAGCCAGCCCGTCTCTCTCCAGCTCTCGAGCTCATTGCGTCCCATGCCGGCCATCCATAGCTCGTGAAAACGAAACGCCGGAGCCAATAAAATGAGACGTTGTACATTTGAATTCCGGGCGGCATAAAGCGCGGCCACGTACCCTCCGAGACTCGAGCCAATCAGCACCACCGGCTCGCTGCCCGCCGCCCGCTCGACAACATGAAGCTGGCGCGTAATCGTCATATGCTCAAAATCACCCTCATCGAGAGCGGGAACTTCGACGCGAACACCCGCGGGCTCCAGCTTCTGGCGGAAAAATGTTGCCTTGCGCGACCCGGGGCTGGATGCAAAACCATGCAGATATAGGACACGCAATTGATCGGACAACATCTACCTCTTAGCGGAAAACAGATGCAAACAAGCAGCTTCCTCGACCGGCAATCGCAAGGATCGTTTGGGCTGCGACACCGCATGATGTAGTTTAGAGGATTGGACCCGGGCAGCTTCGCCGGAAAGATGTGTTTGCGAATACAGGAGAACAAATGAATGCCGGTAGCAGAAAAAGTTAAGCAAATCATCATCGAACAACTGGGAGTGGACGAGAATCAGGTCGACCCGAGCGCCTCTTTCGTGGACGACCTGGGTGCCGATTCGCTGGATATCGTCGAGCTCGTAATGGCTTTCGAGGAGGCTTTCGATCTGGATATCCCGGACGAAGATGCCGAAAAGATCAAGACCGTCAAGGACGCTATCGACTACATCGAGGCGAAGAAGAAGTAAGTTGAGATTGCGCGCTGGATTAGCCGCGAGCGGAACGGCGCACAAAACCACGTCATGGCCCCGAGAAGAGTAGTCGTCACAGGTGTCGGACTATTAAGTTCCGTAGGCACCGGGACCGAAGAAAACTGGAGGGCCATCTGCGCGGGCGTCAGCGGGATTGAATCCATTACCCAGTTCGATGCCTCCGCTTTCACCTGCCGCATTGCAGGCGAAGTGAAGAATTTCGACCCGCTTCGTTACGTCGAGAAAAAAGACGTCAAAAAGATGGGGCGCTTCATTCAGTTCGCCATGGCAGCGTCGGAATTTGCTGTGCAATCGGCCGGCTTGCAGATCGCGCAAGAGGATGCCGAAAAGCTAGGCGTTTATATCGGCAGTGGAATCGGTGGATTTGAGGTCATCGAGCGCGAGCACAGGACACTGCTCGAAAAAGGCCCCGGCCGTGTCTCGCCGTTTTTCATTCCTTCCTGCATTGTGAACCTGGCGAGCGGCTATGTCTCGATTCGCTATAACGCCCAGGGCCCCAATTCCGCCACCGCTACGGCCTGCACAACCAGCGCGCACTCCATCGGCGATTCATTCCGCTTGATTCAACACGGCGATGCCGATGTCATGATCTGCGGCGGCAGCGAAGCTTGTATCACACCGTTGGGAGTGGGCGGGTTCGCCGCCATGCGCGCTCTCTCCACGCGCAACGATGAGCCTCAGCGGGCCTCGCGTCCCTGGGACCGCGAGCGCGACGGGTTCGTCATCGGCGAAGGCGCCGGCATTCTGATCCTCGAAGAATTGGGGCATGCGCAGAAGCGCGGCGCGCAGATTGTCGCCGAAATCGCCGGCTACGGCATGAGTTCCGACGCGCATCACATTACCTCGCCTCCGGAAAATGGCGATGGCGCATATCGCGTCATGCGCAACGCGCTCCGCGACGCAAGCATTGAGCCCTCTCGCGTTCAGTATGTGAACGCTCACGGCACCTCCACCGACATCGGCGACAAAGCAGAGACAATCGCCATCAAGCGCGCATTCGGGGATCATGCTTACAAGCTGGCCGTCAGTTCCACCAAATCCATGACGGGTCATCTGTTGGGTGGCGCAGGCGGATTGGAAGCCGGTATCACTGTCCTTGCCATTCGCGATCAAATCGCTCCGCCCACGATCAACCACGATTTTCCGGACCCCGAGTGCGATCTCGATTATGTCCCAAATCAGGCGCGGCCGATGCCAATCGAATACGCCCTCAGCAACAGCTTCGGCTTCGGCGGCACCAACGGCAGCCTGGTGTTCAAGAAGTTTGAGCCATGATGAAGCTCGAAGCTCCCTGGCTGGTTACGCGTGGCACTGCAATTTCGAGCGATCCGATCTAACGCGCGCCGGCTTCAAATTGTACTGGGATTGCTGCTATCCATCGGCAGCGCGGAATTGCCGCTCGATCGCTTGGGAGCGCGCCTTCGCGTTGGGCCGCTGCTCGGTCGTGAACTGCTCTGGTGGGCGCTTGTAACTGTCGTATTTTTGTATGTTCTATTGATCGAGAAGCGGCAGTTATCCTCAATCGGCTGCCGCCGGTTTGGGCTTCGAGATGTGGGCGGTGCCATCGCCGCCGGCGTGCTGTTGATTGTAGGAATCATGCTGATCTCCACTGTGGTTTTTGGTGCGCTGCATTTACAGATGAACACTCGGGTAATGAATCGTTTATTGGCGACGCCGCTGTACTACCGGTTGCTGCTCGTAACACGCGCGGCGGTCGCCGAAGAAACGCTCTTTCGCGGTTACCCGATCGAGCGCTTGGGAGAACTCACCGGTAGCGCAGTCTTGGCGTTCTTTGTTTCCTGGGCGGCTTTTACCATTGCGCATCTGGGCGCGTGGGGATGGGCGCAGCTCATTGTCGCTGGTTTCGGCGGGATAGTCCTGACTCTCCTTTATTTTTGGCGGCGCAATCTGTGGGTCAATATGATGGCACATTGGATTGCGGACGGCGCCGGATTTCTGTTGCCACACTAATCGGCTCCGGCAAGGACCAAAACTCCGGCAGCCATGTACATCTTTCACTTCCTCCGTTCGTTTCTGCCGCTGCGCAATCCCCTTGGATTCGGCGCCAGTGATTTCATCGAACTGGCACTCGCCATACTGCTCTTGGGCTTGTTGTTTGCATGGGCCTGGTCGAGCGGTTTTTTCGAAAAGCTGGCGAACCGGACCGGTTGGTCTATGCTCCTGATCGGCCTGCTGCCGGTTGCCCTTCGCTTATTGCTGCTGCCCCATTGCCCGATTCCTGTACCTGCCGGCGCCGACGATTTCAGCTACATTCTGCTCGGCGATACGCTGGCTCATTTCCACCTGGCCAATCCGCCGCATCCCTTGAGCCAGTTCTTCGAATCCATATTCGTTTTGCAACAGCCAACGTACAGCTCTATCTATCCGCTCGGCCAAGGCCTCTTTCTCGCACTCGGGCGATTGCTATTTGGAAGCTTCTGGGCGGGCGTGCTGATCTCTACCGGCCTGTTTTGCGCCACTTGCTATTGGATGTTGCGCGGCTGGATTACGCCCGGCTGGGCACTGATGGGCGGAGCGGTTGCTGTGATGACCTTTGGCCCGCTATGCCAGTGGACCAACAGTTATTGGGGCGGCGCTGTGAGCGCGACAGCCGGATGCCTCGTCTTCGGCGCCCTGCCGCGCTTAAAAACCGGTGAGCGCGCGCCAATCATTCTGGGCGCTGGCCTCGCCCTCGAGTTGCTGGCACGTCCGTTCGAATTCATTCTGTTGTGCGTGAGCGTAGCCGCCTTTTTCATTTGGACCCGGCTGGCAGGCCTCCGCCGCCTCGTCATTCCAATATGTTTTGTCGCCGGTGCCCTAGCGCTGACGGGCCTGCAAGATAAAGCCGTAACCGGCAGTTGGACCACGTTGCCTTACATGCTGAGCCGCTATGAATATGGCGTCCCTACGACGTTCACGTTTCAGCCCAACCCAGTCCCTCACCGGGCGCTGACACCGGAGCAGGAACTCGATTACCGGGCGCAGGCCGCTGTTCACGGCGAGGGAACAGACACGATCGGCGCATTTTTCCAACGGCTCGGATTTCGCATTCGCTACTACCGCTTTTTCCTGTTCGCGCCGCTCTATATCGCCGTCGCCATTTTTCTCTTGAACGCCCGCAGCCGCTATGATTGGTGGATCGTCGCGACGATTGTGCTTTTCGCTTTGGGCACGAACTTCTATCCATACTTCTATCCGCACTACATCGCTGCAGAGGCATGCCTGTTTATTCTGATCGCGATGCGCGGCCTGGAACGCCTGAGCCGTTCGAAGCCGCAGTTCAGCCGGTTGATCCTGCTGATGTGCGGCGCACAATTCCTGTTCTGGTATGGATTGCATGCTTTCGCAGGCGAAAATCTTTGGGATATGTTTCGTTACGAAGCCTGGGATTTCATCAATTACGGCGACCCCGAAGGCCGCATCGCCGTTAACGAAAGATTGAACGCTGCACCAGGACAGCATCTCGTCTTTGTGCGTTACTGGCCCGGACACGGCTTCCATGAATGGCTTCACAACAGCGCCGGCATCGATAGTTCACGCATCGTTTGGGCGCTCGATCTGGGGCCTGATGAAAACGAAAAGCTGCTGCGCTATTTCCCGCATCGTGATCCGTGGCTGCTGCAGCCGGATGCGCAACCGCCGAAGCTGGCGCCTTACAAAAAATAACCTTCGAGTTCCACCAGCGTAAAAAAGATGTGAAAACTTTCCGGTGTATTTTACTTTTAGCCGGAGTCGCAACCACGGCCCGGCTTCAGGAGTCGATACAACGTGGCAACCACCACGAACGAGTTCAAAAACAAAAATGTACTGGTCACCGGCGCGGGCCGCGGGATCGGTAAAAGATTAGCTCTAGGGTTCGCCCATCTTGGCTCCAGAATCGGGCTGGTGAGCCGCAGTAAGGCCGAGCTCGATCTGGCTCATATCGAAATCGAACAGGCGGGCGGCAACGCGCTGCGGATTCGCGCAGACGTAACCGATCCCGACCAACTCACGTTAGCCGTCGATCGCGTGCGTGTCGTGTTCGGGAGCCCGGTCGATATTCTGGTTTGCGCCGCGGGCGCCATCGGCCCTCTCGCGCCCTTCATGCAGACGTCGGTTAAGACCTGGACCGATGCAATTCAAATCAACCTGCTGGGCATCGTGCACTCCTGCCGCGCGGTACTCCCGCAGATGATCGAGCGGCGCTCCGGCAAAATCATTGTGCTCACCTGTGCCGCCGACGATACCCCAAAACTGAATTTTTCCGCTTACTCGACCGCCAAAACCGCCGCCGCCCGCTTCGTGGAATTGCTGGCATTGGAACTGCTCGATCACAATGTGCAGGTGAATTGTTTCGATCCCGGCCCCGCCTACACCAGCATGACGGACGAAATCATTCGCGCAGAAAACCGGTTGGAACCAGGAGTAGTTGCCGCCGCGAAGGAGACTCGCCGCACCGGCGGAGTTTCGCCCGAATTACAACTGGAGCACGTGACGTTCCTCGCCTCTGAGCAATCGAATCACATCAGCGGCAAACTGATACACGTCACCGACGATTGGAAAAAGCTTAAACACGCTACGCTACGGCCCGACGTCTACACTCTCAGGCGATTTCACAAGTGAAGCCAAGCCGCGCCAGTTCCGATTAAGTGCCCTGCCCCGCGCTTTGGCGCGCGTGCGCGTAAAACGCCTCCTGCCGACGCTGCATCTCTTCCAGAGAGACATCTTCGACGTGCGTCGCCAGCGCCCAATGGTGTCCGAAGGGGTCTGTCAGCGTTCCGAAGCGATCGCCCCAGAACATATCTTGTGGAGGCATTTCGCCTCTTGCGCCGGCGTTCACTGCCTGATTGAAAAGGGAGTTAACGTCCTCGACATACAGAAAAATGCTCACCGGCGATCCGCCGAGTGTTTGCGGCGATTTGCTTTGCGGGTTTTCCTCGCCCATCATGATCATCGAATCGCCGATTTGAAATTCGGCGTGCATGATGCGTCCGTCCGGGCCAGGCATGCGAACCTTCTCTTTCGCCCCGAACGCTTTTGCATAAAATTCCAAAGCCTCGGCAGCATTGCTCACCACCAGATACGGCGTAACGGTGTGATAACCCTCGGGAATCGGCTTAACTGAACCAGGCATCTCTTCTCCTTAGACTTTAGGCTGAGGTCAACGTATCACAATTATTCGGTCGAGAACCGATACACCGTTGTGCTGCGGAATTCCTGTCCCGGCTTCAGCACCGTGCTCGGAAAATTCGGGTGATTGGGCGAATCGGGAAAATGCTGCGTCTCGAGACACAACGCCGACCGATAGCGGTACGGCCCGCCAATACCAACGTTCTTCCCATCCAGAAAATTGCCCGAATAAAACTGAATGCCCGGCTGCGTGGTGAGCACCTCCATCACGCGCCCGCTCTTTGGCTCCTCGACTTTGGCCGCCAGCGCGAGCCCGCTGCTCGCGTTCAGGACGAAATTGTGGTCGTAACCTTTGCCATATTCCAATTGCTGATTTTTCTCGTTAATGTGCGCGCCCACCACAGTCGGTTTACGAAAATCAAACGGAGTTCCAGCAACGCCGGCGATTGCGCCAGTCGGGATCAGGTTCGCATTGATGGGCGTGAATTTGTCGGCCATCAGTGTGAGTTTATGGTTGAGGACAGTAGCACTGCCTGCACCCTCCAGATTGAAGTAGGAGTGGTTCGTCAGATTCACGATGGTGATTTTGTCAGTTGTCGCGCGGTAATCGATACGAAGGTCATTGTCGTTGCCGAGAGAATAGCGGACATAGACCTGCATTGTGCCCGGAAATCCCTCTTCGCCATCCGGGCTGGTGTAGTGCAGATCGAGAGCCGGATTTTTCGCCGTGCCGGAAGGTGTCGCCTGCCAGATCCGTTTGTTGAACCCTACATCGCCGCCATGAAGTGAATTCACGCCATGATCGTTTTTCGGGATCTGATACGTCTTGCCGTCCAGTGTGAAACGGCCGCCCGCGATGCGATTCGCATAACGCCCGATCAGCGCGCCGAAATAGGCAGTATTGTCCTTTGACGTGTACCCATCGAGTGAGTTGAACCCAAGCACCACGTCGCCGAATTTTTTGTTGCGATCCGGAACCAGAATTTGCGTCACCGTGCCGCCGTAGTTGGTGATTTTCACCGTCATTCCCGACGGGCTTTTCAATGTGTAAAGAAAGACTTGCTCTCCGTCCGGCGCTTTTCCGAACGGTTCTTTTTGAATATCCGGGGAGGATTGCATTTTCTGGGAGAGTGCGGTCAGTGCCAATAGCGAGCCAACGGCAGCAGCAACTAAGAGAAGTCGTTTCATAAAAAGTGGATCAGACTTTTTCTAGTGTATGGTGAACCGGTGGTGAAAAATGTCCGCGCCGATTTCAGGATGATCTCTGGTTCCCGTAATCGTGATGGGAACCTCGAAACCGGAGCCGTCTTTTTCGAAAAATTTGTCGAACGGTATCAGCAGCCAGTGCTTGATACCGGATTGCGTGTCCGCGAGTGTCGCCTGCATGCGGAATATGCCGTTCATATCAATGGCCTGCGTCCGCAAATTGTAAGTGCCATGTAATTGAATGGCTGCTCCCGGCACGCTGAACTTCAAAGTGCTGAAGGAGATGACGCCATTGTCCTGACGAAACCGGCCGTCGAAATCGGAAGCCACGGTTTGAGCAGGCTGTTCTTCCTCTTCTTTCTTGGAGATGCCGCGCGCGCGATCGCTCAACACGACGAGGCGATGCTCGACCTCCGGACTGGTAAATTCGGCACGCGCGATTTTGAAGCTGCCGTCGAGATTCAGCTTGTCGAGAACGTCTTGCTGGCCCGGCGGGATCACGATTTTGCTTTTGAAATCCACCGCCCCGGTCAGCATAGGCTTTCCGCTGACTACAAGCCGCAGAATGTCTTCCATGCGGGCATGCGTGGTTACTGCATCGAGCGATACCGTCTTGGCTTTATCGCCTTGCTGGCGTACCACCCCGCCCCGGCAGATGAATTCGGACTTGAGGAACTTCGCGTCGACCGGATCGAGGATCGTATCCCCGTCCGTTCCATTCACGATGGAATGAAAATTCGTGACCAGATGCACCGGTGCGCCCCCGTGCTTCAATGCGAAGTTTGGCGTATCCGTCGAACCATCCACGCTGAGCTCCTGTAGCACGCCGCTATATTTTCCAGTAGACGACAGCGTTCCGCTGATGCCTTTGAAAACTCCGAGATCGGCATGTTGAAAATTGTAGGACCCGGAAACCGCTGTGGAGCGCGGATCATCGCGCTGCCACGGGCCAAAGCTTCCCTGGCTATCGATCAGTCCAGGCGGCTTTGCATTCGTCAACTTGGTAACAAAGGTCATTGGCCGCCCCGGCCCGACGTTTCGCAGCGTCAATTTCTGCAAATCGAATTCGAGCGGATTCTTGCCTTCAATTTTTGGCTCGATGACGATCTGCGTTCCATCGGCGATAATTTTTTCGATCAGGAACTTAAACTGGGTGCGGTCTTGCCCCGGGGTCTCGCTGTCTACTTCATGACCTTGCTCCTCGCCCATCTTCATCAGCGACGGACCGCGGCGCGGAATGCGGATCACGAGTCCTTCCAGCCGAACCAGATCGACATGGTTGCGTCTGGAAACGACGGTGTCGTAATCCGTTTCCGCGACGAACTTGCGAATGTAAATCAGTGGCTGCGGATCGGTCCAATTCTTGTGCCGGATCGACAGCCCTTCTCCGATCGCCTCAGGATGCGGATACAGTTTGATGGTCAGCGATTTCAGATCGGCATCCGCGTCGAACCGGTCCTCAATCGCCTGGATAATGCGTTTCCGCGCCATCGGCGCAAAATCCTGAACCTTGTTCCTGGCCCAAAAGAACACCGCCGTACCCACGGCCAGCCCCAACACGAAGATTGCAACGATTGCGTAGGCAAGCCGCTTCCGTGTAATTTTCTCCGTAGAAATTTCCCCCCGCATTAGTGCAGATGAAGTAGAGTTGAATCGTGTTTCAGATCAGCGCCAAGAGGCTAAATTTTCTACGTTGTCTTCTCTTCGGTTTGCCCCTCGCCATCATGGGGCAGCAGCAAACAACGCAACCGCCGCATACGGTGCGTGCGTCGGCAGATGCATCGATCACCGCCAAACCCGACCGGGCTACGGTGTCTCTCAGCGTCTATTCGCAAGCGCCCACGGCGGAAACGGCATCGCAACAGGATGCGGCAGCTACTTCCGCCGTGCTGGCCGCGCTCAAACAGGCGATTGGCTCAAAAGGCCAAATACGAACCAGCGGATTCTATGCCAGCCCGCAGATGCAATACCCCAAAGGTGGAGGGACGCCCAAGATCACCGGGTATTCTGCAACCAACCACCTCACGATTACACTCGAAGACCTGGGGCTTGTGTCTAAAGTCCTCGACACCGCAATTGCGGCCGGGGCGACTCAAATTCAGGGCGTCAGGTTTTCACTCAAGGACGACGAAACGATTCGAGCGCAGGCGCTTGCGGAAGCGAGCCGCAAAGCCTATTCCAGCGCGGTGGCTATTGCGAAGTCGCTGAATCTGACGATTACGGGAGTACTGGAAGCGCAGACTGGCGCTCCCGTTCCAGTCCTTCAACAGTTCGCCAGTTTGAACACCGGAATGGCACGCGCCGCCGAAACGGTTTCCACACCGATCGAACCCGGTGACATCGATATCAGCGTCACGGTGACCGTGACTCTGGAGGTTCGGTAATATGCCCTCGGCTTCGCTCGGCCGGCGTTTTCAGAATGCGCGCGTGGCCGAGTTCCAGGAATCCGTCATTCGCGAAATGACGCGGCTCTCCATCCAGCATGGCGCGGTCAATCTGGCGCAAGGCTTTCCGGACTTTGCGGCTCCCACGGAGCTAAAAACAGCGGCTCAGCAGGCTATCGCCGGCGATTTGAATCAATATGCCATCACCTGGGGTGCGAAGCCTTTCCGGGATGCGATCGCCGCCTATTACCGCAGGTTCTATGGCCTGGAGATCGATCCGGAACGCGAAATAACGGTCTGCTGCGGCTCGACCGAGGGTATGATCGCTTCCCTGCTCGCACTTCTGAATGCAGGAGACGAAGTCGTTATTTTCGAGCCGTTTTATGAAAACTACTGGCCGGATTCTCAGTTGAGCGGAGCGGTTTGCCGCTATGTTCGCCTGCACGCACCCGAATGGACGTTCAGCCCGGAGGAGCTGCGCGCCGCGTTCAACGAACGGACACGCGCCGTGATCGTAAATACGCCCAATAATCCCACCGGGCGGGTCTTCTCGCGCAGCGAGCTGGAAACACTCGGCAGGCTATGCGCGGAGTTCGATTGCCTTCTCATCACGGATGAGATTTACGAACACATCGTCTTCGGCGGCGAGCGGCATATTCCACCGATCACTCTGCCCGGTCTGCGCGAGCGCTCTGTTTTGGTAAATAGCCTGAGCAAGACGTATTCGGTGACCGGCTGGCGGGTGGGTTGGATCATTGCTCCGCCGGAACTCACAGCTTCCATCCGGAAGGTGCACGATTTCCTCACCGTCGGCGCGCCTGCTCCGTTGCAGCAAGCTGGTGTGACGGCGTTAAATCTGCCTGACAGTTACTATTCGGCGCTGGCGCAAAGCTATCAGGAAAAACGAGATGTGTTGTTGGGAATCCTCGAAGATGCGGGCTTCCGCTGCTACGTGCCGAAAGGCGCTTATTACATCATGTGCGACATTTCGAGTTTCGGCTTTCCCGACGATGTCGCGTTTACGCGTTATCTGGTAAAAGAAATCGGGGTTGGGGCCGTTCCCGGATCGAGCTTTTTCGCCGATGCAAAAGACGGAGCACACCTCATCCGGTTCTGCTTTGCAAAGAAGGCGGAGACGTTGAACGCTGCGGGCGAACGGCTCCAGCGTTTACGGGCTGGTGGGTGAGCCAGGCTGCAGAATAGCGTCCACAGCGATTCCTAAGCCTGCCAGCGCCGCGCCCAAGCCTGCGCTATAGAGCACAAGAGATCTGGTGCCGGCCGGAGCAGCACCCGTCGCGGTGGCGCCGCTTGCACCGGCAGCCGCGCCCGTCTGCGCGCCGAAGGTGGAATATCCGCCGGGAACGATTGTGCCGGCGAGCGCGCCTTGACTGCCCGCAACATGCAGCGTTCCGGTTAACGATGCGACCTGCAGATTTCCGCCCGAATAGGCAATTACGCCATCGGCATCCGGATCGCCGGTCACGATCCAAAAACCAGCCACCACTTTGCACTTCCCGCAGTGGCGCGCGCGCACCGTGCCGCGTTCGAGAATCAGCCTGCCATTCTCAATGCGGGCTGCTGAATTAGGCGCTAAAAGGTAATCGCAGCCGTCCTTCAGATGAATTCGGATGGTCTTGTCTAAAGAAACGATCTGTGCGCCGGCCATGAGGTTCGCGTTGTCCGGGACTTCGCTGCCGTTCAGGTCAAATCTCGGGCCGATTGCAACGCCCAGAACTCCTGGCCCCAGCGGCCCGATCGGCGTATTGCTGGCGCCGGATTGCAGGCTGCGGGATAGATTGGCCACGTTGCCGGACACGTTCGATTCATGAATTTTGGTCTCGCCGACGGTTTGGCCGTTATACGTAACGCGGACCTGGATATCGAAACTGCCGGTCTGGCCATTCGGCGTTAATCCTTGTGCGACAGCACGTCCCAGATCGTCCGTGGTGGCGGTGAATTCCGTCGAGCCGTTTGCGAATGTCACGCCCGGGCCGGATTTCGGACCGCTGAAGAAGACATAGGCGCCTCTGACCGGCTTATGATTTTCATCCGTCACCTGAACGATAGGTTCCTGCGCCACGCGGCCCTGAATATTGTTCATGGCGCCATCGCCATCAATGATGGCAATGTGAAAGGCGGAAGGCGAAACCTGGTAAGCCGCTAGACCCAGTGGGATTGCGACGGCGGCAATCAGGCCACAAAGTGAGGCACGCTGCATTATGTGTCTTCTTATTTCCTGTGCTATTCGAATCGCCTGGTACTTCGCGGTGTTTAGAATATCACAAATAACAGGGTTGAGCTATATTCCTCCTTACAATCAGATAGCTGCCCCAACATGCTCCACCCGGTGAGCGGTAGAGTGATAGAGATCGATGCATCGAGAGCAGATTCAAGAGCGGATTCAGGATCTGCTGACCCAGACACTCGGCGATAAATACGAGATCTTACGCTGGATCGGCGGCGGGGGAATGGCCGAAGTGTATCTGGCGCGACACCGGGTTCATGGCGCAATGTTTGCCGTGAAGGTTTTATCGCTCGAGCTGGCGCAAGATGATCGCATTGTCGCCCGTTTCGTGCAGGAAGCCCGAACCGCCGCGAATTTATCCGGCCACCCCAACATCGTGACTATTTTCGACATTGGCGCGGCCAACGGGCTGTATTACCTCATCATGCAGTACGTTGAGGGCGAGGATCTGGCGAAGTATCTTCGGCGCAATCCAAAAATGAATCCAGCGGATGCTGCCAAGATCATCTGCCAGGTGGCGGACGCGCTGGCTTGGGCATCAGCGCACGCAGTCGTGCACCGGGATCTTAAACCGTCCAATTTATATCTCGACCGCGCCGGGCGGGTTATTGTGCTGGACTTCGGAATTGCCAAGGCGACCGACGTACCGAGCCTGCTGACCGCCGCCACCGAGCGGGTGGGCACGACGTATTACATGAGCCCGGAACAGATTCGCGGCGAACCATGCGATGTGCGCAGCGACCTCTACTCGCTAGGCGTGGTGTTCTTTGAATTGTTGGCCGGATGCAAGCCGTTCGAAGGTGATTCGTACCGGGCGATTGAACTGGCGCACATTGAGCAGCCGCCGCCCGATCTAACGCAACTCGATCCGCACATCCCGCCTGAGCTTTGCCGGATTGTCAAAAGGCTGCTCGAAAAGAATCCGGCCCAGCGCCATCAGTCCGCTGAGGAGTTGATGAGTGATTTAAACACGTTCAGCGGAGCGCAAACCCCGCTCGGAATCCGGCCTAATTCGGTGGCGCCGGTGGTCAGCGGGCGTATCATTCCGGAGGCGAATACACCGGCGGCTACGAATCCTGCGGCAGCAGTGGCAGCGCCGAAGGGAAAATTCCGAATCAAAGCGGTGGTTGTTGTTCCGGTCATCGCGATTCTGGCTCTGGCCTGCTGCGCCCTATACCTCTATTTGCACAAAACCGCTTCTAAACCGGCGCAAACGGTTCCTGTAGCCAAGGCGGAAACCGCAGCTACGCCAGTAACCGTGCGGCGCGACCGGTTCAAAGGCATCATGCTGCTGGTGCCAGCCGGAGATTTCATTTTCGGCAACAGTACGGATCCTCTTTCGCCCAATGAAAAGCAGACGGTGAATCTACCGGCTTTTTATATTGACCGGACGGAAGTTTCGAATGCCAGTTACAAGATCTTCTGCGATGAAACGGGGCATAAGCCGCCGGCCGGGGCGGACTTGACGACGCATCCGGATTTTCCGGTCTCGAATGTTTC
The DNA here is from genome assembly GCA_021324185.1 of Terriglobia bacterium. Lineage (GTDB taxonomy): Bacteria > Acidobacteriota > Terriglobia > Bryobacterales > Bryobacteraceae > Bog-105. The sequence goes on along the minus strand of JAJPJN010000040.1, from coordinate 6,960 downwards.
TTTCGAAGATGCCGAGGCTTATGCCAACTGGATGGGCAAACGCCTGCCCAGTGAGAAAGAGTGGGAAAAAGCGGCGCGCGGGCCGAAGGGGCGCCTTTACCCGTGGGGCGATGAGCCGTGGATAGATCCTCCCACCACGCTGCAGCCGGTTTTGAGTAACCCCGATCGGGAATCGCCATACGGCGTGTACAACATGGCCGGTAATGTGGCGGAATGGACCACCAGCCATTTTCCTGATGGCCCGGCCGAGATTAATGACCTGAAGCGAGCATTAGGAACAGACAAGTTCTCGCGAGATTGGAAGGTTGTCAAAGGCGGCTATTTCGGCGAGACCGCGGATTTGAAGCAGCAGGGGCGCTGCTACATGAGGCGCGGCTATCCGAAAGATGTACCTTCGCCGAAAATTGGTTTCCGCTGCGTCCAGGACGCGCAGTAGCATAGAGGGTAAGAGGAGTAACAATGTCACGTGTGACGGGCCGGCTGGCGGGGTGCGCCGCGGCGGCTTTTTTTCTGGCCACATTCGCGAGCGCCCAAGATAACGGGCTGAACGCGCGCGATGCGTTTTGGTCTGCGGCCGATCTGGTGGGCAAGCGCCCGCCGACGCCGCAGAAGACTGCCCCGAAAAGGAGCGCCGCTAGCGCTCAAAAAGTCGCGGTGAAAGCGCCCTTGGGCCTGCGCTACTCGGTTCTGAAGAGAAGAGCGGACGGGACATTCGAAGAAGTATCTCCGGATTCGGAGTTTCATGCGGGCGACTCCATCCGGCTAAGCCTGATGTCGAACCAGCCGGGATATCTCTACATCATTGAGCACGGATCGAGCGGCAAATGGCGCCCGCTCTATCCGCCGCCCGGAGGAAGCGAGACAAAGCTCAGCGCGGGGCAGGAGTATCTGGTTCCGGGTGACGGATCTTTCCAGTTCGATGCAGACAGCGGGCAAGAGAAGCTGTTCGTATTGTTGAGCCGCGAGCCGGAAACGAATCTGGATGAAACAATCGCATCGTTGCAGCGTGCCAATGGCGGCGCGCTGAACGATCAGGTGATTGCGAAATTACAGGGCGAGGTACAGTCGCGCGATCTGGTATTTACTAAGGCTGACGACACCGCAAGCTCGTCGCAGTCAGATAAGGCGACGTATGTGGTGAACAAGGCCTCCGAGAAAACCGCAGATCCTCACATTGTTGTAAACGTTGTCCTCTCTCACAAGTAAGCCCGCAGAATTATGCATGTTACTGGTCGCCGTGCCGCCGCAGGCGTGTTGTTCGTCTGTTCCATCGCCGTATGGGCGCAGACCCGGGCGAAGTTAAATCGCCGCTACGATCTGATCCTCGAGAAAAAGGACGGGAGTGCAGTACGGGTTATGGACCCGGCGCACATATTTGACGGAGGCGATCTGATCCGCTTCCGGCTGCGGCCGGGCGTGAACGGCTATCTGTATGTGCTGAACCACGGATCTTCCGGCAAATATGAGCAGCTCTTTCCACGAGCGGGCGAATCGGGAGACCGTGAAGTGCAGGCCGGCCACGAGTACGTGATTCCGGATTCGGATTCCGGCTGGTTTAGAATTCAGGGTCCGCCCGGCTACGAAACGGTGTATCTTCTGATCTCGCCGCTGGATCTGGGCAAATCCCTTTTTCCTCACGCCCGGGAAGAACAGGACCGGCCGGAAGTGCATACGCAGCAATCGGACGCAGATGCGAAGGCGTTTGAATCGGCCACACCGCGCTGTGACGATGAGTTATTTCGCACGCGCGGGGAATGCCTGGACAGCAAGGCCGGATTGAAGCCAGTGCAGCCAGGCGAGACGTTACCGTTAAATGTTCCACAAGTTGCCTCGGGCAGCCGCGACTTAGTCGTGGTGAAGCCGTCGAACGATACCTCCGTCTCTTCAACGGAGCCGTTCGACGCACCGGTGGTTTATCACTTCAGAATCGCTCATAAGTAAGTCCGGGAAATTGACATGAAATACGCTACGATACTGCTTCTACTGACGGGTTGTTGTGGGAGCATTTGGGCGCAAACGCCGCCCGCGCCATCCGCGCCAACTCAGGATCAGCAGCATCGCGATCTCGTCCTGGTACCTGGTCATCCAACCATACCGACGACGAATACCGCACCACCTACGACGACATCGCCTATCCGAAAGCCGTTGAATCCGACGGTACCTCGCTGGTACGCGCTGGTCGTGGGGATCTCGCATTACAAGAATCTGCCGCCGCAAGCGCAACTAAAATATTCGGACCGCGACGCCGACTCCATGTACACGGTGCTGATCAGCAAAGAAGGCGGGCAGTATCCGGCGGAGAACGTTCATGTACTCAAAGACGACCAGGCTACTTATGCCAATCTAAAAGACCAGCTCGAAAACTGGTTGCCGTCTGTCGCCAAGGCGAACGATAACGTGCTCATCTACTTTGCAGGACATGGCTTTGTCATCGACGGGCACAGCTATTTGGCGCCTTACGATGTCGATCCGAATAATATCGGCGGCAGCGCTTACCCGATGAGCCGGCTGGGCGATGTGATCAGCAAGAATATTCAAGCGAAACAAAAAGTACTGTTTGCAGACGCCTGCCACAGCGGCGCGATTGCAGACCGCGCGCATCTCGATCAGGAGTTATTGGGCTTGGCGAATAACTCCTTGTTTGTTCTCAGCGCGAGTAAAGCAGGCGAGGTCAGCTTCGAAGGGCCGGCGTGGGGCGGCGGGCATGGCATCTTCACTTACTATCTGGTGAAAGGCTACGAGGGCGAAGCAGATGATGCGCATACGGGCATTATCGATCCGATGGATCTGAGCAACTACGTAAAGTACAACGTGGCGCAAGCCACTGCCGACCGCCAGCATCCGGTATCGGAGCCAGCGAACACGTCGGACGCGGGAGATGCGGTGCTCGCCTATTATCCGGGCCGCGCGGCGGCACCGAATCCATTGCAGCCCAAGGCCGGCACTCTCGTGATCGAGACGAATATGGACGGCGTGGAAATCACGGTGGACGGCAAGAGCGAGGGCGTTGTAAATAAAGCGACTCCGCTGCGTCTTCCCGGCCTGCAGCCGGGACTACATACCATTCAAGGCAACCGCGAAGGCTATATGCCGGATGGACCGCGCGAGGAAGAAGTTTATCCCGGACAAGAGACGACGGTCAGCATTCGTATTCTGATTGCGAAGGTGAGGAAGAAGGCGGCGCTTGATCATTTCAACCGCGGCATGGAGCTTTACAACAAAGGCTACGAACAGAACTACAAGGCGGCGGCGGAAGAGTTCAAAGCGGCGCTACAAATCGATCCTACTTATAACCAGGCTGCGACTTATGCAGGCCGCGCCTATCGCGCACTGAACGATTTTGATACCGCCAATCAATACTTTAAGCAAGCAGTGCAGATTGAGCCTGCCGACTTGGATGCGCGCATCAGTTATGCGGGCGGGCTGCTCGATTCAGGCGACTTAGACGAAGCTATCCGGCAGCTTAACTTTGTAACCCAGCATGATGCCAACAACGGCACGGCAGCTTACCTTCTATCTCAGGCCTATTTCCGCAAAGGCGCTTACGAACAGGCGGTGAAGGCCGGAGAGGATTCGGTGAAATTGATTCCTAACAAGGCCGAGGCTCACTTATGGCTGGCCGACAGCCTGCGTCTCTATGACGACGGGGCGAAAACGACCGCCGACTTACCCAAAGCCGAGACCGAGTATTCGCAGTATCTGGCGCTCAGCAACTTTGCGGCGGGCGCCGGCGGCAAGTTCAATTACTATGTGATGCCATGGCTCATCGGCAGCGGCAGCAAAAAGCGGGCGGCCCAGACCGATATCTGGAAGCAATTGCGCGCACAGGCTAACTTCGGCTTCTGCGACTGCGAATACCTGCTGAAGCATTACGATTCGGCGATCAAGTACTGCGAGACGGCACTTACATATGACCCGCAGAATCTGTATGCGCAATACCGGCTGGGCATCTTATACAGCAGTAAGTTCAACGCTTTGAACACGTCGGCCACATCGGCGCCTACCGGGCTGGATCTGCTGGTGGAGGCGCGCAAGCATTTTAGTTCGGTGATTGCGTTAAATGCCGATGTGGACCAGGCAAAGTATTCACGGAAGTACATACAGAATATCGATTCGGTGCTGGCCCAAGTAAAGTAGCTGTCAGCTTTCAGCTTTGAGCTACAAGTGGTACATATCTTTACTCCACTCGGAGGGCTTGCATGGGATCGATGGCGGCGGCGCGGCGCGCGGGAAGAAAGGCGGCGGCTGCGGCGCAGGCGGCGAATAAGAGCACGACGGCGGCTGTGACGGACCAATCCATGCCGGTGATTCCGTAGAGAAGCTTCTGAACGAGCTTTTCTGCCGCAACACTTGTTGCCCAGCCCGCAACCAGGCCGATGATCACGGGCCGGGCTGCTTCCGACATGGCGAGTGAATAGATGCTTTGGCGCGTGGCTCCGAGCGCCATGCGCAGGCCGATCTCCTGAGTGCGGCGGGCGACGGTATAGCTGAGGATTCCGTAGATGCCGAGCATGGCGAGCAATAGCGCGGCGATGCCGAAAGCGACCAGGATGAAGGTTTGGAAGCGCTCGGTGGCGAGCGAATCCTTCACTTGGGAATCGAGCGTTTTTACGCGGGCGATGGTCACCTCCGGATCTTGCGCCCAAATGGCGCGGCGTACATCTGGTATTAGCGATTCAGGCGATTGGCTGCTGCGCACGAGGAAGAATAGGTTCCAGGGCGGCAGAGTTCGATACGAGATGTAGGCCATGTTGGCGGGCGTATCCTTGAGCGAATTGATTCGAGAATCGGCGACGACGCCGATTACGGTGAACACCTTGTCGCGCCATTTGAATTGATGGCCAAGCGGATTTTCGCCCGGCCACCCGGCTTTGGCGCTGCTTTCGGAAATGACAGCGTTGTTTGTGTCGCGGTCGCGTTCTTCAAAAAAGCGACCCGCCACGAGACGCTCGCGCATGAGCTGGAAATAACCGGCGCTGACCCAGCGCAGGTTCCATAACGGCGGGTGTTCGACGGGCTTGTCAGGCCGCCTGATTGATTCAATCCAGGTTTCTCCTTCGAGTGGCATTGCGCTGACCAAGGCGGCGGATTTCACGCCCGGGAGCGAGCGCAAGCGGTCGAGAACGCCATCATCGAATGCGATGCGCTGGTGGGCGATTGTTTGATAGGCGCGGCTGGGCAGTTTCACTTCGGCGGTGACTATGTTGGCGGTATCGAAACCGCGATCGCTTTGGAGCAGATTCGCCAAGCTCTTGGCGAAGAGGCCGGTGATTAACAGCAGGGCTGTACAACCGAAAACCTGGATTCCAATGAGCGCTAACCGCAGACGGCGGCCCTGTTGAGTGCCTTGGGTGCGGGCGCTGTTCTGTTGCAGGGCCTGTTGCGGATCGGTTCGAACAAAATGCAGGGCCGGCAGAATGCCGAAAAAGAGCGCCGAGCCGATCACGACGGCCATGGCAAACAAGAGCACGGTGTAGTCCGGCTGGATTTCGGCCATGCGGGGCAGATCGACCGGGGCGTATCGCTTAAAGAGAGCTAAGGCATTGAAGGCGAGCAAAATGCCGGCTGCGCCGCCGAGAATGGCGAGCAGGACGCTTTCCGCTAAAGAACTCCACAATAGTTGGCTCGCGGATGCACCCAACGCGCTGCGGACGGCGGCTTCGCGTTCGCGCGAAACGGCGCGCCCGAGCTGGGCGTTGGCGAGGTTGATGCAGGCGATGAGCATTAACGCGATCACGGCGGCCATGAGCATCCAGAGAGCGGTGCGGGAGCTATCCACCATTGCATCCTGCATGGGCTGCACATAGGTGAGCAAGGCATTGGGCACATGGGTGGAAACACCGAACTCGTTTTGGATGCGGTGCTGCAGAATATTGAGTTGCGATTGGGCTTCCGCGGCGCTTATGCCGGGTTTGAGACGCCCCAGCGCGATCCAGTTGCCGTAGTCGCTTCCCCAGCCGTAATCGTTTGGATTAATTGCGAAGGGTTGCACCATTTCGATTGGCGGCGCAGTGGCAACGGTTTGCTTTGAGGGGAACGAACTCAGGATGCGGCGGTTGGGAAATCGGAAATCTTTCGGAAGCACGCCGATGATTTCGTACGGCGCATCGCCGATGCGGAGCTTTTTGCCAATTACGCTGGGATCGCCGTGAAACAGTCCCTGCCACATGGAATAGGTGATGATGGCGACCTGATCGTGGCCTTTCACGCCGTCGACGGGCGTAAAGTTACGGCCCATGAACGGAGTGACTTTTAAGAGATCAAGGAAATTGGGCTGCGCGAGGATGCTGCCGACCAGATGGGGGTGGTCGGCGCCCAGAGTTACTCCGCGCGTGCCGACCTGCAGCAGGCACAATCCGCTGAATGCCGTGCTGTGGCCGTTCCAGAAATCCTCGTGACGAGGATTCGGCCCGAGGTATGGCTTGGTGCTGGTGGCCAGAAATTTGACTTTTTCCCAAACGACAACCAGTTGGCCGCTGTTGCGGTAACTCAACGGCTTCAAGATGACGGAATCGACCACCGTGAAGACGGTAGTGGTTGCGCCGATGCCGAGGGCGAGGGTGAGGATCGCGGTTAAGGCAAAAGCGGGCGATTTCCAGAGATTGCGGAGAGAGTGTTTGAATTCACGGAGCAGCAAGGGTTATCTCACTCGACAAAGATATCAAGAAGCGCGAAGGGGGGGTGCCGGCTGGAAAGCCCGACCCCACAAGAACGGTCTCATGCGGCCATTTGGGCGAAGTTTTTGACGAAGTCAGGGCCCCCGAAGCGTTCCATTTGCGTTGCGGCGCGGATTCCGGCGGCGATGGCGTTCGATTGTGCGTGCTCGGCACGGGCTTTGGCGGTGGCGACTTTGAACGGATGGAGCTCGGCGCGACGCGTTTCTTCGGCTTCTTCGCGTTTCCGGCGAACAAAGCCAATTTCGGACTTTTCTCTTTCTTTTCTGAGCTTTAGCAGGGCATT
>JAJPJN010000175.1 GCA_021324185.1 Terriglobia bacterium | reverse complement strand
CTGTGTGGGCTATTGCTGCTGGGCATTTTCAAGGGACGGCAAGTTTGGCGCGCCATTCGCAACCGTCAAGTGGCCGCCCGTCCGGAACGCGCCCCGCAGATAGCCGCCAGCATCTGGTACGCGCGCATGACGCGATTCGTTGGGAAGCGCGGTTGGCGCAAATCACCATCCCACACCCCAACCGAATTCATCACCATCATTGAAGACCCCCAGTTGCGCGCGTCCGTAGAGCGCTTTACCCGCCACTATGAAAAGGCCCGCTTCGCCGATTCCCCGAGCGACGCCCAACGTCTGCCCGAGTTGTACGAAGAAATCTGTTCCTCGAAAAAATAACTGTTCTCAAAACAATCAACAAACATGAGCGCTGAACGTGATTGGAATGCCTCACGTCTCTCGATTTCTCCGACGCAGGCAAGGTGTATCCTCGATGCCCGTGTATCGGAGAACTTGTATGAGAACTGTTATGTTCGCGTCCTTGTTGTGTCTGCTCTGTATCAGCTTGCTTGCCCAGCAGGACGACATCCCCAAGAACCTCGCCCATTCCGTCGGCTTCTCGCTCTCATACGCGGAAGGCGAATTTCTCGAAAGCGCCGAAGCGATGCCGGAAGCGAAGTACTCGTTTGTCCCCACGAACGGCAACTTCAAAGACGCGCGGACGTTCGCCGAGCAGGTCAAGCACGTTGCATGCTCGAATTACGGGTTCTTCAACCAAATCGAAGGCAGAACGCCGCCGGAGCATTGCGAAAAAGGCGGTCCTGTGAAAGCTGCCACGAAGGCTGAGCTCTTGAAATATCTGCGCGATTCTTTCGATTACGGCAACAAAGTCCTCGCGACCATCAACGAAAAGAACGCCCTCGATCGTGTCGATGGACCCTACGCCGGACCGAATACCCGCGTGGGCATGGCGATCACCGCGGTCTGGCACATCTCCGTTCATTACGGCCAAATTGCCGAATACCTGCGCATGAACGGCATCATTCCTCCTCCGACGCATAAATACCCACTCAAGGTGCGTTAGGCCGAAACGCGTTCTGTGATGCGCGCGCAGCGGCGCGAGAAGTAACCCCGCAGGTGAGGGCCGAGCGATATGGCCCGGAAAGATAGGAGCCCCTCCACTTCTCTCGGCTGGTGTGTGTCGCCTCAAATCTGGCCCCCCAGGTACCTCAACCTGTGCCGGTTCAGCAATTTGGCTGCACAACATTTTTGCCTTTACCTATTTAGCTATTTAGCTAATTATAATAGTAGTATGAGTTCGATTTCACGTGTATTTAAGGCGCTCGCCGATCCAACACGGCGGCAAATCCTCCAGGAGCTGAAGCATTCGGAAATGGCGGCGGGAGAAATTGCTGCCCATTTTGAGATCTCCGGTCCTTCAATTTCGCGCCATCTAGCCATCCTTAAATCAGCCGAACTGGTGAGCGACCGTCGTGCCGGTAATCGCATTCTTTATCGGCTGGAACCCCACAACGTCGCGAATGCGGTTGGCGATTTTCTCGCCGCGATCTGTCCGACGCAGCTATTGCAACGACGCAGAATACGTCAGAGGAGACGAAAATGAGGATCGCAATCACGGGCGCATCAGGATTTGTCGGAAGCCATCTTGCGAAAGCGCTGCTGGCCCGCAGTCATGAGATTGTAGCTATCAGCCGTGGCATCCGTTCCCCGGAGGTGGAACTGAGTTCTCCTAAGTTGAGCTGGTATGAAACCGACTTAACCGATTCCGAGCAACTGGCCCGAGGACTGCAGGGCTGCGATGCGGTTGCACACTGTGCCGGAATTAATCGCGAAACTGGCCAACAGACTTATCGGAGAGTTCACATCCGCGGTACACAGGTCGTGGCTGACGCGGCCCGGTCAGCAGGGGTGCCGAAGGTTGTTATGCTCAGCTTCCTCCGAGCGCGCCCGAACTGCGGTTCGGCTTATCACGAATCGAAGTGGGCGGCAGAAGAAATCCTGCGCCGATCTGGGCTGGATTACACGATCTTGAAAGCCGGAATGATTTATGGGTTGGGGGATCACATGCTCGACCACCTGACGAAGAGCCTGAATACGCTTCCGCTGTTTGCGACGGTCGGTTTCCATGAGCGGCCTATTCGTCCTCTCGCTGTACGGGACGTGGTCGGTTTGCTGTGCGCCGCCCTTTTGGATCACAAGATGCCACGCGCGACAGTAGCCGTAACTGGGCCGGAGGAGTTGCGGCTCAGCGAAGCAGCCCGGCGGGTCGCCCGGGTGTTTGGACGGCGTGTTTACATATTCCCGGCACCGGTTTGGTTCCATCGCGCCTTCGCACACGTCCTGGAATGGACAATGAAAGTCCCCCTTGTAGCTGTGGCCCAGGTACGTATTCTTGCCGAGGGCGTCGTTGAACCGGAGCCGCCCTTTCCTGCGCCTCCATCGGAACTTGCGCCACATCTAAGTTTCACCGATGAACAAATCCGCCAAGGCTTGCCCCATCGGCTGAAGTTTGGCTTCGCAGATCTGCGCTGCTGTGCATCCTGACAGCGGAATTCGAACGGCTGATGCATGCGGCATGCTGACGATGTGACGTAACCTCGTGCACCCTTCGTCCAATCTTAGGTAAACGGCCCGTGACGCGGTCTACACCGAATATGCCTCCTCATCTATTTTTCGGGCCGTGCCCGGCTGAATCTACGGCCGGAGACGGGTGCTAGAATAGATAGATTCCATGCCTGTGAAAGACCTCACTGTAGCCCCACAGAACGCGGCTGAAATGCGTCCCATCGAGCCCAAGCCGAAGGTCGGCTTCGTCAGCCTGGGGTGTCCCAAAAACCTGGTGGACAGCGAGGTCATGATGGGCCTGCTCTCGCGTGGAGGTGCCGAATTGACCGCCCGCGCCGAGGATGCGGACGTCATCGTGGTCAATACCTGTTCGTTCATTGATTCCGCTAAACGCGAATCCGTGGACGCCATCCTCGAAATGGCCCAACACAAAACCTCAGGCCGCGCGAAGAAACTCGTGGTGGCGGGCTGCCTGGTGGAGCGCTACCGCGACGAGATTCGCAAGAACATCCCTGAGGTGGACGCCGTGGTTGGCACCGGTGAGCTGGAACAAATTCTGGCTGCAGCAGGAATTGCGGAGCCGGTTCGCAACGATTCTCCATTCAATATTCTGCAATCGCGTCCTGAGGCCGGCGCGCGTGCGGCCCAGGGGCGTTTTACGCGCGAATCGTGGGACGGCGCCATCTCCGACCTACCGAACTATCTTTACGATGACGCCACGCCGCGTATCCTCGCGACACCGCGTCACTCGGCTTACATCAAGATTGCCGAAGGCTGTGATCACCCTTGCAGCTTCTGCATCATCCCGCAGCTGCGCGGAAAATTTCGCTCGCGCCGCTTCGAGTCCGTCATTGCCGAAGCTGAGCAACTCGCGCGCTCCGGCGTCCGCGAAATCACCCTCATCGGCCAGGACACCACCTGTTACGGCGAAGATTTTGGCCTGAAGGATGGCCTGGCGCTGCTGCTGGAAAAACTTGCGGCCATCGAAAACCTGCGCTGGGTACGCTTTTTGTACGCGTATCCGAACAAAATTACCGGCCGGCTGCTCGACGCGATCGCCGTCCACGAAAAGATCTGTTCGTACATCGACGTTCCGCTGCAGCACGCCTCGCCGGCTACTCTGAAACGCATGAAGCGTGGCGGCGGCGCTGACCTGTTCCTCCGCTCCATCGAAAAAATGCGCCGCACCATCCCGAACGTCACGCTGCGTACTTCATTCATCGTGGGTTTCCCCGGCGAGACGGAGCTAGAATTTCAGGAGCTCTGCGATTTTGTCGGCGAGGCGCAGTTCGACTGGATGGGTGTCTTCGGCTACTCTGACGAAGAAGGTGCGGCAGCTTTTGAACTGGGCGAGAAAGTTCCCACGCGCGTGATTGAGCAACGCCGGAAGAAACTGATGTCAGTGCAGCGCCAGATCAGCCGCAAAAAGCGCCGCCAACTCGTAGGAAAGCAATTCGATCTATTGCTCGAGGGACCGTCGGGGGAAAGCGAGCTGCTGCTCGAGGGCCGCACCGCGATGCACGCGCCCGCGATTGACGGCAAGGTTTATGTGAACGATTTTCCCGACGGTCGGGGTCCAAACTTCGGTACGTTCTATCGGTGCGAAATCACCGAAGCGCACGACTACGATCTCGTCGCGAGGATTTTGTAAATTTGTAATTGAGTGATTTGTAATTTGCAATTTGCGACCCCATACGGGGACATTGCAGCAGAAGACTCAGCAGACGGTTTTAATTACCAATTGCAAATTACTAAATTGCAAATTCCCATGCCTCGCAGGAAAATCCGCAGTCTTCGCTGTCCCACCTGCAGAAAGATCGTGGTGCGCACCGATCCCGAGTTCCCCTTCTGCAGCGAGCGTTGCCGCCTGATCGATCTTGGCAAATGGGCAAGTGGCGGCTACGTCATCTCGACTCCGATCACCGACCCTGAAGAAGCGGGCTTGGATTACACTCCTCCGGGCGACCACGGTGACAAGCCTAAACACTGAAAATCAAAATCGCGAGGGCACCTCGTCGGCTGCAGCGGGGGAATCGCGTTCGCCTGCCGGCACCTGGGCCTGGGTGGTCGCGACATTTTTCGGCATCGGTCGCCTGAAGCCCGGCCCTGGCACATGGGCATCTCTCGCGACCGTTCTGCTCTGGTGGATTCTCTGCCGGTGGATCCCTGCGCCCTCCCAAACTTTCGCCGCCATCGCACTCGCCATCATCGCCACGGCGATCGGTATTCCCGCCGCCACTCGCGTTTCGCGTGAAACTGGCATCAAAGATCCCGGATTCGTCGTCATCGACGAAGTGGCAGGTCAGATGATCACGCTCATCGCCGCGCCCGTGGCGTGGAAATCTCTCCTCATCGGCTTTATACTTTTTCGAGGATTCGACATCGTGAAGCCGCCGCCG
>JAJPJN010000038.1 GCA_021324185.1 Terriglobia bacterium | reverse complement strand
CGAGCTGCCCGAAGGTTTATTGGAACTCTGAACGATGACGTTCCACATCGTGACGATCTTTCCAGAGTTTTTCCTTGGGCCGTTTAACCACGGCGTTGTCGCGCGAGCCCAAGCGGACAAACTGTTGGAAATTCGGGTACATGATCTGCGAAACTGGACTTACGATCGTCACCGTTCTGTAGACGACCGGCCGTTTGGCGGCGGTGAGGGCATGCTGTTGAAAGCACAACCTCTATTCGAAGCGGTCGAGGCGATCCTGCCCGCGCGGAATGCCAAGCAGAAAGTCGTTCTGCTTTCGGCGCAAGGCCGGCCGTTCACGCAATCCATGGCGCAAGGGTTCGCGGAACTGGACGATCTCGTCCTTTTGTGCGGCCGTTATGAAGGCGTGGATGAGCGCGTCGCTGAGCATCTGGCCGATGACGAGATCTCGATCGGAGATTTTGTGTTGAGCGGCGGCGAGCTGGCTGCCGCCATGATAGTGGATTCGGTGGCGCGGTTGCTGCCGGGCGTGCTGGGAAATGAAGATTCCGCGCGCAATGAAAGTTTTAGCGTGGAGAACGACGGATTATTGGATTGCCCGCAGTATACCCGGCCCGCGGAGTTTCGCGGCTGGAAAGTGCCTGAAGTGCTTTTAGGCGGCAATCATGAGGAGATCAGGCGCTGGCGCCAGCAAGCGTCGCGCGAAAAAACACAGCGGCTTCGACCGGACCTGTTCCCGAGCCGCCAAGGACAATAGGACCAACATGCAAAACGCACTTGTTAGCAAATTCATCAGCAAGAACGCACGCCAGACGCCCCACCCCGAGTTTCGCCCGGGCGACACCATCCGCGTTCACGTTCGTATTAAAGAAGGCGACAAGGAGCGTCTTCAGGCCTTTGAAGGCACCGTGATCGCCCGCAAGAACACGGGCATGGGGGAAACCATTACGGTTCGAAAAGTCAGCTTCGGCCAGGGGGTGGAGCGCATTTTTCCCGTGCATGCGCCGGTCATCGATCACATCGATCTGATCCGGACCGGCCGCGTCCGCCGCGCCAAGTTGTACTACCTGCGTGGCCTGAAAGGCAAAGCCGCACGGCTCCGCGAGCGCGAATAGCTTCCAGGCGCAGCCGTGGCAAACACCGGCAATCGCCGCAAGACAGTACCGAAAAACGGCGCCTGCGACAGGTCTATCCGTTGCCTGAGCACCTATGAGCGCGAAGCCCGCGCGCGCGGCTTTACGCACGTTGCAGGCGTCGATGAAGTCGGCCGCGGCTGCTTGTTCGGCCCGGTCTTCGCCGCCGCAGTCATTCTCCATCCCGAGCGTCCTATTCGCGGCCTGCATGACAGCAAGATTCTCGATGCCGCCGATCGCGAAAAGCTGGCCCGGCAAATCAAGGCGCGCTCCATTGCCTGGGCGCTGGGCGCAGCCGATGTTTACGAGATCGATCAGATCAACATCCTGCAAGCTTCCCGCCTGGCGATGAAGCGCGCGGTTGAAGCACTCTCTATCCAGCCGGATTATCTGCTGATCGATGCGATAAAGATTGACCTTCCCGTCGAGCAGCTTCCCTTAATTGATGGCGATGCGCGCTGCCGCGCCATTGCTGCCGCTTCCATCCTGGCCAAAGTGCATCGCGATGAATGCCTGGCGCAATGGGACCAGGTCTTCCCGCAATATCATCTGGCTTCGAACAAAGGCTATTCGACACCCGATCACAAACGCGCCCTCCGCAAACACGGCCCTACACTTCTCCATCGCTTCAGTTTTTTCCCGGTTCGCGCCAGCAGCCCTCACACCCATTGGACCGGTTATCTCGGCCAGCCAGTACAAGGCGAGCTGTTTGAAACCGGCGAATTCGAAGCCGCTGTTCTCGCGGCGATCACTCAAGAGGCCCTCGCATGACCACTCCAGCGCAAGCGCCTTCAGCCCACGAAACCGGCAAAAAGCAAAACCGCTTTGTACGCTGGCATCGCCGTGTTCTGGGCTTCTGCATGGTGATTTTTGCGCTCGAAATCGGCATCTTCCTCACTGTCTTTCCATGGCTCGCCAATTGGGACCAAAGCTGGGTGCCCGTTCACTCGCCGCGCTTTGCCGCTGTTTGGGTCAGCCCGTACTTTCGCGCCGCGCTCAGCGGTTTGGGTCTGCTGAATATCTGGATTGCCGCCGTTGAGCTGATCTCTCAGTTGAAATCGATCTTCGCCCCCAAGTGAACATCACGGCGCAATCTCAAACTGAACGCCTTGTGCCAGCGGCAACTCCGAGCCGTAATTAATGGTGTTCGTCGCCCGCCGCATATAGAACTTCCATACATCCGAGCCGGATTCACGCCCGCCGCCGGTCTCTTTCTCGCCACCGAACGCGCCGCCAATCTCCGCCCCCGAAGGCCCGATGTTCACGTTCGCGATGCCGCAATCGGAACCTTCCGCAGATAAGAAGCGCTCGGCTTCCCGAAGATCGTTGGTAAAAATGGATGACGCGAGCCCCTGCGGAACGTCGTTGTGAATTCGTATCGCTTCTTCAAGATCTCGATACCGCATCACGTAAAGAATGGGCGCAAATGTCTCGCGCTTCACCGTCTCGTTCTGTTCGGGCATTTCGACCAGCGCCGGTTTCACATAGAACGCCGCATCCCGCCCTTCAATACAAACGCGCTCGCCCCCGAACACGCTCGCTCCTGCCGCCCGCGCTTCCTGCAGCGCCTTTTGCATCGATTCATACGCCTGCCCGTCAATGAGCGGTCCCACCAGCGTGCCCGGCTGGCGCGGATCGCCCACCGCCACGGACGCCCAAACCTGCTTCAGCCGCGCCAGCAAGCCGCCGTAAATGCTTTCCTGCACAAGCAAGCGCCGCAAGGTTGTGCAGCGCTGCCCGGCCGTCCCCATCGCTGCGAATGCGACAGCGCGAATCGTCAGATCCAGATCGGCCGATGGACAAACAATGGCCGCATTATTACCGCCCAGCTCTAAAATCGATTTCGCAAACCGCCTGGCTAAACGCGGCCCCACCTGCCGCCCCATGCCCGTCGATCCGGTAGCCGAAACCAGCGCCACCAGCGGATGATCCACCAGCGCCTCACCCACCCCCCGGCTGCCAATCAAAACGGAGGAAAGATTCTGGGGGGCACCGCCGAAATCCGCTGCCGCTTTCTCGAATAGGGCTTGCGTGGCGAGCGCCGTGAGCGGTGTTTTCTCGGACGGCTTCCATACAATTGCATTCCCGCAGACCAGCGCCAGCGCCGCATTCCACGCCCACACCGCCACCGGGAAGTTGAACGCCGAGATGATACCCGCCACCCCGAGCGGGTGCCACGTCTCCATCATTCTGTGGTTGGGCCGTTCGGTCGCGATGGTCAGCCCGTGGAGCTGCCGCGACAAGCCGGCTGCAAAAATGCAAACGTCGATCATCTCCTGGACTTCGCCCAGTCCCTCGGACAGGATCTTGCCCGCCTCAATCGTCACCAGGCACCCGAGCCGTTCCTTGTTGGCGCGCAGAGTCTCACCGAATTTCAGAATGAATTCGCCCCGTTTCGGAGCGGGCACGTTGCGCCACTCGATAAAGGCTGCCTGGGCGGCCTCGATCCGGCGGTTGACCTCGGCGGCTGCCGTGCTCTGAACCTGCCCGATTGTTTCACCAGTAATCGGCGTGCGTACACAGAAATCTCCGCTGGAGAAGGACTCTTTTCTAACGCCGAAAGCAGTCAGAATCTCAGCGGTGTCATTTGCAATGGTGCTCAAATCATCCCTCGCAACCGCAGTCTACAACCTCAGCAGATTCGTTCCTGCCTATGCCCGCCCATGCCCGTCGGCCGTTTTGAGAACATAAGTAACAACTATGCCCGCAACCGTCTGGAAAGGCTATCTCACCTTCGGCCTCGTTTCCTTTCCCATCCGCCTCTTCGCGGCCGCGCGTCCCGCGTTGACATCGGCGGTTCTCTTCGCGGCACTCGCCTTCTCCGCCAACGCTCAGGACGGGTCTCCAAAAGGGCCTCTGCCGCCACCCCCACCACCTCCTTACGGAGTGCCATTGGCAAGTTTGAAAATCGAGGGCGTCTCAAGCCAGGAGCAACAACGGCTGCAAAAAGCGATCACCTTACGGCCCGGAATGATCATCACACCGGAGGCGCTCCGAAAAGCCCGAATGGAAGTGGGGAAAATAGATCCACACCTGCTGCTCTATATGACTCGGGGCAGCGATGGAAAGGTCAGGCTCAGATTCGCTCCACCGGAATAGCTCGTCGAAGCAGTGGTTCCTCAATGGCATCAACCAGGAACATAATTTTCTACCTGGCCTTTCTCGCGGGTGCCGGATTCGTTCCGGCCAAGTCTCAGGAGATACCTGAAGGACCGGCGAGGAACCAAGCGCGCCTCGAAGGCCGCATACTAAATCAGAGCGACGGAACACCGTTGCCCAGCGCCTCCGTCGCTTTGCGGCGTGCCGGTTCGGACATCCCCTCCAGTCCCGATCCCAATGAGGCGGCCTATCGCACTGAAGCCCAGAGCGGCGGGGTGTATGTATTCGACAAAGTGGCTCCTGGAAGTTATCGGATTTATGCCGATCAGCCCGGATATGTTCGCCGTTTCTATGGAATGCGTTCGCTGGCCACACCGGCTCCGGGAATCGTGGTCCAGGTCACCGCTGGCGCCACGCTCAAGAACTTAGATATCGAGTTAGTGCCTGAAAGCGTGATCTCCGGACGGGTTCGGAACGAAAACGATGAGCCAGTTCCTGAGGCAAACGTCGTTGCGCTGCGGGCCTTGTATAGCAGCGGACACCGCGAGCTGTTTCCTATGGCTTCCGCCAGCACCGATGCAGAGGGCCGCTTCGCACTTCGCCCGCTCCCTCCCGGAAGATACTACGTGCGGGTGAATCAAAGCGCGCCGTTGCGAGTCGCCGGTGTCCATGAGGACAGGCAGCGGGAGGCCCTGCAGGCCGTGCTGCGCACGACATTCTATCCGGGGGCGGAGTCCCCCGAAGACGCTGTGCCAATTCCAGTGCGGCCGGGAGAGTTCGTCGGGGCCATCGATTTTCACCTCAAGCCGGTTAAGTTGCTCCGGGTCGAAGGCAAGGTGAATTGGGCAGGGTTGGAGCCGCCGGAGAGAACGCTCGTGCTGGCACTTACGCGTGCCGGATTCGACCCGCTCGAGGCCGTCAGCCCCCGTTTGGCAGCCGTACATCAGGACGGGACTTTTGCGTTCGATGAGGTTGTTCCCGGCGCCTACTACCTTGAACCGGCACGTATTCGCATCGATCCGGGAAGCAATCGGCGGTTCGGAGGCAGAATCACCGTTGAAGTCGAGGACGAAAATGTCACCGGGCTAAAGCTTCCGCTCGTTAGAACGCCCGATCTGACCGGGAGAATTCGCATTGAAAGCGAGAGCGACCGAGCGCCGCAGACCGAACCGGCAAACCCCGGCGCGACGGCAAATCCCCTCACATCGGTCACACCGGACAGCACAAAAGCTGGTCTTCTGCCTCCGCCACCTCCAGGCTACAAACCAAACGCGCAGGAATTGCCGGAGGGACAGGCTAGATCCGGGAGCCCCATCGTGTCCCCCAGCGAGCCTACCGCCCGATCGTCTGGCAATTCGGCCCAGCACGCAACGAGCGCCATCCCGGTATCGGGCATTCAAGTGCGTCTGGAAGCAATCGAGCATACCTCGATTAACGCGCCGAAGGCGACAACGACTATAGAAGGGACCTTTCTGTTGCCGTTCGTCCCGCCAGATCGATATCGGGTACTGGTGGCCAACCTGCCGGAAAGTACTTACCTCAAGAGTGTTGTTTTCGGAGGGCAAGACATTACCGCTGCGGGTCTCGATCTGAGTTCCGCATCGAGCGGTGAACTCGAAATCGTGCTCTCAGCAGAAGCCGCCGAGATCAGCGGGATCGTGCGTGATGCGAAGGACAACGCCTTGCCTGCCGTTTGGGTATCTGTTTGGCCGGCAGATGATCGCCCCTCCCAGGGCGCTAATGTTATGGCGGCAACCATAACTGATGAGCGGGGATTCTTTCGAATCGCCCATCTTTCTCCCGGTAAGTACAAGGTTGCTGCCTGGGAGGAGATCGAGGCAGGGCTGCCCGAAATATTCTCATTTTGCCAGTCGTTCAACTCCAATGCGACAGAAGTAAAACTCGCTCCCCGCGGCCGGGAAACGGTAGCAGTAAAGCCGGTTCCCGCGGCCCAAATACAAGCTGCGCAGTGGCAGGTGCAGTAAGCAGCTTTTCGTCCGCCCATGCCCGCCCACCCTTTTTTTGAGAACATAAGTAACAACTATGCCCGCAACCGTCTGGAAAGGCTATCTCACCTTCGGCCTCGTTTCCTTTCCCATCCGGCTCTTCGCGGCCGCGCGCCCCGAGCCCGTTCACTTCCACCTGCTGCATAAAAAAGATCTGTCGCGCGTTAAGGAAGTCATGTATTGCGCTGCCGAAGACAAGCCGCTCGACCGCGACGAGATCGTCAAAGGCTACGAATACGAAAAGAATCAATACGTCGTCGTCGATCCGGAAGAGCTCGAAAAAGTAGCGCCTCCCACGGCGCGCTCCATGGAGATTCTACAGTTCGTCAGGATGGATGAGATCGACCCCATCTTCTTTGAAAAGTCTTATTACGTCGGCCCCGAAGAATCCGTCAGCCGCCCGTATTCGCTCCTCCTCGCAGCCATGAAAGAAACCAAATACGACGCGCTGGCCAAAGTCGCCATGCACGGCCGCGAGCACATCGTCATTCTTCGCCCCGCCGAGAAGAGCATCGTTTTGCACACCATGTACTTCGTTGACGAACTGCACAAAGCCAATGAAGTGCCCGCTCCCAAACAAGCCAAATTCGATAAAAAAGAGCTGGACCTTGCGAAAAAGCTGATCGACACGCTTGCAGGCGCCTTCAGGCCCGAGCAGTATCACGACGAATACAAGCAAAACGTCGAAAAGCTGATAGAAGCCAAGCGGAAGGGTCACAAAGTGACGCCCATCCGTCAGCCGAAGAAAGCTCCCGTCATCGACCTCATGCAAGCTTTGCAGCAGAGCCTGGCCAAAACCGCCCGTTCGGAGTCGAAAACCACCGCTGCCGGCAAGGCGAAACCCGCCAGAAAACGGGGCGCCAAGGTGGCCTGAGTTCAATTAGCCATTGCATAACTTATCGAAATCGTGAAATAATCGATACGGAATCGAGAACTTATGGCCACCCTCGTAGTTCCACCTCTGGTTGCGGGCTATTCGTTCGACCGCTCACCGGATCTGACCGACCCCAAAGTCCGCGAACAGTTGAGTAGCAGCGCCCTCAAAGCTTTTACTAAGATCGCCGCGCGCTGGGGACTCACGGATGCGCAGGCGCGGGGATTGCTGGGCGGCATTGCGTCCTCCACCTTCCACGCCTGGAAGACCCAACCGAAGAAGCAAAAGCTGACCCAGGACGCCTTAATACGAATCTCACTTGTAATCGGTATCTACAAGGCTCTGCATATCTACTTCGGGGATGAACTGGCGGACCGCTGGATCACGCTCGGCAATCGGGCACCGATGTTCGGCGGCGCCCCGCCGCTCGACTATATGATTCGCCACGGCCAGCCCGGAATGTTTCAGGTACGGCGCATGTTGGATGCCTGGCGCGGCGGCCGTTGAGAGATACTCCCATTCGCCCTTCGGGTCCGCCAGTGCGCCCTACAGCCAGCCCGCCGATTCGCCCACCCATCGGCAATGTCCACTGGCAGAATTCGCACCGGCTGATCCCGTCGCGCTACAGCGAAAGCGGGACCGTACTCTCAGACCTTACTTCCGATCCCGAAGACCTCGAAAACGTCGTCTTGCTGGACGGCGCCACTAATGACCGCGTCCAGGCCGAACAGCGCGGGTTAATCGGAATCAGCACTTTTGAGCTGGTATACGGTATCCCGAACGCGCATATCGTAAATGCGGCCTACACGCACGCAAGTGAATCAGGCTCGCGCTTTAGCGACTCCACGCGCGGCGCCTGGTATGCGGCAGACCGCCAGAAGGCCTCCATCGCCGAAGTCGTCTATCACAAGAGCAGGCGCTTGAGCGAGATCATCGTTCCGGACGAGCCAGGCGAGCGGCCCGCCCGCGACGTATCCACTTACGACGATTGGCTGGCGAATTTCCGCGGAGATTTTCATGTGCTGGAGCCGCCCGAGGATTTTTCCCAATTCCTCCAGCCTGAACCTGTGCCGCAGTGTTATGCTTCCTCCCAGGAGCTTGCACGCCGGCTGTTGAATGAGGGTTCGAACGGCATCGTCTATCCATGCGTCCGGTACCCGGATAGTAAGTGCCTGGTATGTTTCCGGCCCGCACTTGTCTATAACCCGCGTCAATCGGAGCGGCTTGAGATCACATTCACGGCTAATAAGAGCGGTTACGATCATCGCGTACGCCGCGTGCGCTTTTAGAGAAACTTGCGCTGCTTGCTTCGCCGGCTGCTGCACAAATCCGAAGGCCCGCAGAATGCCGGAACGCCGAACGAGCGCCGGTCGTATCTTCTGAGGAATGTCCGCCGTCGGTACAGAGCCGTTACAGAAAAACGTGCGCAAGCGCGCATCCAGGCTTTGGGCTATTTGGGTGCTGCCATGCCTCGGCGTCGCGGGTTACGCCATCGTTCGCTACCTCGTGATCCCGCCGTCGCAAGGGCACTATTCGCAGCGTCTGCCGTTACTGCAGCTTCATGCCACTGCCGGAGCAATCGCGCTACTCTCCGGCCCCTGGCAATTTTGGACTTGGCTCCGCAACGTGCATGCCGCCTGGCACCGCTGGCTCGGCCGTGTCTACCTGATCGCCGTTGCTGCTTCCTCCGTAGCAGGTTTTCTTCTGTCGTTCTTCTCCGAAGAAGGATGGCCCACTCACTTCGGATTTGGTGTGCTGGCGGTGCTATGGTTTTGGACTGCGTGGAAGGGCTATGCCACTGCTCGCGCGCAGCGCTTTCGCGCCCACCGCGAGTGGATGGTCCGCAGTTTTGCTCTGGCGCTCGCCGCGTTTACGCTGCGTAACGAGCTGCCGCTGCTCTTATTTGTGGCGCGTGTTTCTTTTCACGCGGCCTACATCACCGTCTCATGGCTCTGCTGGGTCCCAAACCTGATCGTTGCCGAGTGGTGGCTGCGCAGAAAAACTCCACGGCGCCGGGTTCTCATTCCGCTCGCTCCCTAACCCGCAGCACAATTCCGGCGACCCGCTTCAACACGTCTAAAGAAGATGACGAACCCGCGCGAGCAGATCCGAAGGCGGCCGTCCAGCAAACGTCGCCATCCAGCCAACGAAGTCCGGACGCGTACCAAATACCGCGAAGACAAACCCGTCTCGTTCAGCGGCGCGCTGTAGACCCCCCTCGACCTTCCATCCGCCAGCGCTTCCTGGAAGCAAGGCGGCCGATGGCGAGCGAAGTGCTTGCGTCCCTCTCTTGCGCAATCGTCTGGCCTCCTCCCGGCACTCTTCATAGGCTCCCAATCCGCCAACAAGCACACCCTCGTCTACTCCAGGCGCCTCTGGCCGCAGCTCATCAGGCGCCTCAATCGCCCACAATGCGCGGCGCACATTCACGAGTTCGGATTCCTGGGTGATGCCTTCGTGCCGCAGAAATTCTGCCCAAGCGCCATCAGGAGTGTCCGCCAGGTACTGAACGGGACCCTCGCCGTGGCCATGCCAGCGTGCAGGCGGTTGCTCGTCATCTTCCCAAAGAAACGGAAAGCGCGGGTCGGCGTGCCGGTATACAATCATGTGGCAGGTGCGGAGAGTAGCGCACCTGCCAGCTCCTGAATGCGCCGCGGGCCCGGCTGAGCAGGCAGCCATCGCCCTTTCAGAAAATCCAGCGGCGCGCGCCCGTCGAGTTGCGCGCGTTTCCGCTCAAACCATTGGCGAATACCGATTTCGTTGTACGCCCCCGCGAGATCACCTACAACAAGACTCAGGAAATGCAATCTCTCCGCGACCTCATCTGGAGTCGTTCTTGCATTCGATCGGTAACGCCGGACGCTTGTTGCCGAGGTTCCCAAAAGCCGGCCAAGCAGGTCGGGCCCAAGAACTTGCGCCAGGCGATTCCATTCGAACTCGGGTACCGGTGATTCTTCAAGCGCCAGATTCAAATGTCGAAGAGTCCGTTCCAAATTCGGCCCCGTGGCATCAGTCAGGTTCAATTGGACATTCCGAGCAATGCGCTTATTGCATTGGCTCCCTAACCCGCAGCACCCGGTCAGCCGCCACATTCGCCAGCCGCTGGACAATTCCGGAAGGCCACTGAATCTCGATGCCCTCCGCCATGGCGTCTGCGCCCAAACCAAAATGCACCGGCCCGTCGCTCGACGAAGCATAACCCACGCTTGTCGTCATGTGGTTATATTGAACCCCGTTCTTGGTTGCAAGCTTGATTCGGGCGCCAATCCCGTCGCGATTACTTTTGGCGCCTTCGAGCGCGATGTCGAGCCAGTGTCCCGTTGCCGGACTCCGGTTCATCCAGATCTCAGCCTCTTTCGATAGCGCCGTCGCCACCACGTCAATACGCCCGTCGCCATCCAGATCCGCGAATGCACAACCCCGGTGCCTTGCCGGCGGGCTCGCCGCCAGCCCGGCTTCCTCCGTGAGAGCCGTCCATTTCCCTGCCGCGCCGGGATTCCGAAATACTGTGTTGTATTGATCCACCTGCTCGCCACCCTGCGGTAGCGACTCCACATCGCCTCGCGTCACGAACAGGTCTTTCCAGCCATCGTTATCGAAGTCATACATGCCTGCGCCAAATCCCGACATCTTCCTGCTCAAAGCCCGCATTCCACTGGGCGTGGTCACTTCCCGAAAATCTCCCTTGCCCGTATTGCGAAACAGCGGGAAAGTTTGATTCACTAGTGCAACGAAAAAAATATCCGGCAAGCCGTCATTATCAAAATCGCGAAAATCACCACCCATCCCGGAAATGAAATCGCCATCCTCCGCAAGCGCCACGCCGGCTTCGAATGCAACCTCCTGAAATTTTGCTCCGGTGTTGTGAAACAGAAAGTTGTAATAGGCATCGTTCGTGACGAAAATATCCGGCTTACCATCCAGATCGTAATCTGCGATCATCGCGCCCATACCCTTGCCCACCTTTTCCCGAACGCCCCATTGCTGCGACACATCCTCAAACCTGCCGTTTCCTCTATTCAGAAAGAGTTGATCCGGCAGCCCCTTGTAATAGCGCGGGTGACAATAATCCGCTGTGCCGCGATAAGAACACAACGGCTGCGCGCCGTACTTCCAT
Source organism: Terriglobia bacterium (assembly GCA_021324185.1). Lineage (GTDB taxonomy): Bacteria > Acidobacteriota > Terriglobia > Bryobacterales > Bryobacteraceae > Bog-105. Next base: position 51,356 of record JAJPJN010000038.1, on the reverse strand, counting down.
TGCAGGTAGTTGACGACAAACAGATCCAACAGGCCGTCGTGATTCACGTCTACCCAAACCGCAGCAACCGACCAGAGCGGCCCGAACTGTGGGTCCATCGACCGGTCTAATCCCGCCTTCGCAGTTACATCGGTAAACGTGCCGTTTCCGTTGTTGTGATACAAAGTGTTGCGATAAACACCCGCGACGAAAATATCGGGATACCCATCGTTGTCATAATCCGCAACCGCGACCCCCATATCGTAGCCGCTGCCGGCGAGCCCTGCTTCCTCCGTCACATCGGTGAAGTTACCGTTTCCGTCATTCCGAAAAAGCCGGTTGCGGTATTTCGGAGAGTCTTTCTTAAGCGTCGCGATATCGGCGCCATTGGTAAAGAAAATATCCGGCCGCCCGTCGCGGTTGTAATCGAGAATGGCTACTCCACCCGGCATTGTCTCCGGCGCGTTGTATCCGGGCGTCTGATCGTTTTCCAGGCGGAAAGGAACACGCTTCAATTCGAAACGAATCGGCGATTCAGAAGGTGGCGCGGAATAGAGCAGGACGAGGGTGAGAGGCGCCGCCAATAGCGCTATCGCTGCTGCCCTAGCACTTCGATCGGTACGGCTCAAAAGCAAAGATAACAAACGCCAGTAGCGAAAACGCTGCCAACAGAAGCGCAAATGTCCCCGGCTCCGGCACAATATTGACCGTTACCGCTGCGGACGCCTGCCCCGAGCCCACAAACGACGTTGGGTCGAAGGTCGGCGAATTCGGATCTTGAGAAAAGATCGAATAATCGACAACAATATTGCCCGGAACTGACGTATACGGCACCTTCGCGTTGATATCGAATTCACCGAGCCCGGCAGTACCTGAGCTAAACGGGACAGTCACGCTGGAACTTTCCGGAGCGGGCCCGGCAACGATAAATTCATTTACGACGTAATCTTTATATGTTCCGTAAACCGGGCTGCCCGTAAAGAACGAATCGTTCAATAAGACCCAATCTCCAGGCGCCGTGTAAGTTAGAGTAAGTCCCCAGCCTACAGCAGTGCCGGGCCGCCCCTGCACAGTGGAAGGTAAAGCCTGAATTGACGGCACAGAAGCCGCATAGGTACCTACTGCCAAACCAGCAGCTATAAAAACGCCATAGATGGCCTTCATCATCTTCCCTCCGAGTTGCTCAATTTCAGCGGAACTGATTGCCGGATGCAAGAGTTCCGGTATCTGCCCCGTTTGCCGAACTCCAGGGCATTGTCAACGTGAAGCGCGCCAGGTTCGGGCAGCCGCTGAAGTCAATGGTGAACGTCGTGGAAGCCGTCTGCCCGCCAGGAATATCGCCCAGCACAATCGGGTACCCTGGCGAGGAAATCACCGGCGTGCAGGCCGCGCCTGCCGTCTGCGTCAGAGCGAAGCCGTTGATTTGCGTCGCATACGCGGTACCCTGGCTGGGATTATTCGCCGTCACCGTCCAGACCCGCGCATTCTGTGGCCCGGTCTTGCTGGTCACGCTGAAGGAAAGTCCATACCCCGGCAATTGCGTCGGATCCACAATCCCCCAGTAAGCAGGTTTGGCCTGCAGAGATGTATCGAACGGCAGCGGAGCGTCCAGCCGGTTAATGGGCGTCGTATCCAGCCATGTATTATCGTCCGCCATTCCCCAAAAGGTCACCGCGCTGATTTTTCCTTTCAGTTGCCGGAAGGCTTCGAAGTACTGGGCATATAAGTATCCCTGCTGCGCGATGATGGACGCCGGCACTGTTCCGCCGTTCGCTCCATAATTAGAGGTATTGTCTCCGCCCTTATAAACGCTCAGGTCCAACTCCGTAATCTGCTGGTCCAGCCCGAGTTGTGCCACCGTGTTAATAGCGTTGACCATAGCGCTTGTCGACGGAAAATTAATGCTGTTATGCATCTCATGCCCTATTCCGTCAATCGGAATGCCGCGATTCATAAGATCCTGCACAACTTGCACCAGGCAGGCTAACTTACTCGGAATCGCCGTATTGTACTCATTGATGTAAAGTTTGATATTCGGATTAGCCGCGCGCGCCGCCTGGAGCGCGATATCGATATAGCTCTTCCCCAGCACCTGATAAAAAGGACCGTGATACAGGCAGTCCGGCTGCGTAGCGTCGATTGGTTCGTTCACTACATCCCAGACATATACCTTATTTCCGAAATGCGGTACGACGCCGTTAATGTGGTTTTGTATGCGCTGGGTGAGCAGTGCCACATCGGCAGGATTGGATGCCGATAACGGCGTCTTGCCGTCTTTTTCGAGAAAGACCCAGGAAGGAGTTTGTGCCCCCGTCGCCCACACGAGGTTGTGGCCTCGAATCAACATATTGTTTGAGACCGCAAAATTAACTTCCGCATCTGCATTGGTGAATGTGAAAGAGCCTTCGGTCGGTTCCGTGGAGCTCCATTTCATGTCATTGCCCGAAACAATGCTGTTGAAGTGCTTGGTCAGCAGTTGAGCATGCGAGCCGCTCAGATCCGTCGTATCGATCTCCGCGCCAATCGGGAAGTAATAACTTAGCGTTTGATAAATCGAGGGAATATCGGTCTGAATCTGCACCGGCGGTATATACGTCAACTGAAAGTCATCTATATAGAAGTCCTGCGTGCCGCTGTTCGATTCCACATACAGAAATGCGCCATTCGGATCATATGAGTAGGCCATCGCATACGAAGGTACGGACAGGTGCACCCACGTTCCGAGCGGAACCGCCGTGTTGCCAATCACTGTGTGGTATGTGGTCGTACCGGCCAGTGTCGTTTGCAGACTCACGCGAATCGTATCGGGTTGCGTCGCGCTCGGCCCCAGCTTCACCCAGATACTAACCGAATAAGCCGAGCCGTTATACATCTTGTTGTTCACGCTGATCTGCGGCCCGTCATAAGCGTGCGTGCGTCCGGTCACCAGCAGACTGTGGGTCCCGGAATGGGCATCCGCGGTGCTGTTCGCCAACGTGCATCCCGCGCGGGAACTCCAGCCGTCCAAACCACCGTCTTCAAATGTCGTCGTAATTCCGGAGTTATCCTGCGGGCCGCCCGATCCGGAGATTTCGTTGATCGTCACGTTATCGACGTAAAACGAGTCCGTCGTCTCCGGCGCTTCCCCGACGAACTGTATGTACAAAAGCAGACTCGTCGGGCTCGCGCTGGCCGTGTACGTACCGCTGAGTTGCGTCCAACCCGAAGCAGTTACATTGGTCGTGTAATTGCCTATCGTAAAGTAATTTGTACCGGAGGCAGCATCCACCTGCCTGATCGTCATATTGGCCGAATCCGTGGAAGTTTCGCCGCTCGTCAGGCGAACCCAGGCAGTAATTTGATATGTAGCCCGCGGCGCCAGCACATTAGCAAGCTCTCTACTCGGGCCCGAACAATCTTGTGTTCTGCCAGTAACCTTCAGGCTATGCGTGCCGGATTCCGCCGCTTCCGTAGTATTGGTGAGCGTCGATCCGCAAAACGACGCCCAGCCTTGTTGCGTTCCGTCCTCGAAATCGTATTGCGCCACAACTTGGCCGTGCAGCGGCCAGCAACCCGCGAACGCAAGTAGAGCCGGAAGCGCTAACGCCCCCCAGTACCGCCGCACTCGATTTGTCATTTAGAAGTAGTATTTAATCGCCAATTCGACTAAGCGGTCGCCGACCGTGTGGGCCGGCTTGCCCGTTAGCAGCGCATTTGTGTTTGTCTGGCTCAAAACGTTGTTCACGCCCGAAAAGTTCAAGGTAAGATCACTGTTGCCGCCGGCGGTGAAATCCGGATTCGGACGGTTCAGGAAATTGAACGCCGAAATGCGGAACTGAATCTTTTGGGTCTCCGTGATCTTGAAATTTTTCATCAGGTTCAGGTCCGCCTCGAAGAAAGCAGGTCCGTGGATATTCGGCCAAACTAAAGTTCCGTTGCTACCGAGCGGCGGAGGCGCAAAGCAGGATGGATTGAAGTACTGCCCTGGTTGCAGATTCTTCATTGGATTGCATGTCAGCAACGGAACCAGCGCCAAATCCGCTGCATTCGAGCCAAGCGATGTGCCCGTGCTCAATCCGATAGAGTTTCCGGAAACCGGGACGGTATTGCCGTTGATCGTGATCGTGCCGCTATTGACCGGAATGCTGCCGTAGCTGGCATACATGGTCCCGTTCGTGTTCGGCTGGATAGGCACGCCAGTCTGAAACTGCGTCGTCCCGGAAAGCTGCCAGCCACCCGCCACGCTGTCGACCCATCCCTGGCCGATCCTCGGCGCCGTAAACACAAAGCCGCTGTTCAAAATATGCGTGTGGTTGTAAGCAAGCACGCCATAGTTGGCCGCCGCATTGAACGGATACACAGTATTCCCGCTCGATGGACCATTGCCGCTGTAGTTATCTCGTATGCCCATTACTTTTTCGAACGTGTAGTTCACCAGGAACGTAATCGGCCCGCTGCTCTTCTGGAAAGTGGCCTGAAGAGAGTTGTAGTTCGAGTAACTTCCATGCGTCGTGATATCGATATCGCCGTAACTTTGGAACGGCCGGTAATCGTTGGTGTTCGAAATGTTATCGATCGGGTTCAGCACATGTGTCACCGGATCGGGATGGAAGAATGCGCCTAGCGGTACGGCATTAATGTTGCCGAACTGTCCTGCATTCGCCCACACCAGATCCCGGCTGACGTTCCCGACATAGGAAATCTCGAACAGAGTTCGCCCGGGCAGCATACGGTCAACCGAGAAATTGTAGTTCTCCGTGTACGGTGTTTTGCCGTCCCCCATTTGCAGCGGGTAGATGCTACAACTGTTACAACCGGAAACGACGAGGTTAGTAGGCGGCGTAAAGCTGTATATCTGGGAAAGTGATGTTAATCCGGTTGGCGTCGAATAGTTCAGCGCCCCCAACGGGAGTTCCGTTGGGCTACTGATGGTGTTGTACGCAAGCTGATAGCGGAAAATAGCAAACCCGCCACGAACAACGGTTTTGCCGTCTCCAAATATGTCATAGGCTATGCCAACACGCGGCTCCCAGTAAAACAGCGGCGACTTAAATCCGGATAGCGGAATGCTCGGATTGGTCGCGTGCCACTGCAGGCCGGCATTCGTCGCGTTCGGATTCGCCAAAAATGCTCCAACATTGAACACCGCCGCTCCCACATTGTTATCCGGATACCATTGCCCCACATGATCCGCCCGGAGGCCGTAATTGATCGTCAGACGCTTCCCCGCCTTCCAGGAATCCTGCCCATAGAGCGAATACTGATGGTACTTGAAGTTATCGACCGGGATAATGTTGGCCTGGTTATACCCTGACGCGCGGCCGAGTAAGAAATCCGCATAAACGTTTCCTGTCGTCGTATTGCCGTAGTTCTCGAAATCGTAAGTACCGTTCAACTGATTGCCGCTCGATTGTAAGTTGCCGTTCATGTCCCAGTAGAACCCGAACTTCATTGTGTGGGTTCCGGACACCTTCGTGAAGTTATCGTAGAGTGCCGGGTCGGACTTCGTTGCGCCGAAAGCCCCGCCGTTGTACGCACCCCCGAATACCGCCTGCTGAATCCATCCGGCAAACATCTGGTTACCGCTCCAGCTCATCACGTTCGGAATCTGTATTTCCTTCACACCGAATAAGCCGGTCGTCTGGAAGCCGATCGTGGCAGGATTAATGGCCTGCGGGTTCTGCGGCACAATTGGATTGGTATAGCGCGCATAAGTAAAGACAGTTTCGTTCGTAGTCGTCGGGCTAAATACGTGCGTAACGTTCGCCATCGTCACGTTCGCGGTAGTCGGCGCAACCAGAGGCGATGCATACGGAAGTGACCACGCCGGAGCCCACCAGACCTGAACAGGATGGACGTCGGTTTCATCCTGCCGGTTGTACGACACCGTGATCTTTGTGTTATCGCTTACCGAGTAATCCACCTTCTCCATCAACTCCCAGCGGTTCTGCGGGCTTTGATCCAGATACTGGAAGTTATAGCCGCTGTGCGTCGCCGGATCGATATTCGGCTGCGGGTAAAGCTTTAACAGCGCCAGCGAGTTGGGATCCATCATTGATGTCGGAATCTGCCCGTTGACGAAAGTAATTGGCGTGCCATGGTCGCATCCGCCCGCCCGCGACAGGCCCTGCGTGTTGCCGGCCGCCGGGCACGGCACTTGATCGATGGCGGAATGGTTACCCGGCAAGGCGGCAATCTGGGCCATTGTGGCCTGCGAGAAATCGCCCGCCCGCATCGCCGCTGTCGGCACAAAGGTCTGCCAAAGCGTCCCCTGCGGCTGTTGTCTCATGTATTCATAACCAACCCAGAAGAAAAGCTTGTCGCGGTTCCGGTTGAATTTCGTAAACGGCAGGATCACCGGTCCACCGATCTGCCCGCCCGGATAGTACTCGTATGCATCGGGCTTCGTGATCCCCTGGCTCTTCTGGAATGAATCGAGCGAGTTAAAAATATTGTTCCGGGCATACAAATATGCTTCGCCGTGGAAGTGAGATCCGCCACTTTTTCCATACGCCTGGAACACCACCGGCCCCTTCGCATACGCCGCGTCGTAGCCCGACATCAGCATCTTGATCTCCGATGTGAAGTCCTGGTTGATATCCGCAATCTGCGTCCCTTGGTTGCCGGGATCTACCAGGTTCGCCCCGTCGAACATATAGGCAACAGCGCCGTTCGGCTGCGTTCCGTTTGCCGAGTAAGCGCCAATCGGCCCGGTGTTAGTTCCCACCACGCGATCCGTGAAGCTCGACCCTTGTGACAGGCCGTTCGTCATTGCCATACCCGGCATAATCTTGAAGAACTCGCCCGCATCCCGCCCTTGCAGCGGCAGGTCGGTCACCATCTGCGTGTTGAGGTTTGTAGCCACTTCACCCGTGTCAACGGGCGCAATGGCCGAGGCCGCCGCAACCACCTCCACTTGCTGCGTTGTCTCACCTACCGAAAGCGCAATGTTCGGCAGCGTGCGATTATCGCCCTGGTTCAGTACGATTCCGTTCTGTCCCCACGGCCGGAACCCCTGTGCCGTAACGGTCAGATCATAAGTGCCGGGCTGCACGGCCGAGAAAGTAAATACGCCGTCGTTGTTCGAAACCGTCGTACGAGTGTCGCCCGTGGCCTCGTTCTTTAGCGTGACCTTAGCCTTTGGAACCACCGCGCCCGTCTGATCGTAGGTCGTTCCGCTGAGCGCCGCCGTAAGTTGCTGGCCATAAGCGCAACCAGCCGCTAACAACCCCAGGATTCCCGCACAACTAACCAAATGTCCCAACAGTCTAGACATGGATTTCCCTCCCGAGAGCCACACCAAGCTTCTTCGGCAGTTAGAACCTGCCACTAAGAAAAAATTACGCGCAATCAGCTACTCTGTCAAGGATTAGTTTTCGACATGGACAAAAAGAGCCGCACCCACCTGCGTGTGGTTACTGCGGCCCTTTCTTCTGCTGCTCGGCCTCAAGCTTGTCTACAATCTCTCGCTCTTTGGCCCCTTCTTGCGGCCGGTGCAGCTTGTAGTAAAGCGCCGCCAACTGCACGTGCGGCTCCAGCCAGTGAGGATCCGTTTTGGCCGCGTATTGCAGGTCTGAGACTGCTTCCGCGAGCTGCCCGGACGCGCTCTCTACCTGCGCAAATTCAAATCGCGCCAGCGCCGACGAAGAATCAAGCTTTAAGGCGCGCTCCAGAAACTTGCGCGCCTCGTCCAAATCCCGGCGCTTATACAGAATCGCGCCCAAATACAGGTTCGCCTGAAAATCATCCGGCTTTTCTTCGAGTGCCCGGCGAAACTCCGCCTCCGCCGTCGTGGCATCCCCGCCCTTATCCAAAGCCATGCCCAGAAGCGTGTGAACCCCTGGAAGTGTAGGGTTCAACTCCAGCGCCGCCTCCAGATCCCGCCGCGCGGCCTGAAATTCGTTGACATCCAGCCACGTCGATCCCGCCAGCACGTACGCGTCGGCGCTCTTTTGCTCCCTCGCGACGCGCTCGATAAACACCAGCCCGTCCCGCCGCTTGCCCGCGCGAATCAGTGCACTGCCCGCCACAAATGCCAGATCCAGATTCTCCGGATGCGCCTTCGCAACCGGCACAGCCAGACGCACCGCGTCCTCCACCTTCCCCAGATGAAGCTCGCAATCGCCCAGCAAGGTCACAACCCGCGTATCGACCGGTGTGTGTTTGTAGATCTGGTCGAACTCGCCCGCTGCGTTCTGCCACTGGCCCTGCTTGTAAAATGCCAGCCCGAGATTCATGCGAATCGCGTCATTCCCCGGCTCCAGCCGCAAAGCCAGCCGATCTTCTGCAATCGCTTCTTCGAATCGCCCCAGGTGCGCCAGCGCCGCCCCCAGGTTGGCCCGCGCAGCCGGCGCGTTGGGCCGCATTTTCAGCAGCTCGCGATAGTCCCGGATCGCAGTCTCCAGGTCTCCACGCTGCTGCGCCTCAACTGCCGCACGAAATAAGTCATCCGGCTGCTGCGCGGCCAGCGCGAGCGTGAAAGCAAAAGCAAGCAACCGCAGCACTGGTATAGAATTCAGTTTAGCTTCGCATGCAGTTCGCCTGGCTCGCTTTGGCCGTTAGCCTTTTCCAGCGCCCGGGCGTTACAACGCAGTCCACCTTCGACGATCTTGTCCGCCAAGCAACCGCCGTCCTCGATACCGATCCGCAAAAAGCAGCCGATCTCTGCCGCCAGGCGCTTGCCCTCAACCCCGCATGGGCGGAAGGCTGGTTCGATCTCGGCGCCAGCCTCTACAAACTGAGCCGCTATCCGGAAGCCCAAAAAGCGTTCCAACAGGCGGCCCAACTGGCGCCGCAAAAAGGCGCTGTCTGGGCCTTTCTCGGCCTCGCCGAACACCAGTTGCACGACGACACGCCCGCACTCAGCCATTTGCGCAAGGGGGAATCCCTGGGCTTGCCCGATAACCGCGGTTTTGTTTCCGTCGTGCACAATTGCGCCGCGGCCATCTACATCCAAAGCAAGGATTACAGCAGCGCCATCGAACAACTCCAGCCTCTCGCGCTCCTTGGTGACGATTCCCCGCAAACCATCGAAGCCTTCGGCGTAGCTGCGCTCGGATTGCCCTACCTTCCGCCCGATATTCCGGCCGCCAAGCGCCCGCTCGTCGAACTCGCAGGCCGCGCCGCCTGGGCCATATCGGCAGACAAGGATCGGGATGCTACGCAATTATTGCAGCAGTTACTCGCGCAATACTCGAATGAGCCCGGAGTGCACTATCTCAACGCCATGCATCTGCTGGCGCATGACCCGGAAGCTGCCCGCAGCGAGTTTCAGAAGGAGCTTCAGATCAGCCCCGATCACGTCGCAGCACGCCTGCAAATTGCAATTCTGGATATCCGGGCCGGCGACCCGGCGGCTGCCGTAACTTTAGCCCGTGAAGCCCTGCGCCTGCAGCCCGATAACGCTCTCGGCCACGCCGCACTCGCCCGCGCCTACATGCAGCAGAACGATTACCCTAAGGCGCTGCCCGAACTGCAGGCCGCCGCCAGAATCGCTCCCCTCAATCCGCAGATCCATTTGTACCTGGAGCAGGTCTACCGCCGTCTGGGCAAACCAGCCGAGGCCCAAAAAGAAAAAGAAGAATTCCTCCGCCTGCGCGGTGATCAATGACACTTTGGCTGCTCGTGCTCTTATTGGCCGCCTCCAGTCTCCCGGCGCAGACCTTCGACGAACTTTCCGCTCGCGCCACCGCCGCCCGCGAATCCAACAACATCCCGCAGGCGGTCGAGCTCTATCGCCAGGCCGTTCAATTGAACCCACAATGGCAGGAGGGATGGTGGTTCCTCGGAACCCTGCTCTACGATGCCGATCAGTTCGCACCCGGCCGCGATGCCTTTGAGCATTTTGTCCATCTGAATCCCCAGGCTGCGCCCGGCTGGGCATTTCTGGGCCTCTGCGACTTTGAAACCGCCGAATACGGCAAAGCGCTCCAGCATATAGAACAAGCCATTTCGCTCGGAGCCGATAAGCAAACTCAGCTTGCGCCCGTCCTTCTCTATCACCAGGCCTTGCTACTCACGCGCGCCAGCCAGTTCGATCGCGCGCTTCAGACCTATACGGTCTTGCTACACCGCGTGCAGAGCGCAAGCATCAATGACGCCATGCTGATCAGCATCGGCCTGGCTGCGCTGCGGGTTCCGTTGCTACCGCAGCAGGTCCATCCCGAGGATAAGCAACTCTATACTGCCGCCGGAAAAACCGCCTCTCTCGCCCTGCTCGGCAATTATGCGCAAGCCGATTCAGCCTTTGCAGAGCTGCTGCAGAACTATCCCAACGTCCCGAACGTGCATTACATGCACGGTGTCTATTTACTGGCGCGCGATCCGGATCAGGCGTTTGAAGAGTTCAAGCGCGAGCTGCAGGTTTCACCCTCCAATGCCGCAGCCGAGGCAATGCTTGCCTGGGGTCTGCTCACGCAAGGCGATTCACAACAGGCTCTGCCGCACGCCGAAAAGGCCGCGCAGGCCGCAGACGCAACGGCGTTTTCCAAATATCTGTTCGGCCGCGCGCTGGTAGAAACCGGCGCTCTGCAGCGCGGTGTGACGTATTTACAAGAAGCCGAAAAGGCGGACCACACCAACTTTGATATTCACGTGACGCTCGCCGCCGCATATTCCCGTCTCGGGCGGCCCAACGAAGCGCGCCAGGAGCGCGAAATTGCAATGCAGATGGAAAGCGAGAACCGGCCCGTTGCCCAGCCTTAGCAGCCTCCTGCTCCTTGCCGCGCTCTGCGCAACAGCCGCCTCCGCCGGCCCCAAAATCTGGACCTGCGCCACCTGCCACACCCGGCAGGCCGCCACGCAACCAAACACTTCCATGGCGCACGCCATGCAACCCGCATCCACGAATCCCCTTTTCAAAACGCATCCCAAAATGACCGTGCAAAAAGGAGCGTTCACCTACACGATTGAAACCCGCGGCTCCGAAACAACGTATTCGGTCACCGACGGACTCGAAACCGCCACCGTCCCCATTCGTTGGATCTTCGGCGCGAACTCGCAGACTTACGTGCTGGAGCGGAACGGCCAATTCTATGAAAGCCTGGTGAGCTATTGGAAATCCATCGATGCTCTCGATACCACCGTAGGCGATCAGGCCATTCAACCGCGCAACGTAAATGAAGCCCTCGGCCGACCGCTCGCCAGCTCCGAAATCACGCTCTGCTTTGGCTGCCATTCCACAGGCGCCGTTACCGATCATCATCTGCACTTGGAAATCATCACGCCGGGCGTCACCTGCTTTCATTGCCACCAGGGCGCCTCGAATCATCTGGAAGATATCTCCCACGGCAACGCAAAGTCTACGCCCCCCAAGCTCAAACAGCTTTCGCCGGAAGAAATATCCTCGTTTTGCGGTCAGTGCCATCGCACTTGGGAAACCGTCGTGCGCAACCACTGGATGGGTCCGATGAACGTCCGCTTCCAGCCCTACCGCCTCGAGATCAGCAAATGTTTCGACGGCAAGGATGCGCGCATGAGCTGCATCGCCTGCCACGATCCCCATCAGGAAGTGGTGCGCGAGGACAAAAATTACGATTCAAAGTGCCTCGCCTGCCATAGTGCAGGCGCCAGGCCCAGCGCGGGCATGATCGCGGCTCACCCCAACGCAGCGGCAATGAAAACCTGCCCGGTTTCCAAAACGGACTGCGTGAGCTGCCACATGCCCAAAATCGATCTTCCGGGCGGCCATCAGGTCTTTACCGATCACGATATCCGCATCGCGCGCGCCAACGAGCCCTATCCCCACTAACGGCTTTCCTCCCGGTGCTCCCGGATTTTTTCAAAAGTTTGAAAAATTTTTTATCCCTATAAAACCAACCAGTTAACCCTCTAGCTCACCCCGCCTGCGCACTCCCACCCCGCACAATTCAGTCGCGTGGTTGCAGCCGTTTCGGCTGTGACCGGCCAGCTTTCACACATGAAAAGACGTGCATTTGCAGATAAAGACGTAGTCACCATTAAAGATGCGCTCGGGCTCGAATGGGACATTTTAGAAGCGCGGGAAAGTAAGTACGGCTTCGATATTTTGTACGGGCGACGGCATAATCCAACCTCTTACGAGTGCGGTGGACCATTGCGCCTCATCTACACCAACGAGTTAAAAGCATTCTGGGAAAAGAATGCCATCCGCACCGATGGAACCATTTTTGATCTGCCCGCCGGCCGCACAACCCTGAAGCGGGCGCGCGTCGCGCTTGGCTTTAACTGGGATCACGATTCAGAAAGATTCTGGCGCAAACGCAAAAACGAGATGCTCGAATTGAAGCCACGCGAATTCGAGCAGAAGTACAAGGAACACCGCGTCACCCGGAATAGAATGAGCGGCTGGCGCTTTAAAATATTCGGACGGCGAGCGCGCCCCATCGGATGGTGGAAAGATCCTGATGTCCTGCGCATCTTTCTCTCAGGAAAATCGCTCAATCAGATGCGCGCAATTCTTCCCGAAAAAATCTCGGTCACGCATGCGTCTCGTCTGCGGCGGCACATCAAATCCTGTTATGAGCTCCGCAACGGCGAACCCATTCAAATTGCGCCTGACAGCGGCCCCATCCGCGATCTGAGGAACCGCTCCTAGTTCATCCGCGCGCTCACCGCGCTGCCGGCATACTGCACAATCTTGTCCGGATACCGGGTGACGTCAACGCCGGTGCCATGTCCATCGCCGGCAACAACGATAGCGAACGTGCGCTTCTCGATCATCCCGGGAAAGCTTCCCTTGCGATCCCCGATGCTCAGGGTTCTGCTCGCATCGTCCCAATGAATCGGAATCGTAGCGAACGCGCCCTTCTGATAGTCATACGTGTTGCCGTCATCTTCATACAGCAGAAAATCGGCGTCCGCTCCCGGATACACACGCAGATCGACGGGATCGCCAGGCTTTTCTTCGGCGTACTGTAACTCCGGCCCCATCGGAACAATCGAGCCCGCGCGCACATACAACGGAAGGCGGCTCAACGGCGCGGCAGCTTCTATATCGCGGCCGCCTTCTTCAACTTGGCCGGTCCAGAAGTCATACCATTTCGCTTTCGGCAAATACACGTGTCTGTTTGTGGCGCCTTGCTCCGTCACCGGATTCACCAGCAACGCCGGGCCGAACAGAAACTCATCGCCTGTATTCTGCGCCTTCACGTCCGTTCGAAAATCCATCACCAGTGGCCGCATCAGCGTGTAACCCTCGCTCGTGATTCTCCACGCCAGCGAATAAATATACGGCAGCAACCGGTATCGCAGCCGGTCAAATCGCGTCAAAATCGATTCCGCGTCCGGCCCATACGACCACAATTCGTTTTCATCCGGCGCCCGGGTACCATGCACCCGGAAAATCGGGCAAAACACGCCGAACTGAAACCACCGCACAAACAGCTCCCGGTATTTCGGGTCTTCCGGATGCCCAAGAATAAATCCGCCGATGTCCGTGGTCCAATACGGAATTCCGGAAAGCTCGAAATTCAATCCGGCGGGTATCTGCCGCTTGTAACTCAGAAAATCCGACAAGATATCGCCCGACCACGCTGTTACTCCATACCGCTGAATCCCCGCAAACGCCGACCGCGACAGAATAAATACCCGCTTCTGATCCGTTTCCGAACGCTGCCCTTGATAAACGCCTTCCGTCGTCAGCAGCGGATAGAGATTCGCGTAGCGCGCGCCGTTGCCAATAAAGATGTTGTGATTCAGCAGAACATTTTCTTCGCGCCCCTCAGTCTCGGGCTCAGTCGTATCCATCCACCATGCATCCGCGCCGATCTTAAACAGCGCATTATCGAGTAAGTCCCAGTAGTACTTTCGAGCCGCCGGATTGCTCGCATCGTAAAGCGCCAATCCCTTCGGATGAAATGCAGGTTCAATCGTCCGCGCAATGAAATACCCCTTTGCGTCCATGTCCTCATAAGTCGCTGAGCCCGGATAGAAAAACGGCCACACCGAGATCATCAAGTGAAAATGTTCCCGGTGCAGTTGCTCCACCATGCTCTTGGGGTCCGGATAGTTCTTGTTGAACTTGAATTCCCCCGTGCGCGTCCACCAAAACCAATCCTGGACGATATTGTCAATCGGAATCTTCAGCTCGCGAAACTTCTGCGCAATCGCGAGCAACTGCTGCTGCGAAGTGTACTTATTCTTGCTCTGCCAGAACCCATAAGCCCACTTGCCGAACATAGGCGCCGGCCCGGTAAGTTCCCGGTAACCAGCAATAATGTGATCGAATTCCGGGCCGTAAATAAAGTAGTAATCAATCGTATCGGCAATCTCCGAACTCAGAAATAAGTAATGCACAAACCGGTTATTAAACCGGCTTACGGAGGTGTTATTCCAGAGCACCCCATACCCGTTCGTCGAAATAAAGAATGGGACCGCAATATTGGTATTATCTTGCGATAAGTCAACCGCTTCGCCGCGATAGTTCCACACGCCCGCCTGATGCTGGCCTAAGCCGTAAAAAGCTTCTTCGGAACCATAGATCTTGATCACATCCTCGGCGTGATACGTGTGTTCCCCGTTGACTACCGCGGGCCGCATCTCTTTCGGGCCTTCGATAAGCAAAGTCTTCCCGTTCAGGTCCGAATACGTTACCAGCCCGTCGCTTTTCGCCACGTTCACCTTCAGGCGCCCGGTAGCGATCGTGAACTCTTTTTCGCCGGATTCGAGCGTCCACTTCGCCGCCGGCCACTCGGTCTTTGTGATCACATACTCCGTTCGCTTGGGTGGCGGCCAAGAAGGCGCATACATGATGCGGACGATATCGTCTGCGCAAATCTGCAACTTCATAGCGCCCGTCCGCATCGAAAACAGCACACCGTCGGTTTGCCGCTCGGCCTTAATCACAGGATTCGCGGCAATCCATTGGGCGCTGCCCCGCTCGTATACGATAAGAGGAAATAACCAGATGAATTTAAGAACCTTGTTCGCGGCCGGCACTCTGCTGATCCTACCGCTTGTTGCTGTTGCCCAGCAGATCTGGCAGATCGATCCTGCGCACAGTAATGCCGAATTTTCCGTCCGTCACATGGGTATTTCGACTGTGCGCGGCTCCTTCACCAAGACCACCGGCACCGTTCAATATGATCCGGCTGATCCATCCAAAACGGTCATCGAAGCCACCATCGACGCCGCCTCCGTTGACACCCGCAATGAAAACCGTGACAAAGACCTGCGCAGCGCGCATTTCTTCGATGTCGAAAAATACCCCACCCTGGTATTCAAATCCAAGAGTGTGCAAAGCGCCGGACCTGAAACTGAAGGTAACCGGCGATCTCACACTGCACGGCGTAACGAAAGAGGTTGTCCTCAACGTCGATGGGCCTTCGGCGCCGGTGAAAGACGCGCGCGGCAACCTGCACATGGGCGCGTCCGCATCCACCGTCATCAACCGCAGCGACTTCGGAATGACCGGTTATCAGGCCATGGTCGGCAACGAGATCAACATCAACATCGATGTCGAAGTCGTGCAACCTGCCCAGGCCCAAACGGCTTCCAAATAAATCAGACGCGATGGGTCGAGCAGCCTCGCCGCTTGCTCCGATTCCAGTTTCTACGCGATGCTGCGTCCGGTGCCGGCTTGTCTACGGGCCTTCAGCTTTTAACAAATTCTCGACCAGCGCCTTCACCGATTCCTCGACTGCATTCGACGGACGGCGCCACCAGGACAGTAAAGCGAGTTCCGTGTCGTTGCTGGCTTTCGGTTCGGCCATCGCCAAAGCGCGGCGGATCAGTGCGATTTGCCGGCTATCGACACCCGAGTGCTTGAGCCAAAAACGCTTTTCTTCAGCCGAATCGGAAAAGCCCGCTAACAGCAGACAACTCATCCGGCCCGGCATGCGTTCCCCGCGCAAACAGCGGTTTAAGAAACTGCGCTCTACCCCGATCAACTCGGCGAGCTCCGTTTGCGACAGCCCGCGAGACGAGAGCACTTTTTGAATCAGTTGGGCGGCTTGCACACGTCAGCTACCAGACTGTTGACATTGGCACGTGTCTGGGGCACAATCTATAGTGCCGATGCCTTTCAACGCTAGCATGAACATCTGTAGCGTACAAATCCGCCGGAAGCAAGGATCGCATGAGAAATGTTTCTCTTAGCCGAAGTGACAATATACGGCCTTGTCCTGCTGCTCAGTATTGATCTCTTCCTCTCAAAGAAACGGCGGGGTTAAGGCGAGCGCCTGCTCGCCTTGCCTGCGTGGGATTATGATGCGAGCAGGAACTATCCATGGCCCACAATCCCACCAGACGACATTTCTTCTTTGGCACGCTGCTCGCTGGAGCAGTCCCGTTGGGCGGATTTGGCAGCGAGCCGTCCCTTAAGGCACTCGGGTATAAGTCACCGAACGAAAAGCTGAATATCGCTTCCATTGGCGCGGGCGGCAAAGCATCGAGCGACATACAGGCCTGCGCAGAAACGGAAAACATTGTGGCGCTCTGCGACGTGGACGAAAAGCGCGCCGCCAAGACCTTCCAGCAGTACCCGAATGTTCCCAAGTACAAAGATTTCCGCGTGATGATCGAAAAGCAAGGCAGCAACGTTGACGCTGTGATCGTCACGATTCCGGATCACATGCATGCTGCGGCTGCCATCTTCGCTATGGAGCATGGGAAACATGTGTACGTACAAAAACCGCTCGCGCACACCGTTTGGGAATGCCGGGCGCTCCAGAAGACAGCCGAGAAATGCAAAGTGGCTACCCAGATGGGCAATCAAGGGTATTCGAACGAGGGGACGCGGCAATGCGCCGAAATGATCTGGAACGGCGAGATAGGCAATGTTACTGAGGTGCATGCATGGACGAATCGTCCGGCGTGGCCGCAAGGACTGACGCAAGCTCCACCACCGGCGCCGGTACCCAGCTATCTCGATTGGGACCTATGGCTGGGGATTGCTCCCGAAATGCCCTATAGCGACGACTACCTGCCCTTTTTCTGGCGCGGCTTCTACGAATTCGGCTGCGGCGCGCTGGGCGATATGGCCTGTCACATTCTCGGCGCGCCCAATATGGCGCTACGGCTCGGCGCTCCGACCGCTGTTGAATGCGTCAGCCAGGAAGGCAAAAGCGATATCTATTTCCCGAGCAAGGCCGTCGTACGCTTCGATTTTCCGGCGCGGCCGGGCATGCCGCCAGTCAAGATCTTTTGGTATGACGCGATGCGCGACCCGCAGCCGACGTTTCCGGGCGCTCCGGCAGACCAGATCCTGGGCGATCTTCCGCGCAACCGTCAGGGTAAGGCGAATCCTGCGGTGGAACCCAAAGAACATCAGATCATCGGCGGCGTTTTCACCGATCAATTTTTCAATCCGGTTGAACTGCCGCCTCCGCCACCCCGGCCCGCGCCCACTGAGCAACTGAGCCCGCGCGAACAGAAGGAGGCGAAATGGATGTCGCTGCTGCGCACGGGCACCAACGGGAGCCTGTTTGTCGGCGATAAAGGAATGATCACGACCGGCACCTATGGCGAATGGACACGCCTCATTCCGGTTGAAAAGATGCGCGGCTACGAGTTTCCACCGGAGTTGCTTCCGCGCTCTCCGGGGCACTATCGCGACTGGATCCGGGCTTGCAAAGGCGGCGCGCCCGCTTGCTCGAATTTCAATGTTTCGGCGCCCTTTACGGAATGGATTTCGCTGGGCGCAATCGCTATCCACTTGAACACCAGGCTGGAATGGGACGCCGAAAAGATGCAGATCACCAACAATGCGGAAGCGAATCGTCTGCTGAAACCAACAGTACGAAAGAGTTGGGCCGACCTGCTGACCTCGGCATGAACTCCGGGGGACTGATCCTCACCAGACGCGCGGCACTGGCTTCGCTCGCCGGCGCGATGGCGGCCCCTGCCGTTCTGCGCGGCCGTTATCGCCTGTTTGGCGGCTCGCCCGATACCTATTCAGATCGCTCCATCCGGCTGGTACAAGGCTCCGTTGTTGTCGACCTGCTGAATCAGTTTCGTTTTCCGGATTATTCGCAAAAACCACCGCTGATTGACCGCTGGCTGCATAAGCCCGGCAGCTTTACGGCAGCGGATGCCGCGCTGTATCGTGATTCGGGCATTACTGCCTTTGCGCTCGGCAGCGGTTCGAGCGACTATAACGACGGGCTTCGTTTCTTCGCCGAATGGAATGGCTTCATCGCCGGATATCCCGATTGGCTGATGCGAATCGGCGGTGTTCCGGATTTCGAGCGTGCTCATAACAGCAAAAAGACCGGCATTTTGCTGACTCTTCAGGATTCCACTCACTTCCGGACACCCGCCGATGTGGATACATTTTTCTCGCTGGGGCAGCGTCTTTCGCAATTGACCTATAACTTCAATAACCGCATCGGCAGCGGATTCCTCGAGCAACGCGATGGCGGCCTGTCGGTGTTTGGCCTGTCGATTATGAAGCGAATGGAGCAGGTAGGGATGGCTGTCGACGTTTCTCATTGTGGGGATCAGACCACACTTGACGCGCTTGCCGCCGCCACCAAACCCGTCCTCTTCACACATGCCAATGCACGCGCGCTGCTTCCCGGCCACTTGCGCACGAAAACGGACGAGGCGATTCGCCGCATGGCGAAGACCGGCGGGGTTATGGGAATCAGTTTCATCCGCTTCATGGTGCGGGACCGCGAGCCGGTTGGGATAGAAAACGCGTTGGACCATTTCGACTACGTGCGCAAGCTGGTGGGACTTGAATATTTAGCCGTTGGGAGCGACTACGACATCATCGGAAATGCAAACCCGATCGGCGGAGGTTTTCAGCCGAGTTCGCAGCCCAATTTCGAACGCTACGGCTTCCATGCCGGCCCTGATGGCAGCCTTGCGACGACCGGTCTGGCCGGCCCGAAACGCATGTTTGATCTCACCGAAGGCTTGATCCGGCGGGGTTACAGCGATTCGGATATACAGCTCGTTCTGGGCGGCAATGCTGTGCGGGTGTTTGGCAAAATCTGGCCGGCGCTGAGCAGTTAAGATGGAGAGCACGATGCCCGAAACGGAGTTAGTCCCTGTTCGCTCGTTTACAACGGAAATGGAGGCTGAGATCGCCAAGTCTGCGCTCGAGGCATTCGGCATCGAGTGCATGATCAGCCGCGACGATTGCGGCGGACAGCGTCCGCATCTCGCGTTTAGTGGAGGAATTCGCTTGCTGGTGCGCGCCGAAGATCTGGATAAGGCAGACGAAGTGTTGACTGTGCCGCCCGACTGCGTCACCTCGGGTACGGGTGGCCGCGAAGCGTCGTAAACGCCCGATAGATCTGTTCCGCAAGCATGGCGCGCGCCAGTTCGTGCGAGAACGTCATCGGCGAAAGCGACAGCAGCATGCCGGCATGCGGTTTCCAATCGGGCGGCAGGCCATCATGCCCTCCCACGAGAAAAACCAGATCCTGTGCTTCGCGTTCGGCCCGCTGAATCAGCTCGACAAACTGAGCGGTATCGAGCGCCCGGCCTTTCGGGTCCAGGAAGATCTTACGAGCGGCGGCATGTTTTGAAAACAGGTCAAACCGGCCAGGCTGGATCTCGCGCATCTCACAAGTGGTATAGCGGCCGGCTCGCTTGATGAACTCGGCCGCAATGGCATTCGCATGGGCATCGCGCGGTTTGCCGATGAAATAAACGAAGACCTTCATGGCGTCTCATCTAAGTATCGGGTTGCAAGAGACATAACGGCACGATATTGTTTTAAATGGTTGTTTATCGCCTCTAGGAGGAACTATGGCTTCCACAGTCTGGAAAGGATATATCACCTTCGGACTGATTACTATTCCGGTGCGGCTATTCGCGGCTGCTCGCACCGAGCGCGTCAGCTTCAATCAAATTCACCAGGTCTGCGGAAGCCGTATCAAGCAGCAGACGTTCTGCCCGCAATGCGAACGTGTGGTGGAACGGAGTGAACTCGTCAAGGGCTACGAAGTAGAAAAAGATCGCTACGTGATCGTCAACGACGAAGACATCAAGCAGATTGCGCCTGCTTCGAGCGACAACATGGAGATACTCGAATTCGTGAAAGCCGAGGGCATTGACCCGATCTACTTTGATGCCTCGTATTTCATGGTTCCGGAAGAGGCGGGCAAGAAAGCGTATCACCTGCTGCTCGAGACGATGCGGAAATCCGGCTTCAGCGCAATCGCGAAGATTGCGATGCATCAGCGGGAGTACACGGTCGTGGTGCGGCCGCACGCGGACGGACTATTGCTGCACACCATGTTCTATCCGGAAGAGGTGCGCGAGGTGCCGGAATTCCGGCGCGATGAAAGCGTAACGGTGAAGCCTCAGGAAGTAGCGCTCGCGGAGAAACTGGTAGAGGGTTTAGCTGCGGATTTCGATCCTTCGAAGTATCACGACGAATATCAACAGCGGCTTATGCAGATGATTGAGGCCAAGCGCGAGGGGCAGGCTCTGCCGGGCGAGAAGCCGAAACAACGCGCTCCGGTGATCGATTTGATGCAGGCGCTGCAGAAGAGCTTAAGCGAGTTGCCGCGCAAACCAGCGGCAAAAGAAACGGCAGCTCAGGCGATCAACGCACAGGCAGCGAAGAAGCAGTCCGCTGGACGACCGCGTAAGGCGGCATCAGGCTGAACCTATATGCTGCGCTTAAATACGGCCGTCCTGTTGCTCGCTGTTTCGCCTTCTCTATTTCCTCAAACCACTTCCATGACTCATCACGCCCAAGGAACATTCAAGGTCGATATCCAGCCGCTTGCGAATGCACCGGCCCAAGGACTTTCCCGATTTTCAATAAACAAAAAGTTCGACGGTGACATAAAGGGAACAAGCAAAGGCGAAATGATCTCAGGCGGTGATCCCAAGCAAGGCGCTGCCGGCTATGTTGCGATGGAGGTTGTAACTGGTACGCTGATGGGCAAAACCGGCAGCTTCGCACTCCAGCACATGGCCACGATGAATCAGAACGGCCCGAAGATGTCTGTAATCGTGGTTCCGGGATCCGGAACGGGTGAACTGAAAGGCATCTCGGGAGAGTTTCAGATCCAGATCGCAAACAGGCAGCATTCTTATGCATTCGACTACGCCTTGCCGCAATAACTCAGCCGGCCAGCCATTCGTACTGGGCCGCGGTTAACGGCACGACGGATAACCGGCCTTGTCTGACGAGAGGCGAATCGGCGAAGAGCTTGTGGGCTTTAATCTCGGCCAGCGTGCGGGGCGTCTGAATCGATCTGCCCGCTTTGATTCGTACTTTCGGAGTTTTCGAATCTGAAGTATCGACCGTCGTCACAGTTGCTGTTCCGACGGCCTGCCGCTCGCTCCCGGTGTGATAGATAACGAGCTTGTCGCCCTGCTTCATCTCGCGCAGATGCTTTACGGCAACGGGGTTCGTGACGCCGTCCCAGAGCGTTTCATGCTCTTTTTCAAGATCCGCGAATGAATAGACTTCCGGCTCGGATTTCAGCAGGTAGAAGCTCAATGATGGCCGCCTCCAGCGCCACCACCCGCCGCAGCACCGCCTCCACCGGCATGGCCGCCGCCTCCACCGCCGCCGGAGAATCCGCCACCGCCATGAGCCGCCCCGCCGGCGAAGCCTCCGCCGCCAGCGTGAGAGGCGCCGGAAAATCCACCCGCACGCCCGCCCGTCCAGCCGCCGCCTCCGGCGACTCGACCGCCTGCCCAATTACCGCCGCGGACGGCAACCGCGTTCGGAGTCGAAATGTGTGAACCGCCTGCAAATGCGCTCGGCCCAACCATTCTTGGATTAACAGTTCCCGCCGCGTTAGAAGCTCCGGCCGGGTTGAAAGCCCCTGTCGAGGCAAGCGAGCGCGCCGCCTGAACACGCGCTTCGTGAGCGGCCCAGGCTGATGACGGAATCACGCCAACGGCGGGCGGGTGATCCAAACGAACCGGCACCGAGGCGGTCGTGGTCCGCCCTACCCAATGATGATCTTTCCAGTTTGGATTGCCGGGCTGATTTTTCCAGTTCGGGTTACCCGGCGGGCCGGGATGGTGCTCCCAATGGCCGCCTCGATAGACCGGAGCAACTACGATGGGCGCGTAAGCAACCACGCCTGGCGAATAGAAACCCCAGCCAAACGGGCTGTAGAAAGCTCCATATGGAGGCATCCAGGCCCAGCAGTCAAAAGCATTGTTCCAGAACCAACCGGGACCATAGAGACCCGAATAACCGAAAATGCCCCAGCCGCCGCCAAAGCCGTTTGTGGAAACTGCCTTGGCGCTTTGATACGTAGCAGCCGCTTCGTATTCAGAGCGAACGTTGCTCCAGGCGTATAGTTCGTCTTCCTGCTTGGGATCGAATTTTTCAGCGCTTAGAACATCGCCTATGACGACCTCGCGATCCTTGCCCATCTCCACTTTCTTTTCACCGAAATACACCAGCGCCTTGCCTTCGAGCACGGCCACAGAAGGCGGATTATCCGCGTTGAAGCGATACAGCCCGTTTTTTTCGATGGTGACGGTAGCTCCGTGATCGGTCACCTGGATTGAGTTGTCCTTCAAGAGACCGGCGGCTTCGATAATGGCCTCGCCCTGTACAATTGCCACCTGGGTGTTGGTCAGGGACGGAGAAATCATGCGGATCTCGCTGTTATCGCCGACGCGCAAAAAAACCCCGGGCGTGAGCAGGATCTCTACTTTGCCGTTGGAGGTTGAAACACTATCGCCGGCGGCCAGGAAAGTCGCCCGAACCGCTTCCTCGGAAAGCTTGCTGCCGTTCAGAAAGGCAGTGCCTTCAATGTAGTTGAGCACTCCCGGTTTGGCCGAGATGGTGTAAGTCTGCGCCGAAGCTGTTGCCGTCGCAAACAGCAAAGCCGCCGCCGCGGCTATCAATCTCCCTACTGCGCGTCCCATGGTTTGCTTCCTTCCCCACGCTACCGACCTTATTCTACTCCGGCACAAATCCAACGCAATCCGCCATTTGGCGTAATTGTGCAAGCAAGAACGGGCAACCTAAAATTAATGTCTTTTAGATAGCAATGGTTGTTCAGGCATCATATGATAGGTTTGAAAAAAGCCGAATCGGTTCTGAATATGAAACATGGAGTATCGAGGAAGATCGAGGGGCCAAAGCTGTCAAGCGATAGCCGAATTTGTTCTAAATTATTAGCGTATGCTGCGCTATGTCTTCTGTTGCCTTCTATGTTAGCTTCCGCCGACGGCAACCCCGGTTGGATCGCCGCCGATTGCTCTCAAGACACTACAGCAGCTTTCAATACCTGGATTGCGAGTTTGCCGGACAACAGCACGATTGAACTTGCAAGCAATGCCTGTTACCGGCTCGACGAAACCTTGAATATCGACGGCAAGACGGGACTGACGATTTATGGCAACGGAGCCACCTTTAAACGTCTGACACCGACTCCCGATAGTCTCGTGTATCCTCACTCCAATATGCACATGCATATTTCCAATTCGACAAATATCGTGTTAAAGGATCTGCACATCACCGGGATGAATAACGCCTCAGATCTGGATCCTCAAAGCCCGCGAGTTAAGAGTTACGTATTTGAGCCCGAAAAATTCGGCAGCAGCTCTGGGAATAAGCCTTTCGAAAGCGGCATCGAATTCAGTAATGACGACGGCGTGACTATGCAGAATCTTTCGATTGACGGCACCTACGGAGACGGAATCACAATCGGCGGCGAGGCAGCCTCTTTATTGGTCAAAAATCTGACGGCGACCAATATTAGAATCGACCGCAATGGACGGCAGGCAGTATCTCTGGTGGCCGCCGAAAACGTTGTGCTGGATAAGATACAGGCGCTGCATAGCCACGCGGTCGGCTTCGATTTGGAACCCAATGGCGCGACGGCTTCGGTAAGCGGTGTGAAAATTCGAAATTCATATGTTAATACCTACACAGTTGCCTTTTCTCTCGCCGGCGGCGCGGGGAAAGTTTCCAATATTGACATTCACAACAATACGGTGCGCTCCACCGATCCAGCTTTTCCGTGGTTAAGTGGCGAAAACGCAGCTCCCGATCCCTTGCGCCAAAACTGGCGTATTTTGAATAACCTCGTCCAAATACCTTCGCTTGGAATAGTGGTGTCCAACATTTTGAATGTTGCTGTAGAAAAAAACGTATCGCCAATCACAAAGGGCTATAGCGCCGTAACTCTCAACAATGTGACGGGCACTATCGTCATTGCCCATAACGATTTTTCGGGAGCCGGAAACGTCAACAAAAATATTTCGGTCGACGGTTCTTTACGTATTTGTGGCAATCGCCTGCAACCGGACGGCGGATTTGACCAGCCCGAAAGGTGCTCTTCCTTGACACGCTTTTGATTGTTCAGTTCCGCAGTGCTGTGATGTAATCTGCCGAATCGAAGTGGGTGCGTGATTGGGAATGCATCCGCGATTTTGATTACGGTGAAGAGACAGTACGACGTAACGTAAGCAGCCAACTATGGTTGGTTAACACGAAAACAATTTCGCTATTGTGGCCGAGTGATTCGTAGTACGTCGCCGGGCTGTTTAGAGGGGATTTGCAGAAGCTGTACGATACAATTCCCCCGGGAACAGAAGCGCCTTGGTACTCAGAACGATCGACTACGCCAGCCTCATCATCTACTTTGTCTTTGTTCTGGGAATTGGCTGGCTGGCGAAACGCCGGATCACCACCAGTGAAGACTTTCTGACATCCCGGCACTCGGTTCCGGTCTGGATCACCAGTCTCGCGTTCATTGCCGCCAATCTGGGCGCGCAGGAAATGATCGGGATGTGCGCCTCCGGGGCCAAGTACGGCATCATGACGGCCCACTTTTACTGGTTGGGCGCCGTGCCGGCCATGGTTTTTGTCGGCGTATTTATGATGCCGTTCTACTACGGCAGCCGCGCGCGCAGCGTTCCCGAATACCTCAAACTTCGCTTCGACGAAAAGACGCGTGGCTTGAATGCCATTACGTTCGCGGTGATGACCATCTTTTCGTCCGGTATCAGCATGTACGCGCTGGGACTGCTTTTCGAGCTCGTGCTTGGCTGGAACTTCACCAATTCGGTGCTGCTCTCAGCGGCCATTGTGCTCATATACACCTTGCTCGGCGGACTGACCAGCGCCATCTACAACGAAGTGGTTCAGTTCTTTCTCATCGTTCTGGGATTCGCGCCGCTGTCCTACTATGCCGTGCAAAAGGCGGGCGGCTGGAGCGGGATTTCACAACATCTGCAGCCGGTGATGACACATTCCTGGAGATATGTGAGGCATGCCAGCGAGAATCCGATGGGTGTCGAGATATTCGGGCTGGTGGCCGGGCTCGGATTCGTGTTGTCGTTCGGATACTGGTGCACCAACTTTCTGGTGGTCCAACGGGCCATGGCAGCCAAGGACATGTCGGGAGCAAGGCAGACACCGCTGTTCGCGGCATTTCCGAAAATATTGATGCCGTTCGTCGTCATTTTGCCCGGAATCGCGGCCGTCGCCCTGATGAGCATGAACTCCGGTTACACGCTGCCTCTAAAACCCGGTGGCGGCTACGACTACGATCAGGTGCTGACCACGCTGATGGCGAAGTTTTATCCCTCCGGCATGTTGGGCATCGGCTTGACCGGGCTGATGGCCTCGTTCATGTCGGGCATGGCGGGAAATGTCACGGCTTTCAACACGGTATTCACCTACGATCTCTACCAGAGCTACATGCGGCGCAATGCCCCGGACCGCCACTATTTGTGGGTTGGCCGGATCACGACTGTTGCCGGCGTGGCACTCTCGGTCGGAACCGCATACCTGGCGACCCACTTCAATAACATCATGGATTTTCTGCAACTCGTGTTCGGTTTCGTGAACGCGCCGCTGTTTGCCACTTTTCTCCTTGGAATGTTCTGGCGGCGCGCGACCGGCGATGGCGCGTTTACGGGTTTGATTGCGGGTACAATCGCGGCCGCGTGTACGCACGGCTTAACCGTAGCTGAAGGGAAGGGCGGCTGGATGGGCAAGAACCTGCATGAATTTCCTTCGACCATGGCCCAGAATTTCTGGATTGCGATTATCGCCTGGACAGCCTGTTTTGTTATTACGTATGTTGTCAGTCTTGCGACCAAGCCGAAACCCGAATCGGATCTGCATAATCTTGTCTATGGCGTGACGGATTTGCCTCACGAGGGCAAGCATCCGTGGTACAAGCGCCCGGGGCCGCTGGCCGTAATCGTGCTCGCGGTGCTCGTCGTATTTAACATTTTGTTCTGGTAAAACCATGGACGATCTACGCCGGCCCATCGGATTTTTGTTTGCGCTGCTCGGATTGATTCTTTTGCTATACGGCTTAATCTCTCCGGATGTGCGCGCGCCGCTTGATGCGGATATTAACGTGAACCTTTGGTGCGGGCTCATTCTGGTGGCGTTCGGAGGATGTCTTCTTTGGCTCTCTTACGGGCAGAAACGATCGTAGCCGCATTTCGCGATCGCTTTCGGCCGGAAGCAAAGCCGGAAGTTTATCGCGCGCCTGGCCGGGTGAATCTGATCGGCGAGCATACGGATTACAATCTGGGCTACGTTTTTCCTATCGCGCTGGAGATGGCCTGCTATGTAGCTATAGCCCCGTCCGGCAGCGGCATGCTGCGCGGCTATTCGAAAGATTTCGACGCGGAATTTTCGATCCCGGTTGACAGCATTCGCGACGCACAGCCCCGGCGAGATTGGACCGACTATGTTATCGGCGTGGCGCGCGAACTCGTCAAGGACAATATCAGGATCGAGGGCGCCGACATGCTGATTCACAGCGAGGTGCCAGTCGGTTCCGGTTTAAGTTCTTCGGCTGCGCTGGAGGTGGCCACCGCAGTTGCGCTGCTCGGATCGCAGGATTTAAAGCGTCTCGAGATCGCGCTGTTAGCGCAGCGGGCAGAGATTCAATTTGCGGGCGTCCCCTGCGGAATTATGGACCAATATACGGCTGTTTTCGGCAAAGAAGGAGCTGCGATTCAGATCGACTGCAAGAGCCTGGAACATGAATACGTGCCGCTGCCGCCGGATGTAGCTATCATTGCGGTGAACTCGATGGTGAAACACGAGCTGGGCGCATCGGCCTATCACCAGCGCGTAAAAGAATGTGGCGCGGCAGTAGAAGCGATACAGGCAATCGATGCCGACGTAAAAAGCCTGCGCGACGTGTCGCCGGAGTTTTTCGTGGAGGTGCAGGAACGGATTCCCGCGATACCGCGCCAGCGAGCCCGGCACGTGGTCTACGAAACGCAGCGCGTGCTGGATTTTGCTAAAGCTGCCCGCGCGCAGGATCTGCATGAGATGGGGAAGCTCTTTGTCGCTTCCCACCGCAGTATGCAATACGATTACGAGATCAGTTGCGAAGAGATCGATTTTCTGGTTGATACCGCAATCAAGCTGCCCGGCGTCTATGGCTCGCGAATGACGGGAGGCGGCTTCGGCGGCTGCACCGTGAATCTGGTCGCCCCGGGCTCGGTTGCGGAGTTCGGCAGCCGCTTGGGCGCTGCTTACCAGGAGCGATATGGCAAACGCCCTGCCTTCTACGATTGCAGGCCCGCGGCCGGCGCGGGACGTGTTTCCTAGGTTATGAGCGCGCCTATGCTGCGCAGTGCGGTGCAAAATTGGACATCGGCGCACCGGCTGGCGGCTGAGAATCGCCTGTTCGCGATTCTGGATGCCATCGATATACCAGCGATTCCGCAATTAGCGGAACAGTATGGCTTTGAACGCGCGCTTTCGCTCTACGTGGGTCTGCACAAACCCGAACATTGGCCGGTTGGCCCGTACCTCTTTCGGGCCGATGCGCCATTGCTGAACTGGCTGGCTGCGAACCTGAAGAATCATCCCTGGGGGATTCTGGCCGTTCCACAAGCCTCAGACCTGACGCTGCAGGGCGCGTTTGCGCATTTCCGCAAGTTCATTCTGATTCGAGTCGGCGGCGAGCAGGTTTATCTGCGTTTTTATGATCCGCGGGTGCTGGCGCAATATTTACAGCGCGCGCCAGCGGACAAGCTGGCCGAATTCTTCGGACCCTGGCGATTCTTGGGCGGTGCGGCGTCGAATCCGGACGAGTTAAATTGGTTCTGGCTGGATCGCGGCGATACAGTTGCAAACAAAACGAAGGAGTCCTGATGCCCCCGGCAGCACGCGTCACTGACATGCACACCTGCCCGATGTTAACCGGCCCGGTGCCGCACGTCGGCGGTCCGATTATTCCGCCGTGCTGTCCAACTGTTTTGATCGGAGGATTGCCGGCCGCCCGCGTCACAGATATGCTCACCTGCGTGGGCCCTCCCGACATGATTGCGATGGGTTCGCCTACGGTGATGATCGGTGGCTTGCCCGCGGCCCGCATGGGCGATGAGACGGTGCACGGCGGCGTCATTATTATCGGCATGCCGACGGTGATGATCGGCGACGCCCCGGCAGGCGCGCCAGCAGGCCCGCCTCCGGCGCCCCCACCGGCAGTTGCCATGAAGCTGGCCCAGAGCAAAGCCGCAGCAACCGCCGCGCAAAAGAAGGCGGAAGAAGACGAAGAAGCGAAAAAGAAAAAAGAGCAATCCGACCAGAAGTCGTGATCTGGCCGCAGAACTACACACCTGTCCTCGGTAGCCTGTTCTGGTCGTGTTTGGTTGCCGGGCTGCCGATCGTGGCGCTGCTTTACGCGATCGGCATCCGCCGCGCCAGCGCCTGGAAGGCCGGCCTGCTGGGAATGACGGTGGCAGTCGGGGTTGCGCTGGCCGCCTATCGTATGCCCGCTGGACTGGTCTTCAGTTCGGCGCTCTACGGTGCCGCTTTCGGCACGTTCCCCATTTTCTGGGTAATCTATTGGGCCATTTTGCTGTATCGTATTACCGTCGATAGCGGCGCTTTCGAAGTACTCAAGAAATCAATAACGCAACTGACAAACGAACGCAGTTTGCAAGCGTTGCTGATTGCCTTTGCCTTCGGCGCGTTTTTAGAGGGAGCGGCAGGTTTCGGAACGCCTGTTGCCGTCGCGGCGGCGATCCTGGGTGGAATTGGCTTTGATTCGTTTTATGCCGCGGGCATTTGCCTGCTCGCGAATACGGCGCCGGTGGCGTTTGGTTCGATTGCCATTCCGCTCGTGACACTGGCAACAACAACGGGATTGCCGCTCGAAAGCTTAAGTGCCGATGTCGGCCGGCTGTGCGCCCCGGTCTCATTTTTCATTCCCGCCTATCTGGTGCTGGTGATGTCCGGGGTTCGAGGGATACGGCGCGTTTGGCCCGCAGCCCTGGTGTGCGGCGCCACCTTCGCAGGCGTGCAGTTTGGCGTTTCGAACTTCATTGGGCCCTATCTCACAGACATCCTCGCCTCGCTTTGCTCGGTAATCGCACTCGTGATTTTGCTGCCGATCTGGCACCCGGAGGGAATCAAACCGCCGGTCCTTGCGCATAGCGCGAAAAAGATTCTCTGGGCTTGGTCGCCGTATTTACTTCTGGTGGTGTTGATACTGGTCTGGAGTCTGGGCGCGGTGAAGCCGCTGCTGGACAGGCCGAGCCTTGCGATTGAGTGGCCGCTACTGCATAACGCCGTGATTCAGGTTCCTCCGGTGGTGGCCAAAGCGGGTCCGTATGCGGCAATCTATCGCTTCCGGTTTTTGGCTGAAGCGGGTACGGCCTGCGCCGCAGCAACGGTTCTTTCGGCTTTGTTGCTGAAAGTGCCGCCCCGGCGCTATCTGCGGCTCGCGGCGGAATCGGCGGCCCAGCTTCGGTTTTCTTACGCCAGCATCGTGACGGTACTTGCGCTCGCGTTTGTGATGAACTACTCGGGCGCTACGGCAACGCTGGGATTGGCTTTCGCCTCGAGCGGCCGCGCGTTCCCGTTTTTTAGCGCGCTTCTCGGCTGGCTGGGCGTGTTTCTGACCGGTAGCGACACTTCGGCAAATGCGCTCTTCGGCAGCTTGCAAAGAGTGACTGCGGGACGCCTCGGCCTGGACCCGGCGCTGATGGCGTCAGCCAATTCAGCCGGCGGCGTGATGGGAAAAATGATCAGCCTGCAGAGTATTTCCGTTGCTGCCGCCGCGGCGGGATTGAGCGCGGCAGAAGAGCCCAAGCTGTTTCGCTTTACGCTCAAGCACAGTATTCTGCTTGCAAGCATTGTGGGATTGCTGGCGCTGGTGTACGCCTACGCCTAGCCGCCGATGGCGTACATGGGCCGCTGCGGAGCTTCAAATCCGGCCTGATTGATCTCATGGCCAATCCATTTGCGCCAGACGGTGTCGCGTATAACGGCCTGAAGCTCGGCATTTGACGCGTCGTCCCGGAGAAGACCGCTGATATCCGTCTCTTCGCGCGCAAACAGGCAATACCGCAGCTTGCCGTCCGCAGTCAGCCGGAGGCGGTTGCAATTCAGACAAAACGGGCGGCTTACGGAGGCGATAAACCCGACCCGATGGCCATCGGCGAATTGATATTCGGTTGCCGGAGCGCGCGGGTCGGCGTCCGGCACAGGAGTCAATTCACCGAATTCGGCTTCGAGCATGCGGATCATCTCATCCGCCGTCAGAACGCGATCGAGAGACCAGATGTCCTGCGAATCGAGCGGCATGAACTCGATAAATCGCACCTCGATCCCGTGCTGGCGGCCAAAGCGCACTAGTGGAACGACATCAGGCTCGGTCAGGCCTTTCACCGCCACCGCATTCAGCTTGATTGTCCGGAACCCGAGTTCCAGCGCGGTATCGATGCCTTGCAGCACGCGCGCCAGCTCATCGCGGCGCGTGATGGCACGGAAGCGCTCACGGTCGAGCGTGTCCAGATGGATGTTCAACCGGCGTAGCCCCGCATCGTAGAGGCTTCGCGCCTGCTTCGCTAACAAAACGGCATTAGTGGTTAGCGCGACATCGCCAATGGCGCCGGGTTCGGTCAGTTTTCCGATCAGCTCCGGCAATCCGGGCCGCAGCAGGGGTTCACCCCCGGTGAGCCGGATTTTGCGCAGACCTAACGGCAGCGCGGCCTCGACAAAGCGCAGGATTTGCGGAAAGCTCAGGAGCCGGGCGACGGGTGTGAATTCCGCGCCTTCTTCGGGCATACAGTAGAGGCAGCGGATGTTACAGCGGTCCGTAACGCTGATGCGGAGGTCGGAATGAACTCGGCCGAAGGTGTCCACCAAGGGTCCGGCTGCGGGCGCGGCAATCGACTGCGGCATTGCTGCGGGCGCGAGTTGGACAAGTTGGCTCAATGAAAAGCCTGCTGTTACCGAACCGCTAACATGCGCTCGAGCGGTATGCGCGCTCGCTCCATAATGGCGGCCGGCAGTTCGATGCGCGGCTCCAGATTCTCCAGACACGCCAACAGCTTTTCGAGCGAGTTCAGCCGCATATACGGGCATTCACTGCAGTTGCAGTTTTCGTTGGCCACGAAATAGAACTTCTTGCCGGGCGAGAGTTTTTCGAGCGAGTGGCGGACGCCGCTCTCGGTCATGATGATAAATTCGCCGGCTGTCTGTTCCGTGCACCAGCGGATGATGGACGACGTGGAGCCGATGAAATCGGCCATACGCAGCACGTCGGATGGGCATTCCGGGTGGGCCGCCACCAGGGCCTTGGGGTGCTCGGCCCGCGCAGCCGCCAACCGGCGGGCGGGAAAGGTGGCATGGACGATGCAGGCGCCTTGCCAGATCTGCATGTTTTTGCGGCCGGTTTGGGCCTTGACGTAGTTGCCCAGATTGATGTCCGGCAGGAACAGGATCGGCTTTTCTGCCGGAATGGAGTTGACGATCTTAATAGCATTACGGGAGGTGCAGAGGATGTCGCTTTCCGCTTTCACCTCAACCGATGTGTTGATGTAGCTGACGATAACGTGGCCGGGGTTGCGCTTGCGGAAAGCCTGGACTGCGGCGGCGGGACAGCTATCGACCAGGCTGCAACCGGCGTTCAGGTCCGGGACGACTACGGTCCGTTCCGGATTGATTACTTTGGCCGTTTCCGCCATAAAACGGACGCCACAGAAGGCGATTACGTCGCCTGCGAAGTTCTTGGCCTCACGTGCAAGCTCCAGGCTATCGCCAACAGAATCAGCGAGTTCCTGAATTTCCGGCTCCTGGTAGTGGTGGGCGAGAATCACGGCACGCCGGCGAGTTTTCCACTCCAGGATTTCTTCGGCAATGCTTGCGACGGCTGGCATTTGGTGCTTCAGTTGCGATTTTATCAATCGGCAGGACGGTTCGGGAGGATTAGGCCACTGTGCTGAAGGTAGTATTGCCAAACGGTAACTTTTTTTGGTGGCAGGAGTCGAAGGACCAAAAGCGCAGAAACAACCTCCGAGTCTGCGTGGACAAAAAGGCTAGCCGAACGAGAGACGGCTAGCCTTTCCTTTTGGCAGTTGCTCTGGAGCCTAGAACCGGAGCAAGCCCCGGATCTCGAGAAACCGCGGCGAATTGCTTCCACCGACGAACGACCCTAGAATACTCGTGGGCGGCCCAACTTGTGCCTGAATTTGGCCGAAGTTCGAGTTGTTGATGTCATTGATCGGTTGATCGAAATTCGGGTGATTCAAGACGTTAAAAGCCTGAGCGCCGAATGAGAAGGTGACTCGTTCGGTAATCTTCACGTCTTTCATCAGCGCGAGGTCCATGTCGAAGAAGTTGGGCCCGCGGTAGGCGTTCCGGCCTTCGTTGCCGAACGAATTCCCGCTGGGAGCAAATTGAGAGAGATTCAGGCAGGGTGTCTTGACGTTGCCGTTCACGTCCGTAACGGCAGCCTCGCCGCAAGAGTAGACCTGCTGGACCGGAAGCACACCTGCAAAGACAGTGCCCCCGTAGTTGTTGATCAGCGAAGTAGCGCCGCTATCCACAACCGTGTAGGGTAGACCGGTTCGATAGAACACTGT
This sequence comes from Terriglobia bacterium, assembly GCA_021324185.1. Classification (GTDB taxonomy): domain Bacteria; phylum Acidobacteriota; class Terriglobia; order Bryobacterales; family Bryobacteraceae; genus Bog-105. The sequence continues at coordinate 18,677 of JAJPJN010000038.1, read as the reverse complement.
GCCTGTCAGCGTCCATCCCCCAAATATTCGCGACGCCGGTCCCCAATGCATGCCGTGCGAGAACACGTCTGTGGCTACGAATCCGAAGCTGATGTAATGACGCACGTCCAGGTCCGAACTGGCGTACATTGCCCGGATGTTGTACGGATTCTGCGGAGCGAGGATACTGCCGGCTTCACCCAGGTTCACGCCTTCCAGACCACCATTCGAAACAACATCCTGTGCGTGGCTCCAGGTGTAGTTCAAATTCCAGGTCAGAGCGGAGGACATGCGGCGCTGCAGACTGACGATCAGGCCGTTGTAGTTGGAGTAACCGGCGCTCAGATACTGCGTAATGGTTCCGAAACGTGGATCCGGCGGAGCGGTTGGCAAACCTACAAACCCGGTCGGCGAATAGGCGTTCAGGCCGTTATCGGCAACCGGGATAAAGTTCCCATGCATCCCCGAGTAGTTCATGCTGAGCAGCATTTTGGAGCCAAAGCCCTGTTGAACTTCAAAGTTCCACTTGTAATATGTCGGCTGTTTGAATGTGCTGGGGAACCCATTCAGGCTGGGTGGGACAAATCCGGGCACGGCGGCCTGGATGCTTTGCAACGTTCCTCCGTTGGCGAACTGTGCTCGCAAAACAGCATTGGCCTGGGCTGCCGCAGTAAAGAGGCTGTTCGGGACACCAGGAGCAATGGCCCCAAAGCCGCTTGTTGTCTGATTGCCCTTAATAGTGAACACATTTACGTTCGGTGTTTGGATGCCCGCCGCACGAGCCAGCTCACCAGGCAACTCGTCAGCGAATATACCTCCGCCAGCCCGAATCACGGTATTGCCGTTCGAAGTGGGTTTCCAGGCGATTCCCAGGCGCGGTTCATAAACAACCGTTTGGGTATTCGGGAATGCGTCATGCTGGTTGAAAAGGACGGACTGGTTATACGGAATATTCGGATTGACCGGATAGCCCGTGAATGGCGTCGCTAAACGTGAGAAGCAGTTGTGACCGCAAACCGGATTGGCATAATTTTCCAGCCGTAAGTTCAGCGATACCGTCAAGCGATCAGACACTTTCCAATCGTCGCCAATATATCCGCCAAAGGTGTTGAACAGGAAAGGTTCCTCTGTTGCTGTAGGAAAGCGCTGCTGTATCGATGTGGTAGCGCCGCCGCCGTTGTAGAACTGCAATAACGAGCCCAACGTGATGCGGCCGTAAATATATTCGCTGAGTCCCAACTCAGTTACGTTGTCGTGCAACCAACTGAATCCCAGCCGGAAAGTATGCCTGCCAGCGGTCTTCGAAAAGTCGTCGATGACTTGATACTGGAATACGCGGCGCCCTTGAGGAAACGCGTAATTCTCGCCACCAACCCTGCTGAACGGGCTTCCGGAAATTCCGACGACCGTCGGCAACGCCGCCAGTGCCGCCGAAAGATTTGAAGGATTAAACGCAGCGGCATAGAACCAGGCTGAAGCGTTGAACTGGTTTACAGCGCTCGGACTGAATGTATGACTTTCCGAGGCCTGCGCCGCCATCTGGGGCTGAAGGCTCTGCGCGTTAAAAATCGGGCTGAAGTAGTCGGTGTAGGTCGGCTGGAACCCGTTATCGCGCCATACGCGGATGTAGCCATGATCGCGATCGCTGAAGTTGTGATCGACACGAATGGCGTACTGGTATTCCTTTTCCGTGTTTGGCGGAGTGACGCGAAATTCCAAAGCACACGGCGCATTCCCCGGCAGCGTCACCTTGCCACTTCCACTGCCGCAGCCGTTCGGTACTGGTGTCGCGCTCGCCGCGCCCGGAGCACCGTTGAAGATCTTAAACATCTGCTGATAGAACGGAATCTCTGCTGAATTGCCGTTCGTCGCCAGATTGGCAAGGGCGGCCGATTGGAATTGCGGGCTCGGAATTTTCACAAGCACCGGGCTTGTGGGCAGCACCACTCGAGTCCCTTCGTAGTCAGCATCGAAAAATGTGTGGTTTTTCCAGATTGGGCCTTGAACCCCGGTAGCCCATTGATTGAAATTCAAAAACGGCCTGCCGTTTCCTGAGAGGTTGTCAATGAAATCATTCGCGTTCACCGCGCGCCCGTTCCACATGTAAATCGCATCACCATGGAATTGGTTGGTGCCTGATTTGGTCTGATAGGTGACTTGCGCGCCCGCATATTGGCCGTACTGTGCGGAGTAGGCGTTATCGATCACATTCGCTTCCGCGATGTCATTGAAGCCCAACATCAGATTTGAAGCGCCGCTGTTATTCAGGTTTAGATATGGATCGTTGAAATTGGCGCCGTTTACTGTGAACAGGTTCGATGTTGCCGGCATCCCAACAGACGAAAAATTGCCGTAACCGCCTTGAGTGTTCATGACCACTCCAGGCGCCGTCTGCGCGACGTAAGTCAGGTCGCCACCGGGATTCGGCATCGTTAGAATCTGCTGGGTATTAAATGACGTGGAGACATCCGCATTCTCCGACTGAACCACGCTGGCGGCTTCGCTGACGTTCACCGTAGTCGTCGCAGCAGCGATCAACAACTGAAAGTTGACCGTAGACGGTTGGCCAGCCACAACAACTACATTGTTCACCTGAGATGGGGCGAAGCCTGTCGCGTTCGCACTAACCGTGTAGTTACCAGGTGGAATCAATGAGAATCGATATTGTCCCTGGCTATTGCTCGTCTGTGTTTGCGTCAATCCCGTGCCGGTGTTTTTGAGCGTGATTGTCGCGCCGGGCACGGCCGCACCGGCTGGATCCTTCACCTCGCCGGTAACATCACCGGACGTAATAGACTGCGCACCGGCCAGACCTACCGCAAAAAACGCAGCCAGCAGCAGCCAGGCTAACCTGTCAATTTTGAACATCAAAAATTTCCTCCAACAGCGAGATAAAGTGCCTCACCCACGTGAGATAACCCTGTTTAAGCACTTGCGTTACCACATTTAGACCGTACCGGAAGTACCTGTGTTTCCAACTGCTTGCAAAGCTAGCAAGGCGGCGAATTATGTGATCTTAGAGTTCGCGGAGCGCGATTGTTCCAAAACTCATATTCAGGCCCGTGCTCCAGCAGACAAGCGATCGCTCGCTTTTCCCTAAAGGCTACGAATTGCCGGGGGAGCTTTCGCGGCGAGGGAAAATTCCCCGGGTCCGGTAAACACCAGAGCGAGAGCCACCAGCAGTTCCGTGAAAGCGTACTCGACGCCACCATGGCTGACATTGAATCCGTGCGGAATGTGAACCAGAATAATGGCGCCCGCCATGATCAGCGCGATGCACGCGGCCGAAAGACGCGTAAACAGGCCCAGCAAAATCCCCAGCCCGCCGAAGAACTGTCCGATGCCGACCAGATATCCGATCGCAACTGGCATATGTAATCCGGCAGCGAATCCCGCCGGACCCGGGCCGCCAAATGCGCCGAACAGAATCGCGCTCCCGTGATAGAGAAACACGAGGCCAATCGCGATCCGGACGAGAAGGAGAGCCGCGTTCATTCAGACATGCATTATCACATCCTTAGCGTCATTATCATGCTGTTATTGTTTGGTCGTGAAGCTTGCTGCTGCCGCGCTGCTGCTTGCAGCCTGTTTACCGGTTGCCGGCAGTGCGCCCTGTTCGGAGTGGACGCTGGCTCGCAGCGCGCACTTCGAGGTTTATTCGCAGGCGGGCGAACACAACGCGCAATCCACGCTGCTATGGCTGGAGCGCGTGCGTGCGTTCTTTGTGCGGGCTGGTGTTGCAACGGCCGGCGCAGATCTCGAAAGGCATGGCCGCGTACGCGTCATCGCGTTCAAGTCGCGCCAAGAATACGCTGCTTACCGGCCACATCCAACTGCTGATGCCTATTTTCTGAGCGCACCAGCGCGTGATTATCTCGTCTTTCCGGCCTTAGGTTCGCAAGAATTTGGGATTGCTGCGCATGAATACGCGCATCTCGTTGTGCACTCGATGGGAGTACAGCTTCGGCCCTGGCTGGCTGAAGGCATTGCAGAATTTTTTTCAACGGTTCGCATCGGCGAACGTGAAAGCTTCATTGGGGGCGATCTGCCGGCGCGCTCGCTCGCGCTACGGCAAGGCGCCTGGATTCCACTGTCAGAATTACTTTCAGCCAATTCGCCCATCCGAGGTGATGCGAAACAGACGGACATGTTCTACGCCCAAAGCTGGGCACTGACAGACATGTTCATCTTCTCGCCCAAATATCGAGATCATCTGACGCAGTTCCTTGGCGAGCGTGCGCCGGCCGAGTCGGAGGCAGAGGCGATCTCCCGCATCTATGGCAAGCCGCTGAGCAGCGTTATGGCAGACCTCCGTGCCTGGACGCTGACGCCGGGAGTGCGCTTCGCGCTGCCGGGCGTTCCGGCTGCTGATGAACCGGCTGCGATTTCCTCGTTGAGTGACTTCGACTCGCACGCCGTTCTGGCTGATCTGCTGCTCGCATCCGATCGATTGAAGCCAGCGGAAATTGCGTACCGGCAGCTCGCGCAAGAGAGGCCGAACGATGCTACTGCGCATGCGGCGCTGGCAATCATCGCGCTTCGGAATGGGAACGGACGTACGGCGCTCGAAGAATGGCAGCGCGCGATGCAATCCGGCATCAAGGATGCGAGCCTGTGCTACCGGTTCGCGGATCTCGCGGAAGATGCCGGCCTGCCCGTGGAAGACGTCCGCGCTTCCCTGGAGCAAGCGATTCTATTGGCCCCTCATTTCGACGATGCGCGGTACAAACTGGGACTGCTCCAAAGTAACGCTGGGAATTACGCCGCAGCTATAGAGCAGTTAAAAACGATCCATTCGGTACCCGCCGGACGAGCCTACGCGTATTGGACTGCGATGTCATCGGCATTAACGGAAGCAGATGATCGCGATGCGGCAAAAGCGGCGGCAGCGAATGCAATGCGTTATGCCACAACGGCAGCGGAGCGAAGCTCGGCTTCGACCCTGGCTTACATGGCCGCCACCGATTTGACCGTCCAACTTGCACGCGACGCGCACGGAAATCTGCAGGTAGTCACGGCGCGAAAGCCGCACGGAAGCGGCGATTGGAATCCATTTATCGAGCCCGGCGATGATGTCCGGCGCGTCGAAGGAAGAATCCGAAAAGTAGAATGCAGCGCTGGTAAGATCAGCGGCTTTCGAGTAGAGAACGCCTCTACTGCAGTAGAGGTTGCGCTGCCCGATCCGGCACAGGTTCTCATTCGCGGCGGCGCTCCTGAATTTGTTTGCGGCGCCGAGGACGGTCGAAGTGTCACCATCGAGTACGCCGCATCGAAGGGAAACGCTCCGGCGGATGGAATCTTACGCGGGATGCAGTTCCGATAGCGGGCGGACGGATGCGCGACTTCGCGGGCAGATTAGGCCGGCGCGTTTTTGCTCCCATGCTGCGGCGGCTTCGGCGCGAATCCACGTTGCGCAGCGAGTACTTTAGTTCCGCGCCCTCGCCGCAGAATGCTCTCGATATTTTCGATGGCGAGTGGTATACAAGTTTGCCTGGAAAATACCACGAGCTGCGCGCCGGTTCAGTCGATTTGTATGCAGATCCGCGGCTGGCCTGGGCATTCCAGGAAATCGGCGAACTGGGAGGCAAGAGCGTGCTGGAACTGGGGCCGCTCGAAGGCGCACACACATACATGCTGGAGCAGGCAGGTTGCGCGCCGATTACATCCATTGAGGGGAATCCGCGTGCGTACCTGAAGTGTCTGGTGCTGAAGGAAGTGCTGGGTTTGCACCGCGCTCATTTTCTATGCGGCGATTTCGTCGAATATCTGCGTAGCGATCCGCCCAAAGTAGATCTTGTGGTCGCTTCCGGCGTTCTGTATCACATGGCAAATCCGGTGGAACTGATTCATCTGATCAGCCGGGTAACGGATTGCGTATTCATTTGGACGCACTACTACGATGAGGCGGCACTTGCGAGCAAGCCGGACATTCGCAAGAAACTGACGCGCCGAGTGGCCAGCGAGCATGAGGGCTTTCGCCACACCGTCTTCCGCTATGAGTATTGGGGCAGCTTTGGGCTGAAGCGCTTCTGCGGCGGTCCCAATCCGCACGCATTCTGGATGGAACGCCAGGCGATTCTGGATTGCCTACGGTATTTTGGCTTCAATTCGGTTGTAACGAATTTTAATGAACCCAATCATCCGGATGGGCCTGCTTTTGCTTTGGTGGCGCGAAGGTCTTGACTACGGCCTTTCCACTGCCCCCCGCGGCCGCTTGCGTACTGAATCGCCGAATGAACCGTGGCTGCCAGATAGAAGACCGCGGCAGACGGAAGTGTGATGCACCAGAGGACGGAACGCCCGTAGAATCGAATCATTCGGTAATACGCGGCGCTCATCAGCACCCATGCCGCGAGGCCAAGCAGCGCCGGAACGATATTGCCGCTGAAAAGGAGTCCCAGCGGCATCAGGTAAGTAATCGCGAGTCCTACGCAGGTGGCCGCCAGCAGCAGCCAGGAATGGCGCAGTTGATTGAATGCGGTGCGCGCGATCATCCGTTCGATTTCGCCGAATGAGGTGTAACGCCGGAGGCTGCGCGTTTGCGTGGTCAACCCGAGCCACACGCGCCCGCCGCTCGATTTCACCGCGCGTGCGAGCGCGCAGTCGTCAATCACTTCTGACCGGATCTGCGCAATGCCTCCGGCTGCTTCCAAAGCCGCGGTATGAATCAGCATGCAGCCTCCGGCCGCGCCAGCCATTTTCGAGCGCCGCGAACGAATGGCAGCCGGCGGATATAGCAGGAAGAAAAAAAAGACGAATGCGGGAATCAGCAGCTTTTCCGCGATGGTTTCAGACGATAGCCGGACCATGTACGAAACCAGGTCATAGCTGCCGGATTCGGCAATGCGTACGAGGTCTGCGAGGGCGCTGGGGCCATGTTCTATATCGGCATCCGTCAGCAATAGATAATCCGGTTTCAAGCGGCCGGCTTCGGCAACTCCTTGCGCTACGGCCCACATCTTTCCGGTCCAGCCCGGCTCGAGTGTCGCGCTCGGAAGAACTGTGACACGCGATCCCGAGCGCTGTGCCAGTTCGGCCGTATTATCTTCGCTGTGATCGTCGACAACGATGACACGCAAAAGACCGGGAAAGTCCTGCCGCAAAAGAGATCTGACCGCCCGCTCGATGGCTGCGGCTTCGTTACGCGCGGGAATGACCGCGACCACTGTGCTTTGGCTCGGTTTAACAGGCTGCACCGGCGGGAGGTGCCGCGCTACCCGCCAGAAGCGCCAATGAAAGAAGACCAGATACAGCCAGATTGCAAGGGGAACACATGCAAGAGCGATCAGCATGAATGCTCAGGCGGGTTGCTGTTGCGTCATGCAATGCAGCGTGCCGAGACCCAGCACAAGGTCTGTAGATGCGATTCCTATCACTTCCCGATCGGGAAATAACTCGGCTATTTTATTCAACGCGATCCGGTCGGCCACGTCGTTGAACGTTGGCACAAGGACAATGCGATTCGCGATATAGAAATTTGCGTAACTCGCAGGAAGGCGCTGGCCACTGAAAAATACGGGGCGCGGCATCGGAATGGTTTCAATTCTCAAGCGCTGTCCATCCTGGTCGCACATTTGTTTTAGAAGAGCCAGGTTCTCCCGCAAAGGCTCGTAATTTATTTCCGAGGGATCGGATTCTGCCGCAATCACGATGGTGCGCTCATCCGTGAACCGCGCGAGATCATCGATGTGCCCGTGCGTATCATCTCCGGCGATTCCATGATGCAGCCAAAGCGTATGGCGCGCTCCCAAAAACTCTGTAAACACCGTTTCCATATCCTCGCGGGTTAACTCAGGATTCCGCGCCTGGATCGGGCTTAACAGGCACTCTTCCGTGGTGAGAATGGTTCCGGCGCCGTTCACGTCGATGCTGCCGCCTTCGAGCACGACGCGCTGCCCGCGCCACATAGGGTTCCAACTCCGCATTCCCAACTTTGGAGTCAGGACATCTGTGACGGCATCGTCGCGGAGGAAGTCGGCATATTTCGCCCAGCCGTTAAACCGCCAATTCAGAATGCCGCGTTCGCCATTTTCAGCGCGAATAAAGATAGGACAAAAATCGCGGGTCCAGCTTCGATCGGTTGGGACTTGCCAAAATTCGATGGCCTCCAATTGAGCGCCGCACTTATTCAGCACTCGCCGCGCCTTCTGCTCTACCTCTCGATCCTGCACCAGAATGCGAACCTTTTCGGAACGCGACAGATGCCGGACAATTTCGCCGTACACCCACGGAATCGGCGCAAATTTTCCTGGCCAGTCGGTAATTTCATGCGGCCACGCGAGCCATGTGGCCTCGTGCGGCTCCCATTCGGCCGGCATACGAAAGCCCAGCGCGGCGGGCGTGATGGGACTTTGCTGCATTCGCTATGCGAGCCAGCGCTGGGTGATGGGAGCGTAAGCGTCGATGCGCCGGTCGCGCAGAAACGGCCAGTTTCGGCGGACCTCATCCATCTGTTTGGGATCGCATTCGGCAACGAGTACCTGCTCCTGATCCACCGGGGCTTGCGCAATCACGCGGCCAAATGGATCAGCTAGAAACGAGCTGCCCCAGAACTCCAGACCGTTATCAGCAGGACCTTCAAAGCCGGTTCGATTTACCGCCGCAACGAAAACGCCATTGGCGATGGCATGCGCGCGCTGAATCGTGCGCCAGGCATCGAGTTGCGCTTCGCCATACTGTGCTTTTTCTGAAGGATGCCACCCGATGGCGGTCGGGTAAAACAACACATTCGCGCCCTGCAGGCTGGTAATGCGCGCGCATTCCGGGTACCACTGATCCCAGCAAACGAGTACGCCGATCCGCGAATATCTGGTCTCGAAATTTCGAAAGCCGAGATCGCCTGGAGTGAAGTAAAACTTTTCGAAATAGAGCGGATCATCGGGGATATGCATTTTGCGATAAAGCCCGACCAGCGATCCATCGGCATCCAAAACCGCTGCCGTGTTGTGATACAAGCCCGGAGCGCGCTGTTCGAATAGCGAGGCCACAATGGATACTTGCAACTCGCGCGCCAGAGAACTCAGGGTCTCCGTGGATGGACCGGGAATCGGTTCGGCTAAATTGAACAGCTCCGCATTTTCTTCCCGGCAGAAATATTGACTGCGAAAAAGCTCTTGCAGACAGACAATCTCTGCGCCATTACGAGCCGCCTCTCGAATACCTGAGATGGCCTTCGTTAAGTTCGCCTCGGGATTAGTAGAACAGGCCATCTGCACCAGGCCGATTTTGAATGGACTGTCCCGGCGCGCAGGTGGCGCAATCACGTTTGCTGGCATAGTATGTTCGACTGCTTCGGCCTACATGTAAATGCCGCCATTGACATCCAGCACATGCCCCGTGATAAAGCCGGCTTCCTCGCTTACCAGAAATTTCACGGCGGCAGCCACGTCTTGCGGCGTGCCTATGCGCCTGAGTGGCGTCTGGTCTATCATTTTCTGTTTCAGTTCCGGCGTGAGGCCGTGCGTCATGTCGGTCTCAATGAAGCCTGGCGCAACTGCGTTCACGGTGATGTTTCGCGATCCCAGTTCTTGCGCCAGTGATTTGGTCAGGCCAATCAGACCTGCTTTGGAGGCCACATAATTGGCCTGTCCCGGGTTCCCCATTTCACCTACCACGGATGAGATGTTCACAACCCGGCCCCATCGTTCGCGCATCATTCCCGGCAGCACCTGTTGCGTCGCGTAGAATGCACCGCTCAGATTCGTGTCGAGAACTGCCTGCCAGTCCGATGGCTTCATGCGAACTGCCAGCCCGTCCTTGGTCATGCCCGCATTGTTCACCAAAATGTCGATGCGTCCAAATTCTTTAATTGCTCTCGAGATCGCGTCCGGGATCATGTCGCGCGTCGACAGATCGAGCTCGAGCGGGAATACTTCTCCGCCGTTGCCGGCGATCTCGCTGGCAACTTCCTGTAGTTTTTCGATCGATCGCGCCGTCAGAACCAGCCGGTAGCCGGCCAGCGACAACACTTCTGCGCAAGCTTTCCCGATACCGCGGCTTGCGCCCGTAATCAGTGCCGTCCGCTTGCTCATGAATCACTCTCATGATAATGGGTGTACGAACTTCATGGCCTTTGATGACCTGCGCGGCTTCATTCGCGCTCTAGAAAAAAACGGCGAGCTGAAACGTATTCCTTTTGAAGTCGATCCGGAACTCGAGATCACGGAGTTCGCAGATCGTTCGGTGAAGACAGGTGGTCCGGCATTTCTGTTCGAAAAGCCGAAGGGGTCGAAAGTTCCGGTTCTGATTAACGCGTTCGCCAGCATGCGGCGCATGGAAATTGCGTTGGGTGTGGACAACATCGAACAGATTGCGCAAAAGATCGCCGGCTTTCTGGAGATGCAAAAGCCTGAAGGCCTTTTGGACAAGTTGAAGATGCTGCCGAAGCTGGCGGAAATGGGCTCGATGTTTCCCAAAACCGTAAGCAGCGGGCCATGCAAGGAGGTCATCCGGCGTGAAAAGTTTTCGCTCGATGAGTTTCCGATTCTGCGCTGCTGGCCCGGCGATGCCGGACGCTTTATTACGCTGCCGATGGTGTTTTCGAAAAGTCCGGAAACCGGCAAACGCAATTGCGGTATGTATCGCATGCAGATCTTCGATGGGCAGACCACGGGGATGCACTGGCAAAAGCACAAACAAGGCGCGGAACACTACCGCCGATTTATAGCGGAAGGCAAGCAGGCGCGCATGCCGGTTGCGGTGGCCATCGGTTCCGATCCGGCCACCATTTATTCTGCCGTTCTCCCGCTGCCTCCCGCCGTCGACGAAATGCTCTTTGCGGGTTTTTTACGCGGCAAAGCGGTCGAGATGGTGAAGTGCGAAACCTGCGATCTGGAAGTGCCCGCCAACTCCGAAATCGTTCTGGAGGGCTACGTCAACCACGGCGAACTTCGCCGCGAAGGGCCCTTTGGCGACCATACCGGCTTCTATTCGCTGGATGACGATTACCCGGTGTTTCATGTCGAGTGCATCACGCATCGCAAGAATCCCATCTATGCGGCAACCATCGTCGGGCCGCCGCCCATGGAGGATTTCTACATGGGCAAAGCAATTGAACGTATTTTTCTGCCGTTGATGCGCACGCAGCTTCCGGAAATCCGCGACGTCTGCTTTCCCGCTGAAGGCATCTTTCACAACCTCATTCTGGTTTCCATGCGCAAGTCGTATCCCGCTCACGCCCGCAAAGTAATGCACGCCATCTGGGGTCTGGGGCAGGCGATGTTCAGCAAATGCATTGTGGTTGTCGACGAAGATGTCGATGTGCAAAACGTGCGTGAGGTCGTCTGGAAAGCGCTTAACAATATCGATCCGCAGCGCGATATTGAGTTCGTGCTTGGGCCAATCGACTCACTCGATCACTCGAGCCGGCTGCCCAATTTTGGTTCGAAAATGGGCGTGGATGCGACCACCAAATGGCCATCCGAAGGCTTCACGCGCCGCTGGCCCAACGTGATTGAGATGTCGCCTGAAGTTGCCCGCCGCGTAGATGAGCTTTGGAAACGCGCAGGTCTCGCAAAATAAACCGGCGGGAATGGAAAGGCTGCCGCTAGCTGATGGGTCGCCAACTGCGTCCATCCCGTTCGAGCAGTTCATCGGCTTCCTGTGGTCCGTGACTGCCGGCCGCATAGTTCGGGAAATTCGCCGGTTTTTCTGAAGCCCAGAAGTCCAGAACAGGCTGGACTACGCGCCAGCCGGCCTCGATGTTATCTGCCCGCTGGAACAAGGTGGCATCGCCAATCATTACGTCGTAAATCAACGTTTCGTAGCCGGTCGAGGGCGCGGCTCCAAAATAATCCTGGTATTTGAAATCCATCAAGACTTCGCCCAGCTTCATGGTTGGGCCAGGAATCTTGGCTCCGAATTCGAGCGCAATGCCCTCCTCCGGCTGCACTCGTATGACAAGGCAGTTCGGCGCCGGCCTGGTCACCGCAGTACCCCGGAATAAGGCCTGCGGGGCTTCTTTGAACCGGATCACAATCGCGCTTTTGCGCTTGACCAGCCGTTTTCCGGTGCGAATGTAAAACGGCACGCCCGCCCAGCGCCAATTTTCGATCATGAGTTTGAGGGCGACATATGTCTCAACGGGTGAATCCGGCGCCACATCGGCTTCCTGCCGGTAGCCCACGACCGGGTTGCCATCGATAGCGCCTGGACCATATTGCCCGCGCACCGCCATGCACTTTACCTCTTCAGGCGCACAAACCCGGAGAGATTCAATCACTTTTTCCTTCTCGTTGCGAACTGCATCGGCGCTAAACGAACTCGGCGCCTCCATCGCGGTCATCGCGAGGAGTTGAAACATGTGATTCGGCACCATATCGCGCAAGGCGCCGGTGTTTTCGTAGAACTTACCGCGCCGCTCCACCCCGACGGTTTCGGCGACTGTGATTTGAACATTGTCAATGCGGTCGCGGTTCCACACGGGTTCAAAAAAGCCGTTTGCGAAGCGGAATACCATCAGATTCTGCACCGTCTCTTTGCCAAGAAAGTGATCGATGCGATAGATCTGCGTCTCATCGAGAACACGCAAAATTCTGCGGTTCAACTCACGCGCCGAATTGAGGTCATGACCGAACGGTTTCTCAATAACAACCCGGCGCCACTGGCCGTTTTCCTGCGTGGTTAACTTGCTTGCGCCCAAATGTTCCACAGTTGGTGCAAAGAACCGATCCGCGACAGCCAGATAGAACAGGTAATTGCCCCCGGTCTGTTGTTTTGCATCCAAGTCACGCAAATGCTCAGCCAATTTCTGATAGCTTGCGGGATCGTTCAGATCGCCTCGCAGGTAAGACATGCGGGAGACAAGCCAGTTCCACACTTCCGGCTTAAAATCCTCCGGATGACCGCCGGCGTCTACGAATTGTTCCGTCATCTCCCGCAGAGTTTCGTGCCACTTGTCACTGGGAATGTCCGCCAGATCGACTCCGGTGATCGCAAACTGTTCCGGCAGCAACTTCCCGCAAGCGAGGTTATAAAGCGCCGGCACCACCAGCCGCTTCGTCAGATCGCCGCCGGCGCCGAATATAACCATTGAACACGGCCCAGCGGCCTTCGCGACCGTTGATATTTCGCCCATGCTATTGTTGTTTCTCCTGTTCTCTTTACGGCAGTTTATTTTGTTCCTCTTCTTCTTTGACAGCCAGCGGATTCTGAAGATCGATGAGGGCCAGAATGGCCAAGCCGGCGATGGGCACAAAAAGACACTTCAGATCGATTGCTGAGTGTGCAGCCGCGCCACAAATTGCTCCTATGACATAGGCGGCCCAAACAGAGCCTAGCCACACGGATAACTGGAAATCCTTCTGTCTGCCGGATTTTCGCAGCACGTTCGTAAACGGCATTCCATGCCGATGCATCTCATCGAAGCACCACGTGAGGTATTTCGTGAATTGCTCAGCGAACTTGAGGAGCGTGCCGGTCACAAACCCGGTATGCAAGGTCAAAGAGCTAAAGCGCGTCAAAGTCGCATTTTGAATCCCCATCGCGAGTGCCAGCAGCCCGATGAAAGCGAAATCCGCCAGCGAAGCGGACTCACTCCATACCAGCGAATGAGCGACGCTGACCGGCAGCAGAAGCGCTATTTCGATGCAAAACGCAATGGACGCCATGGGCCGTATTTTGAGCCTGGCGCCGATTTCGAGCAAAATTCGGCCGATCAGCGAGCCGATCACATAGATTGCTACCGGCCAACCTCGCCGCAGCGCCTCGACCCAGTTCTGATTCCACAGTTGGATGCCGAACGCCACGCTGTTACCGCTCATATTGGCTGTGTAAATCTGAAGCAAAGCGAGGAAACCGGCCGCATCTACGAAACCGGCTATCCAGGTTAGAGAGCCGGAAATGTAGATTTGCGCTCTGCTTCGCATCTACAAGTTGATGATGCGGTAATTGCCTGAAATGAAACGCACCAAAGATTTAGCGACCATAGAAGCAGGCGCCCTATGACCGTAGCCGAGCAAGTGGCTTATCTGTTTATCCTTGCCATTCCGATCGCGTCGATCGCTTGGACGGTGACACACGAAGAAGTATTTCGTGAGCCGCGTGAATTCTGCAAACAACGCAGCGAGGCGTGCCGGAAATTGATTGAGCGGAAGTTTTTCTACCTGTTCACCTGCGAGTACTGCTTCAGCCATTACGTCACGGTCGTTTTCCTCATCATTACTCGCTTCAAGCTGCTGTACGGCGACTGGCGCGGTTATTTGATTTCGCTGTTCGCACTGGTTTGGGTCGCAAACGTCTATATGAACATCTACGCCCGTGTGCGGCTGGACATCAAACGCGAACGCGTCGAAATCGCCGCACAGGAGAAAGCGGTCAGCGAAGGAGAGGCTGTTGCAGCACAGGCCGATGGCGCTCGCAGGGGTTAGCTGCCGTTCGATAGCAGCCTCTTTTGATCTTCGGGTGTCAGTTTGTCATAAAGCTCCGTAAAGACGGCATTTGTCCAGCCAAATCCCGCCTGATTGGCGCTATAGCCGAAATGAATTTGACCGCTCACGTTTGAGCCGCCATTCACGACGTCATATTTCTCGACAATGTAGCCTTGACGCAAAAATTCCTTGCGGACAAGCGACAGAAATTTCATCGATATCCGTTCGGCATCTTGCGAATATCCATAGCGCCGCAAGCCTTCTACTGCGATCATCTGCAACGGCGCCCAGCCAAACGGAGCATCCCATTGATTGCCGCTGATATAGGTGCTGGTTTGAAGGCCGCCCATTTTTTCGAAAAGCGGCAGGTTCTTCACGATGCGCGCGGCCTGCTCTTTGGAAGCAAATCCTGCCCAGAGCGGATAGAAAGTTGTGAGAAACGGATAGTGCCGCACGCGCTTGTTGACGAAATCGTAGTCATAGTAGAGCCCGTCTTTTTCATCCCACATCAGGCGGTTGATGATTTCTCCGCGCCGCTGCGCGCGATCGCGCCAGTTTCGGGCTTCCTCACCGCGGCCGAGCGTAGCCAAAATATCAGCGGTTTGCGTTTCCATTAAGTAAAGAAGTGAATTCAGGCACACCGGATCGTAATGAATGATGTCGATGTTAAAGGGACCAAAACGGTTGGAGGGATCGAATCCCGATTCGCGCATTGACCGGTCGCCTTTGTAGAACAGAGGGGTCAGTTGATCGGTCGCGCGGTTGTAATACTCGTTTACATCGTAGTCATTAATGCGATGCGTTTTGAAGTATTGCTTGACTAGCTCATAATGCGTGTGCCCCTCCGCGTCGCGCTCCGCCGAGACTACTTCCGGAGCCGGGCCTTCGCCCATATCCCAATAGCGCGATAAGCCCGTTTGCGGCGTCAAGTGCGGCTCAGCGGTCCAAAACTGGTAGTATTTTTCGATTTCAGGCAATGCTGTTTCCAGATACTTGCGGTCGTGAGTCTGTCTATAGACCCCCAGCACCATCTGGGTCAAAAAAGGAGGCTGTGATCGTGTCAGATAGTAAGTCCGGTTGGCGTTCAGTACTTTGCCATAATTCAGCACTTCGTATAGAAAGTTATCCGCCATATCTTGGGCCAAAGAGAGTTCCTTATCGCGCAGTAAGCCGATCTGAATGAAGTAACTATCCCAGCCGTACATTTCATTGAATCGGCCACCGGGAACGACATAGGGATAGGGCAGATAAAGAAGGCCCTGTGCGTTCAGGTTTTTCAGATCGGCGGGTAATGGCAGCAGATGAATAGTCTTAAAGGCGCTCGGCGGGATCTCCTGCCGCAGCTTCTGTTCTACCTGCTGCACATCTTCCGTGCGCGATATATACACCGGCCAACGCCCGTCCGCTTCAGGATGAAACTTCGGATCAACCGCCGCGGTGGCAAGGTTACTGTTGGAGCGCGTCAGTACTTTCCAGGTCTGTTTGATGTATTGGAGAATGGATGGCGTTTGCGTGACCGGCGCGTGCGCCTGGCCCCACGCGAAAACGGCTACAAGCGCACTGCATGAAACGGCAGCCGCAAGCTTTTGAAAACGTACTCGTCTCCCCATACTGTTTCCTTCTACCAGCTAAACGTCACGGTCTTACCTTGGTAGCCTTCACCGGTTGGGAACTGCAGATGCAGTTTTCCGCCGGCTAATTCGGCGCCGCTGACAGCCACGTGGGGCCGATTCAAGCGTACTGGCAGGTCAAAGGCCGTTCCCGCCGGCGCTTCAAAGCGGAATGCCTGCTCGCGGCCGGACGTGTGCTCCTCCAGAACCTTCAACTGTTGCGTTTCAGAACCCTGCGGCGGCAATCGGGTTGGGATGCCGATTTGAACCGCTGGTTCTGCTACCGACAACACGTGAACCGATGCAGGGATGGGCTTGCAGAGCGTATCCATTTCGCGCGCCAGACAAAAAGTTTCGGCTTTCGCGGTCTTCGCGTGTATGGTCAGTTTGCCGCCCGCGCTGCGATCAAATTCCAAATCCACCGGCGTCGATCCAAACATTACATTGGTAAGACGAGCGTGGTCCCATTCGGCGGGTAATTGCGGGTTTACACGAAGGATTCTACCAGGGACATCGCAACTTACACCAAATAAGCCGCGCAATAACGGCGAGATGACCATCGCGGACGACCACATCTGATGCGAACTGCTACGGCCCAGGGGCTGATAAAACCGGCCCGAGAGTAATTCGGTAACAGAGCCCAGATCTTGCGCCCAGGTAAGATCCGCATTTTGCATCAGATGAGCCAGCGCCGAAAGCGGCCGCCCTGCTCTGTATTCGGCTAGCGAGACCCAGCCCGTGAACAAAGGCCAAATAGAGCCCTGATGATAACTGATGGGGTCATAGAACGGCGTGCGTTCGCTGATGTCGCGCGTTCCCCAATCTGAAGAAAACTCGTGCGAAGCCCAGCGCGCCAGCATGGGCCCGGCATGCTGTAGAGCGAAGGTTCCGTCCCACCAGGCAACTGCCGGATAGATGCTGGCAGTGTCATCCATGGCGCCGCCGGCTTTTTCTGCAAACGAGTAGAACTGGTCTTTTTGGTTATAAAACTCCAACTCAATGGTTTTCCGGATATCATCTGCCGTTTTCTTAGCTGCCGCGGCCAGATTTGCGTTCGACATGATCTCAGCAAGCGTAGCCATCGCGGCCGCAGATTGCTGATCCAATGCGGCCAAATAGATCTCCTGGTGCGGCATGCCTTGCGGCCACGATTCCACCCAGCCGGTGCCTTGCGTGTTGTCATAGACGCCGTTTTTTGACACATGCGCGCGTGTGAATTCGTACGCCTTTTGAACTGCCTGCCAGTTACTCTTCAGATACTCCGTATCGCCGCTGGCCATCACGTAATCGCGTATCGCCATAACCAGCAGCGGTGTGGCATCGGCTGAAGCATAGAAGTACGGAAGCGCTTTCCAATCCACCGCATACGCCGATTGCGAGAATTCGTGCATGATCTTACCGTCCTCGCGCTGGCGGCGAATCAGGAAATCGAGCGCGCGCCGGGTTAATGCAAAATCGCCATAGCTGTTGATGGCGTAAGCAGTCCACAATGTGTCGCGGCCAAAGAACCAGGCATAACCAGGACGCGCCGAATCACCCGACTCGTAATATCCGGCGACCAAGCCGATCTCGCCCTTGTAGCTGACTTGCATCTGATCGATGGCTATCTCGGCCCACCGCAGTGCTTCATTTACTTGTGAACTGGGAGTTTCCGCGATCGTACGGCGCTCAAAAAAGTGAGAATAATATTCTTGCGTATGGTCATACAACGCCGGAAGTGCGGCTTCGATGCCGGCAGCCTGCTCATAGGGAGATTTGCTGTTCAGGAGACCAAGCACCAGAGGATAGACTGAACCCCGGTTGCGCTTGGGATCATAGTTGAGTTTGAACTGCAACGGATATGTTTGGGGCCGCTCCTGGTAAGGCGCCATAATTCCCGGCTGTGTATCCGGCATGGCGACAAGGCCGGAGAAATTCGGGTCGTCTGTATGAAGCACATAGAGGCCCTGGTCACCATGCTGTATCCACTCGCCGTTGGGGCGTCCATAGTTCGGCGCGGGCCACATGTGCAGCATCTCGGGCGTAAACGAAAACGTCAGCTCGATGGGGCGCACCGATTCGATCTCAAAAAATGCCGCGACGGCCGCTGCGGGATTTTCTCCGCCGCGGGCAGCAAACATGTGCTGCCGGATGGTAAAGGCTGCATGAGAGTAGGTGATGATGGTCTCGCCCGGGGTGACTTGAATTTCAGCCGCTTGCGAATTCACGTCGATGGGAACGGGATAACCGGCCAGCTCGGCGCCGATGCTGAAGTTGCTCAAAATTTTGTTCGGCCACAGCCACGCTTCAAATTTGCCGTTTTGGCGGCCCAGCAATGCGCCGTATTCACCGGCTACGGTCCAGGGCATGCGTGGAACACAGGGAGCATTCATTTCGAGAGCGCCGGCCGGCTTAGAAAATTTTTGTAGTGGCCGTAATTCCGCGGCACTTTCCGGCGATGCCAGTTGCGCAAAGGCTATCGCGCACACTGCGTACAGAATGCGATTCCCCATCAGACCTATATGGAATCACAAAGCAGTCTTGAAGTTGCAACGGGGCCAAGGAAGCCCAGGAAGCCAAGAAGCCAAGAAGCCCAGGAAGCCAAGAAGCCAAGAAGCCCAGGAAGCCAAGAAGCCAAGAAGCCAAGAAGACGGAAGCGATCAGCTATCAGCTCTCAGCGGTCAGCTTAAGGAACCGGCCTGGGTGACTTCAAAATCGCAGGGTTCGGAGGCTTTGGGGGCGT
>JAJPJN010000103.1 GCA_021324185.1 Terriglobia bacterium | reverse complement strand
CATCTGGCGCGGCGCCTGGCATTCATCATTCCTGCGTATTCGTGGTGGGAGATCCCGTTTTATGGCATTGGCTTGACGATATATGACCTGCTCGCCGGAGACGAGCGGTTGCGGCGCTCGCGCATTCTTTCTTCTACTACTGTGCGGCGCGAGTTGACGACGATTCGATCAGAAGGCCTGAAAGGCGGCGTTCTCTATTACGATGGCCAGTTTGATGATGCGCGGCTTGCGATCACGCTACTGCGAACGCTCTTCGATCTGGGCGGCACGGCCTTGAACTATTGCCCGGCTACAGCGTTGCTGAAAATTGGCGGGCAGGTGCGGGGAGTGACAGCCGAGGATAGGGAAACGGGGGCCAGGATGGACATTTCCGCGAAAGCTGTCATCAACGCGACCGGCATCTTCGCTGATAGCGTGCGGCGGCTGGACGAACCAGCGGCGCCAGCGGTGGTGACGGTAAGTCAAGGGTCGCATTTTGTTCTGGACCGCGCGTTTCTGCCTGCGGAATCGGCCATGATGATTCCGAAGACGGCGGATGGCCGCGTGCTTTTTGCAATTCCGTGGCACAACGCGGTGGTGGTGGGGACTACGGATGATCCAGTTTCGCAGCCCTCATCGGAACCGGAGGCGCTGGCCAGCGAAAAAGAGTTTCTGCTGGCGCATATCGCCAAATATTTTGGCCGTTCTCCGGGGCCGAACGACATTCTGAGCGTCTGGTCCGGACAGCGGCCGCTGGTGCGGCGGCAGGGCGTAGGGAATACCGCCGCGCTGTCGCGCGATCACACGGTATTGATTTCCGATGCAAAGCTGATTACGATTGTGGGCGGCAAATGGACGACGTATCGCAAAATGGGCGAGGACGTGATCAACTACGCAGCCCAAGTTGCAGGCCTGAAAGCGGCGCGCTCCCGCACAGCAGAGCTGCGGCTGCATGGCGCGATGGACCGGCCGGCGGTGAGCAACGAATGGCAGCAGGTATACGGCGCCGATTTGCCGCTTTTGAGAAGCCTGGCCGATGCTGAACCCGAACTGAATGAATCGCTGCATCCGCTGCTGCCGTTCCGGCGGGCGGAAATCGTATGGGCGGCGCGGCATGAGATGGCGAGGCGCCTGGAAGATGTTTTGGCCCGGCGCACGCGCGCGCTATTCCTAAATGCGCAGGCCAGCGTGGAAGCGGCTCCGATAGCGGCTCATTTGCTGGCGCGGGAATTGGGGCGAGACAGCGCGTGGGTAAACCGCGAGACGCTAGAGTACCGGAAATTGGCCGAGCAGTACATGTGCAAACGATAACTCGAATGGAGGCAGAGGGGTGAATCAAGCTGCAGCAGGTGAATTTCTCGGAACGATGGTGCTGATCCTTTTGGGCAACGGCGTTGTGGGCGGGGTGCTGTTGAGCAGATCGAAAGCGGAGGGCGCGGGCTGGCTAGCGATTGCAACGGGCTGGGCGCTTGCGGTATTTGCGGGCGTGGCGGTGGCGATTTCCATGGGCGATGCCGATGCACATTTGAATCCAGCATTCACCGTGGCCTCTGTGCTGATGACGGGCCATGCCGAACGACTCATGACGTACATTCCTGCGCAGATTCTAGGGGCGATGCTGGGCGCTGTTCTGGTGTGGCTGTTCTATCTGCCGCATTGGGCGGTGACGCAGGATCAAGGCAAGAAGCTGGCGTGTTTTTCCACCAGCCCGGCAATCCGCAGCTATGGCAGCAACTTCGTCAGTGAATTGATCGGAACGTTTGTTCTGGTGCTGCTGGCGTCGGCGCTGTTCTCGCGGCGGATCGCACCCGGCGGGCTGGCGCCATATTTAGGCGCGCCTTTGGTTGGCGGCGTGGTCTGGAGTATCGGGCTGTCGCTGGGAGCGACGACTGGTTATGCCATTAATCCCGCGCGTGATCTGGGGCCGCGGCTGGTGCACAGCTTTCTGCCGATCGCCGGGAAAGGATCGTCTGACTGGGCTTATGCGTGGGTGCCGATTCTGGGTCCAATTTGCGGCGGTATTGTGGCGGCGCTGATCATTCGCTGGGCAGGGATTTAACGCTTTACTGGCGGTTCTTCGCGGCGGCGCGTTCCAAGGCGCTCAGACGTTCCGATAATTCCTCGAGCTTTTTTTGCTGATCGGAAATTTGCGATTTTTGTTCTTCAATGGTGCGCTGCTGTTTCTGCAGTTCGTTTAAAAGGAGCGCTGGAAGCTGCTGATAGGCCAGTGCCAGCGGCTGTCCATCGACATCGTGCAGGACCAGCTCCGGAAAAATTTTCTCCACTTCTTCCGCTATTAAGCCGTACTGCTCAGGCTGCGAGCCATCCGCGGCGGCCGCGCGGTATCGGAACATGACAGGCCGAAGCTGCATGAGTGCGTCGCTGGCATCGCCGATATCGCGAATATCCTGCTTAAACCGCTGGGAGGAAGTTTGCACACCAAGCTGGCCGCTGGAGTTGACGATGACCGGAACGCCGGAAACAGGCGAGGTGACAATGCCGGCTATATAGGTGCTGCTTTGCGAAATGGATGAGCCGATACGAATCACGCCGCTGTCGGTGGCGACGCCCGGATTGCCGATGTCGATGTTCGAATTGCCGGTTGTCAGCGCGTTGCCGGCCTGATAGCCGAGCGCAATGTTTCCGGAGCCGCTCGTGTTGGCATATAAGGTCTGGCTTCCAATGCCCACGTTGTAGCTTCCGTTGATGTTATTTAATAGCGAGCTCTCGCCGGCCGCCACGTTGTCGGAACCGGTAGCATTCGAGCTCATAGCAGAAAAACCCATGGCGGTGTTGTCATTGCCGGCGATGTTATTTAGCAGGCTGCTGCCGCCGAGCGATGTGTTGGCTGAGCCGAGCACGTTGGAGAACAAAGAATTGGCGCCGATGGAGGTGTTGTTGTTGCCGAGACTGTTCGCAGTGAGGGCAGAGGAGCCGATGGCAGTATTGGAGGTGCCGAGATTCACCTGGAGGGTATGAAATCCAAGCGCGGTGTTTTGCACGCCGGCATTCGAGGCGCCAGTACCGACGGCGGTGCTGGTGGAATTGGATTGAGGGAGGAAGTAGCCGTTGATATCGAGGATGATGTGGGATGTATCGGAGACCCAAACATTGACCCCACCGTTTGTGCCGGCGGGAACGATGGCGGCATTGGCTAGTAAAGCGCCTGCCGGATCGTTCATGGTAGAAACCACCGGCTGCGGTTGACCGGCGGGCCACACGATCACGACCCAAAGGTTTGGCCCCGAGGGGATCACAGTTATGTTCAGTGAGTATGCAACCGCACTAGATGGAATATTGCATGAAGATGCTGGAATATTGAAGGTTCGAGTGCTGCCCGCGGAGAGCACGGGGCCGCCGAAGAGGCCATTGGCGAGACGTGTATCGACTAGCCTGCACGGGGGCATCGGTACAAAGCTGGATGTCCCCTGCGCAAGAGCAGCACCCGGCCAGTGCGACGCGAATAACGCGAGGAACGCTATGGTGGGCCTCAAGCCGCTTTCTCCTTCAGTTTTTGAAGCCCCGAATGATCTCTCATTGATCAGTTACCGCTGCTTAATAGACCGTATGCCGTCTGGATAGCACGCATACAAAGCGACTAAAGATGGTCGCCTCTGCAGAAGTGCCTGAAGTTGAGGGTTTGTCTCATATCATCTGGATTAATTTTGAGCACGGCAACGACGGCGCAGGTTCACGCCCACATTACTTTTCGATTTGCTATCGTGTTTTGAACGAGATAAGGCGGAGACTCCGCCCACGTCAACCTTTCAAAAGTTTCGGTGCCAATCCCAGCTAAGGACCAGCGGAGTTTAGACTCGACATCTTCGGGCTTTGATCGGGCTCAGGTGTCTTCTGCGCTGTGCCGTGTGTTCTTGTGGTGTGTCATAATCGCGCCCGTTTTGTTCTTCTTCCTTGTCGTTCAGTATTCTGCAATCACCTTTCCCTTCTGGGATCATTGCGAATTCATCTTGGATTTTGCAAAGCTCCACGATCACACCTTCCGTATCAATGATCTTTGGGCGGCACACAATCACTCACGACCCCTTACTCTCACGACCATAGTATTGTTGAACGGTCTTGTGACAGATTGGGACATTCGGTCGGAATACGTTTATCTTCTTAGCTCCGTTATTGCCGGGTTTGCAATACAGGCCTATTGCATAAAGAAGATTGCCGGTCGGTTCAATCTAACGTGTCTCGCCTCAACGGCTGCACTTTCCGTAATTAGCTTTTCCCCCGCTGGGCATAACAATCACTGGTGGTCGTTCATGATTCAGCTTGATTTGGCTCACGCGCTCATAGCGTTTGCGCTGGTGTGCATCTGTATGGGGCTGCGATCGTGGCAGCACAACGTAATAGCGGCCCTAGCCTGCTGGGCTGCTGCATATACCATCAGCAACGGCTTAGTTGCATTCGCTGTCGCAATAGTCATCGTGCAGCTCGTTCAGCCATCCTTTTTGCGGCTCACATGGTTGGCTTTATTTTGGTCGCTGAATCTTGTGCTGATTTTGGTGATCTACCTCCCCGGTTTAGCGGAGACTGGACCGGCTATTACCGATCCTCGATCGTTTGCAGAATTCTGCCTGGCCTATCTCGGATCACCACTGGTCAGTATGATCGCGTTTCCATATCACAATATGTTCGACGTGCCTCGCGCGCCAACTCACTGGAACGAGGTTGTTGGGGCGCTATTACTGGCCACAGCATGCCTGACCTTTGTGGCAAAAGTAAAGAGGAAGCGCTCGGCCGAGTTTACGAAACCGGAGCTTCTATTCGTCGCCTTCTCGCTATTCGCGGTCGGCTCGGCCGCGCTGACCGCCTGGGGCCGATCCCAAACGGCCGACGTTGGTGCAGTAAACGCGAATGCTAGCCGGTATACAATTTTTTCCAGTTATCTGCTTTATGCGTTTATCTATGTTGCTTTGGATAGTCGTGTTCGATTTGCGCAGAAATCCGTTCCGAGAGCCAAGGGATGGGCCGGAGTCTTGACCATCGCGGTGGGCGGTGCCGTCTTCCTGCTCGCTGCAGCACGAACTTATACACGATCGATTGGGATTTATTCCGAAGCTCACAGATTCAACAACACACTCGCAGTTGGTTTTCTGCATTACCGCCCAGAAGAGCTGAGGTTCGCTTATCCCAATGCCGAGCGCCTGAAGCTGATGGTTGCTGAGCTTAGAAGATTAAGAATCGGCCCGTATCGTTATTCACCTCCATACAATCTGACGATCATGGATGAAGTTGCCGAGAATAGGTTGCAGGACAAATTCGGAGTGAATGGAATTAAAGAGGACGCTACGCTCGGAACGATTCTTTTCGCCAACCCACCGAGCCAGTTTGCGCTTTCGGTGAGCGGCAATATAAGAAAAATAAGCTTCGACTTCGGCATTTTGGATGGCGCTCTCCGTACCGCGCCGCCGACACATGCGGTTACTTTTGCGGTGCTTGCTACAAATCGCGCCGGCGTGCGAATTCAGCTCTGGAAACGCACCTTGGATCCTCTGACTCAGGCCGGTGACCGGGGCATACAACATGCAACTGTTGCTCTTGATAGCCCAGGTGGATCTGAGGTGATCTTTGAGACGACTGCGGTAACGAATCCTCTAAACTGTTGGGCTTATTGGCGAAATATCAAGATCCTGCCGCGATCGTGAAAACTGATGGAATTTGTTCTGTTATCTTTTACCTTATGTAGCGATTGTGTCTCCCAAAAAGCAGCTTTCGAGCTGGCTTTGTACTTTTGTTTTGGAGAATGATGGCGACAGAAGTGAATAATGTCTATTGCAGCAAGTCCTTCCGAATTGTATGGCGAGGAATACTACACCACAAGCTTTAACCGGAAGCAGGCGGGAACGCCTTATGTGCGCTCCGCTCACTGGCTGAACTTTTTCTCCATCATCGCGGATCAGATTATTCGCTCGCGGCAACCTCGCCGGGTTTTAGATGTCGGATGCGCCAAGGGTTTCCTAGTCGAGTGTTTCTGGGATCGGGGAATCTATTGCGAAGGAATCGATGTTTCAGAATACGCGATTTCGCAGGTGCGTCCCGACATCCGGGATTATTGCAGGGTGGCGTCGATCACAGATCACACGCCCGGGCGCTTCGATGTTGTGACATGCATTGAGGTGCTGGAGCATATCCCGCCGGAGTTTGCTGAATCTGCTGTGAGAAACATCTGCCAGGCAGCGGATGCAGTCGTGTTTTCTTCCACTCCGGACGATTTCGTCGAGCCTACGCACTTCAATGTGCGGCCGCCGATCTACTGGCTGAACCTGTTTGCACAATTTGATTTTTGGCCCGAGGCACGATTTGATGCCTCCTTCATAACCCCGCATGCGATGCTTCTGTCAAAGGGCGCACCGCCCCCAGAGGATTTCCTGCGGCTTTTTTCCGAGTATCTGAGATACAAAATGGCCTGGCAGCAGGCATCCTCGAATGCAGAGCGTTTACAAGCTGAAGCGAAAGCAGCTCAAGAATCACACGAGCAGACCGAGCAAGCGCATGTTTTTCGCATAGCAAAGGCGGAAGAACACGTCTCGCAGCTTTCGAATCAGCTTGCCGTTACGGAACAGGACCTGCGTGCGCTGGCAATTCAACTGGATGCGGAACGCGCAAGAACAGCGGAGCTCTCAAGCACGGCCGAAACGCTGAGGCAAGGGAGAGAGCGGGAAAATGCCTGGGCGGCTTCTCTTACACGTGAACTAGCGGCGTCTGAACAGCGCAGGCGAAATGTCGAAAAGGACCTGGAAGACAAACAAGCCGAGCTTGAACATGCGCTGCGGGAATTTGAGGAATTGCGGCAGCGCTCGGCGGATGATCTGGAGGCCAAGCAAGCGGAGCTTCAACAGGCATTCAATCAGTCCGATTTCTCACGGCAGCAGCTTGCAACTATGCTGGAGACGAAAGAGGCGGAAGTGCAGGCAACACTGAGAGCAGCAGAACTCGAACGTTTACGTCTTCAGACTACGTTGGATGCTGTTCTCAATAGCCGCACCTGGAGGCTGGCGGAGAGATGCCGTGTTCCGCTGCGCCGATTCGAAGGCCGATGGCCGGCCAAGCTACTGCGATCCGTCGTGAGCCGGCTGGTTTAACAGATCAGATCTGAGTAACAACAGAAATTCGAAGTATGTCTGTGCCCATGGGATACGGGGAAACTGAATTCGCGAGAGTGCGCCAAGCTGCTTCTGCTTGCGGCAAGTCGGCGGATGCAGAATATCAGCGTTGGACTGACGAATGCGAGCCTACCGAACGAGAACTGGCTAAACAGCGGGAGGCCTGCCGCAATTTCGCTTTTCGGCCTGTTTTCAGCGTGATTGTTCCGGTTTACCAGGTGCGGACATCTTTCCTTCAGGGTTGCATCCGTAGCGTCTTAGCGCAGACTTATGACAATTGGGAGTTGTTTGTTGCGTACGCCCCCGGTGGGGACGAGTTAAACCTGTATTGGCTTCGCAGCGTTGCTAAATCAGACGAACGCATCCGGCTGCTGGAATTAGAAGAGAATGGAGGAATTTCCCGTAATTCAAATGCCGCGCTGAATCTGGTGCGCGGAGATTTCGTGGCTTTTCTCGATCACGACGACACCCTGGCACCATTCGCATTATTTGAAGCCGCATCGGCGCTTCAAGCACAATCGGATGCGGACATTCTGTATTCCGATCACGACTATCTTGATTCGGAGGACGCACACCGGAAGCTTCCGTTGTTTAAACCGGATTGGTCGCCTGAGATCATGCTGTCGGCGAACTACATCACCCATCTAACGATGCTCCGTCGAAGGCTTCTCGAGGAAGTGGGCGAATTTGATCCAACGATGGACGGGGCCCAGGACTGGGATCTGTTTCTGCGAGCAAGTCTCAAAACCGATCGCATTCTACACATCCCTAAAATTCTTTACCACTGGCGCATGCATCCGGGGAGCACGGCCCACAACGATTCGGCCAAGCCGAACGTTGTCGATGCGCAATTGCGATCTCTCGGAAACTATTTGCAAACGTGGGGCGTAGGGGCTGAACCGCAAGTACTGCCGAATGGTTTACTGTACGTGCGTATACCGATCAATCAGCCTGCAACCGTCTCCATCATCATTCCGACGAAAAATAAGACCGACCTTTTGTCGCGCTGTATTTCGTCTTTGCTAGAACAGACCGCGTATGAAAATTTCGAAATTCTGCTTGTTGATAACGGAACCAGAGATTCGGAGGCGAAGCGATATCTGCAGCAATTATCGGACAATGAGCGAATTCGGGTTATCTGGTATCCGGGGAGTTTCAATTACAGCGCGATAAATAATATGGCCGCGCGTGAAGCTCGGGGAGAGTTTCTGCTGTTTCTCAATAACGATGTTGAGTTCACTGACCCCGAATGGCTTACCGAGATGGTGATGTGGGCGCAGCTCAAACCGATCGGGATTGTTGGCGCTAAGCTTCTGCGGGGAAATGGATCGATTCAGCATCTGGGAGTTGTTGTTGGGATGGGCGGGTTCGCCGATCATCCATTTGCGGACGAACCTACACTCACGTTCGGGCTGGCAGGGAGCACGGGCTGGTATCGGAACTTCCTAGCCGTTACCGGAGCCTGCATGATGATGAGGCGTGAAGTGTTCAACGACATCGGCGGCTTCGATGAGCAGTTCATTGTGTGTGGAAGCGATGTTGAGATCTGCCTGCGCGCGCGCCGTTACGGATATCGAGTGGTTTGCAATCCATTCGCTGAACTGATTCACCATGAGCAGCAGACTCGCGGTAGAGATGTACCGGCGCCGGATTACAAGCAATCGTTCAAGCATTACGGTACATGGCTGCTTAAAGGCGATCCTTATTGGAATCCAAATCTTTCGTTGTGGAGCCGAAAGCCTTCATACCGCCGTGTAGACGAGCAATCCAGCTTGCAGTTTTGTATCCGCCTCCTCGATGAGATGAATACGGTCTCGGCATCCGGAAGCGCTGCGCAAGCCCAAGCCACGGAGGAGCAATATATTGCCGAATGGTTTGACTGCACGCAGAATCAACTCGAATATTTCCGCAAACGATCCTCAGCAGTTCAGGGCCGGGCGACGGCGAAGTCCGTTTTGTGGTTCGTACCCGCTTTTGAAAATCCATTCTACGGAGGGGCTCATACGATCCTGCGATTTGCCGAATACTGGCGGCAGGAAAAAGGCGTAAAGAACCTGTTCGCGATCTGCGGTGGATGTGAGATTACGGGGATGGCAGATCGGATCCGCATGGTCTGCCAGGAAGTAAATGACGCGGACGTCTTCCACCTTAATGCACTGGTGGAAGCAGCCACGTTACCGGCCACCGACGCCGGCATTTGTACTTTCTGGACTACGGCGTATTATGCACTTCACCACCGCAGAGCGGACCGCTATTTTTACCTCATTCAGGATCATGAGCCGTCCTTCTACAAAGCCGGCTCAGCCAGCGCCGCGGTAGAAACGACGTATCGTATGGGTTTGTATGGGATTGCAAACACGATCAGCCTAAAGAAGGTTTATGAGACTGAGTTCGGCGGAAAGGCAATACATTTCACGCCATGCGTAAATGACGCGGTATTTTACCCAGCAAAGCTTCGGCAATATCGAAGCCCGAACGGACCGTGGGTGGTCTTTCTCTACGGGCGCCCTGGGCATTCGCGGAATTCTTTTGAGCTTCTGAGTACCGCTATGAAGCAGCTAAAAGGCCGCCTGGGCAAACGGGTGCGGATTGTCAGTGCCGGTAGCGAATGGGAACCCGCCGAATATGGTCTGCAGGGGATTATTGAGAATCTTGGATTATTGAGTTACGAAGAGACGGCACAACTATATCGTGAAAGCGACGTGGGAGCCGTCATGATGCTAACGCGCCATCCGTCTTATATCCCACTCGAGCTGATGGCGAGCGGCTGTCTAGTAGTCACAAACATAAATTCCTGGACATCGTGGTTACTCAAAGACAATGAAAATTGTCTTCTATCGAAAGGCACGGCAAGCGCCATTTCGGAGACCGTCCATCGTGGTTTAGTGGACGCTGAGCTACGCCAGAAACTGACATCCAATGCGCTCGAGATGATTCGGACGAAGTATCTGAACTGGCGACCGCAGATGGAAAAGATTTACGAGTATCTCTGCGATCCGGAATCCGTTTACGCGAGCGAGGCTCAGACGGCGCGCGCCCTCACGCCGTAGTCCCCATAATAAATACCTGCTGGCCGCCGAAGTCGTCGATTCGCTCGCGCTCATACAGGCCGGCGGTGGCGGCCAACTCTACGAAATAGGCGGATTCAATATCGATGCGCGTCTCGTTGCCGCTAAAGCGGCTGCCCGGCAGCGGATTGCTGTGAATACTCATAATGGCTGTCCCTCGAACGGACAGGACGCGTCCGATTTCGGCCAGATAATGTTTCGCGGCCGGCTCCAGAAGATGCGTAAACAGAGAGGCGGCAAAGGCTACATCCACGCTGCGGCCGGCGGCCGGAAACCGTAGCTCGTGAGGCTTGAGCGCGCCGCTCGGATTGTATTCAGCCGAGTGGAGATCAAACCAATAAAACTCGGCTACGCCCTGGCGCACCGCGCCCAGAAATTTGTTACACCATTTCACGTTCGTCTCTATGACGTCGAAACCGATGTATCTGCTGATCCAGCGGTTGTCGATCAGGAATCTGGCCGTCCGTCCACAGCCGCAACCTATATCCATCACGGTCGCGTTTTCGGGGACGAAATGATTCACTAAATGCGACCAGGCATCACCCAGGACGAGGAAATTTTCGATCGATGCTCCCCCGGTGCTCCAGATCAGTCCTTCCGGCGGCAAGGGAGTTGCGTATTTCCAGGCGCCGTAACCGGCGCATGTTCGCTCCCAATCGGAGTCGCTGATCTTCGAAATTGCAGTGGCCACGATTATTACGTTATCTCGGATCGAAGTTAAGGAATCGGCAGATGCATATCGGCGGCGACCGCTTCCGTAAAGGCGCCCGGCATCTGCTGCACCACGCTCACGTGATAGTCTCCCGAGGGCACGTCCAGGTGGGCGCGGAATCCACTCATCAACAGATTGCCGGAGTGAAATACGCTGGCAACATCTTTTCTCGGAGTACGCCAGGCACGGAAAGATCTGCACACCTGCGAACCCGGCTGGCGCACTACAACCGCAACATCTTCCGGCGGCGCTTCGGACGCGCTCCAAAACGCCCAGCCTACGATTGTGTTTCGGAAAGAACCGCTCGCATCCACAGTCACTCGCCCCGGCCCCATGTACCTGCCTTCTGCCTTCCAGTCAGCCGGCAACTGGGCAACGGGGAAATGGAGGGGCGGCAAACTATCGTGCTGGCGTTCGCTGACCCAGAAAGAATCTGACGCACACGAACCCACATATCGATAGCCATGCTGCCGCAGTAGCACATACTTGGTATCGTTTGTGGGCCCAAAATCTTCGGTCAGGATAATTCGCGGCCTGTGTTTTGTGTGCTCCAGCCCTTTCAAAACCTCCAGATCCCAACCTTCGGTATCGACGAGAAGCACGCCGAAATCTTCAGGGATCTGGTGTGCGGCAAGCAGATCACCGAGCGTCACGGTCTGTACCTGGGTGATGGTTTCCGCAAGATTTTCAGCGATGACCGGATCATTGGAGAGACTGCTCATTTGCCCCAATTCGCCGTCTTTTCCGATGCGAAGCGAAGCTTTTCCGTTTTTGCCGCTGCAGGCACACTGGGCGAGCGTCACATGCGGCAGATTGCTCGAATTTCTTTCCAACTCGGCGAAGACGGCCGGCAGGGGCTCGACCAGAAGTCCTTGCCAGCCTTCTTCCAGAAGCTTGCGCGAATTGGAACCACAGACTCCGTCGTTGGCTCCGATATCGACCAGGATGCGCGGAGTTTCGCCCGTAATCAACTGATCGAGAAGAAGCGCCTGACCGTATTGCGAATAATCGACCATGTCTTCGAGCGGGTCCGCAAGTCCGAATATCGCATATGGACGTTTTGGTGAATCCATCTAGTACACTGTTTTGGAGACCCCAGGAATCCAGTTATATAAGTGCTTTTTCGAGATGGCATAACATTCTCGCTTGATACACCTGAACCAGTTCCGGTTAGCTACAGCGACTACATTCTGAGCGGATGGGCATTTGCAAAAAATGCTTCCGACCGGCTGGAAGTTGTCGCGTCGGTGGGAGGAATTGAATACCCGGCGTTTTTCGGATTCTCGCGGCCAGATGTAGCCAGGCACTTCAAAGATCAGACGATCGCGAACTGTGGATTCGTTATTCGATTCAGCCCCGGCAAAAAGCCGGCCGGCATTGCGGTTTTCGCGCGGTTGAACGGGAAAAAGATCTCGCTGGTCGATTCCGTCGAGTTTGCGGAAGAAGCGGAATTCGCAGCCGATGGGCGCTGGGAAGCTTCCGGCTATCATCAATGGATCAAATTTCACGAGCCGCAGCTTTTCGTGCCGAAAGACGAGGTGTTCCGGTATCTTTCGGGCCTTTCCTACCGGCCGCTCATCTCAATCATTCTGCCTACCTACAACACGCCGCAATATTTCCTAAACCGCTGCCTCGATTCGGTGATTGAGCAGCATTATTGGAACTGGCAGCTTTGCATTACCGACGATAACTCGTCGCAGCCGCACGTTGCGAGCACGATTCAGAAGTATGCAGCAAGCGATCCGCGCATTCTATTCACGCGACGCGCAGAACAAGGAGGCATTTCAGTTGCTTCCAACGAGGCGATCAAACAAGCGCAGGGGGACTTTATCGTTCTGCTGGACCATGATGATGAATTACATCCGTCCGCTCTCATGGAAGTGGCGCGCGCGCTCAACGAGCGGAATTCGTATCAACTGATTTATTCCGACGAAGACAAAATCAGCCGGTTCGGCGAGCGTAGTCAACCGGCATTCAAGCCGGATTTCGACAGGAACATTTTTCTAACGTTCAATTACCTGGGCCATCTGGTCGCGCTGAAGCGGAGCGTAGCGCAGGAGATTGGAGGCTTTCGTCCGGAGTGCGATGGGGCACAGGATTGGGACCTGCTTATTCGTGCGACGGAAGTTATTCCGCCAGATGCCATCGGCCATATTCGCAAGCCGCTTTACCACTGGCGCATGCACGATAATTCGACCGCATTTAATCTGGACGCGAAACCGTACGCAGCCAAAGCCTGGCGCCGGGTTCTCGAGGATCATGCGCGGCGAACCGCTCAAAGCTTCACGGTTGTGCCTGGGTTGTTTTACGGATCGATGCGCATCAAATATCCGGGCCCGAAACAGGTCGAGGCAACCGTGTTTCTGCGGCCGGAAGATGGCGTTTTTCAATCCGCAATCGTGAAGATGAATGCCGCGGGCAGAGATCTACATCTTTATCAGCTCACGGGATGTGAGGCCAGCGAGCTCGATGCTCAGGACGAGGTGAAGGTGAGCCTTTCAGATCTTGCAGGCGATGTTTTCATTTTTATTAACGGCCCCTTGGAGTCACTAAATCATCTGTTCTTCGATGAAATCATCGGGCAGGCAATGCGGAGTGATTGCGGGCTGGTGACGGGGATGGCAGTCGATACGGAAAACAGGATTCTGCCCACCGCCTATCTGCGGGTGGACGAAGAGTCTGTCACTGACCCCAATGCGGGTGTGAAGATTCCGGATCATGGATACATGGGGATGGCATCCGTAGTGCGAACGATTGATGCCTGCTCAGAACTCTTTTTTGCCGTGCGGCGGGAACGATTAGCGGAAGCCGGCGGCATGGGAGCTGTTTCCTCTTTTCAGATGCAAGCTCTTGCGGATCTGCTGTGCAGAAAGGCGCACGAAAAGGGGCTATCGATTTTATACACGCCCTATGCTGTCGCTTCATTTTCGAGCGCTTCAGTTCCTCGGACCAGAACCGACCGAAATGGGGATCGCAGTGCGCCGGTTCGATTGAATCCGCATTTGCTGACGTTCAATTATCAATCTCCACAAGAGACAGAAGACACAGAAGAAACGGCGCCGCGTTCCGCCAAGAAGAAGACAGCTAGCGTTCCTGTTCGCGCGGCCGTACGCCGCAGGACCCAAAGCGAAGCGCTGCTAACCAGGTAAACCGTGCAACTATTGGACGCCGTTTCGTCACCGCCGCAACCCGAAGCTCCGTTGTTCCGCTGGCTGCGCGCCTCTGTGCCGCACTCGCTGATCGAACTTGCCGGTTCAGAGGGCGATTCCGCATTCTTCTCCAGGCAACTAGTTGAAGAGGGCTGGCAGCGGCTGCTATTGCGCGAAAGCGTTGAAGACCTGCCGCGCAAACTGGCCGGCGCCGGAATCCCACAGAACTTTGGACTTTTGGTTGTTCACAACCCAAAATTGACGGTTGGTTTCGTTGAGGAACTGCAACAGTTGCAGTTCCGGCCCGCGGTGATTGCGCGGTGCGACGAGCAACCAATCGCGCAGCGGGCTGGAATTTATGCCCAGCTTGTGGCAAAAGGATACAGGTTCGCGGGCGTTGAGCTTGGGTTTTCGATTTGGACTGAAGTTCCAGTTCCGGCCGAGGCGCAGCCGCCTTCGTCGATCACACTGCCCGACAACATCGAAGAAAGATTCGCCAGAGCCTACTTCGACGGCAGCGACACACCGCAAGACTTTTCCACCGCCAGCCCGATCGATCTTCCGGTTACCGGATGGGCATTTGTGGATCTGGAGCCTCCGATCCTGCCTCCGGTTTATATCGAAGCCACGGATGTGCGCACCGGAGAGAGGGACTACGCGGCGGCGATCCGCTGCGAACGGGCCGATGTAGCAGAGCACTACCATAATCCTGCTCTTTTGATGGCCGGTTTCCAGGCAGTTGTTCCGATCCGGCGCCCGTATCCGAATGGTCTGCGCCTGCGCATTTTCCAGTGCGACGACCAGACGTGTTATTCCAGTCCGGCGCAATTGGTTCTAGAGGCCGGAACCGAGGAGTTCGAGCGAGTTGCGCGCGAGGGGCTTGCCCATAAGTTTTTGCGCGGCAGCGGGATCGAAATCGGGGCGCTTCAGAGGAAGTTACCGCTTCCGCCGATCTGCGCAGTGCGCTATCTGGACAGGATGCCGGTAGAAGATTTAACGCGCCATTATCCGGAATTGGAAGGCTTGCCACTGCAAGCTCCGGATCTAATTGATGATGGCGAGCGCCTCGACACAATTGCAGAAGGCTCATTAGATTTCGTTGTCGCCAATCATTTTTTCGAGCACAGTGAGAATCCGATACAAACTTTGGAAAACCTGCTACGGGTGCTTAAACCTGCAGGGGTCCTGTTCATGGCGGTTCCGGACAAGCGCTACACGTTTGATGCGGAACGCCCAAGTACTGCCTTTGCAACGCTGCGCGCTACCTACAAAACGGGCGTAAGGCCGGACCGGTTTGAACTCTATCGCGAGTGGACCCAACTTTCGGAGATGAATAAGACCGCCTGGGAGGACCGGTTCAACTGCCTGGTAAATGAAAACTACAGCATTCATTTCAACGTCTGGTCGGCGGATGAACTGCTGGGATTTCTCATCGAGGCACGGCAGGAGTTCCATCTTCCCTTTCATATTCTTTCGACGGTTTGTTCAGAAAACGAAACGATTGTCCTCCTGGCACGAACAGCCGCGCCTGTCGTATCCAAACGCGCCGAAGAACCTGCCCCTGCGCAACCCGTGCCTGTGCTGCCGGCGCCTGTGGTTGCGGCGAAACGCAACACCGCACTGATCCAGGTCTTTCCGTTTAACCCGACTGGCTATGTGGAGCGAGACGCAGTGAGTGCCCGAATTCAGCTTGATTGCTGGAACACGCTGACGTTTGACCTTCCACCTGGAGGGTTGCGCGGACCGATCCGCATCGACCCGGCAGATATGCCGTGCGTGGTGGATATCGGCGAATTTCAAATCGTTGACAGCACGACGAAGAGAACGCTGGTGCGCCTGCGGGAACCTGCGGAATTGCGTGAACAAGTGCGAATTCTAAAGTGGGCGACGTTTCTCTCTGCTTCCAGCCATTCGTTGCTGTTCTGCTCAGCGGATGATCCGCAACTGGAATTTACATATAACGGCAACTTCGACGGCGCCGTGCAAGTGATGCTGTTGATACGCGTCGAGCGGGGCTTTGAACTGCTTTCTTCTGAACTCGAAGAGATGGAACGCCGCACCGAGGAGAAGATACAAACGGAACTTGGTTCCATTCGAACCGAGTTGCGTGCTGCGCAGGCATCGCGCAACCTTTTGGCGACTCAGATCAGCCAGCTCACAATGGAAAAGAATTCCGCCCTACGCGAAAAGCAGGAAGAACTAAAACTTCTGCGAGAGAAACTGGCAGAACAGGCGGCCCAGATCGAAAAATGCGCGGAAAAACAGAGGGAATTGCAATCTCTTGAAGCGCAACTAGCTGCACACAAAGAAGCACTGGCGGGTGTACAGCACTCGATTTCCTGGCGGATCACCAAGCCTATGCGGGGCGTGATGAGTATTCTTCGCGGGCGAGGGCACGGGAGTTCCGGACGAACGGCTTGAGCAAGAATTCGCCCTCCACCAAGAACGTTTCCATCCTGATTCCAGCGTACGGAGCAGCAGACAAACTCGCCGTCTGCTTACGAAGCCTGCGTGAACACGCACCGGGCGATTGTCACGTTTTTGTGCTCGACGACGGCACGCCGGACAGTTCCATTTCCCGGTGCTGCACGGAAAATGCGTTCGCAAATTTGACTTACCTTCGCAGCGATGAAAACCGCGGGTTTGTAGTTACCTGCAACTGGGGCTGGAGCGAAGTGGCCCCGCGCGGCCAGGACATTCTACTTCTGAATTCAGATACAAAAGTAACGGCGGGATTTCTGGAAGAAATGCTGCGGGTGCTGTATCTGCATGAGCGCCACGGCACAGTTTGCCCGAGGAGCAATAATGCCACGATCTATTCAGTCCCGATAGATATCGCCGGTATTACCCCCGAGGAATCGTTTCGGATCTGGCGCGAAATCAGTTCTGACCTGCCGGATTACACGGTCATGCCGACTGCGGTGGGCTTCTGCATGCTTATAAAGGCGGCCGTTCTTGATCGATTCGGGCTGTTCGATGAAGTGTATAGCCCCGGCTATAACGAAGAGAACGATTTCGTCTGCCGCATTAACCGCTACGGATTTTCCGCCGTTGCTGCGAATCACGCCTTTGTTTTTCATTACGAGAATTCGAGCTTTGGAGCGCGCCGCAGAGCGCTTGAACAGCGTAACGGCGACATTCTACGGACTCGATATCCGGAATATGAGCGCGCGGTTACCGAATACTTCCAATACTCGTTAGACCCGGTCGAGAGATTTGCGGTTTTGCGGCGGCACAAGTCGCGGCCCGCCATTCTCTACGATCTCTTCCATTTGTCAAACAGCCATTCCGGCACATCGGAATTCTCGTTGAACTTACTTCGGGAAATCCACACGTTGATGGCAGAGGAATGCGACGTGGTAATCGGGTTATCTGAGAAAGGCCGTTTCTTTGCGCCGGAGCTCAATGGCTACACGCTATATGAAGACCGGCCCGGTGGGGAAATGCTTTTCGATTTAGCGTTCAAGCCATGCCAAATCTTCACCTGGGCGGAGTTCCGCCGGATGGCCCGCCTGAGCCCGCGCGTGGCGCTGACGCTGCAAGACATCATCGCCGTGCGGTGTAATTACCTGACCTCGGTCGATCGCAAAACGATTTTTTCGAAGACGGTAGAGCTGTCTGACAAGGTGTTCACCATAAGCAGCTACACGCATTCCGATTTCGAGGCGTTTTTCATACAGGATTTTGAAGCGCAAGTGATTCATCATGGCAGCAACGTAGGGTTGACGGCCGCCGAATTTCTACCCGGCGAGCACATTTTGCTCATGGGCAACAGCTATGCGCATAAAGGCGTCAACGATGCTCTTCCGCATCTGCTCGAATTCGGCCCCATCGCCGTCTTAGGCGGGGAACCTCCGGATGAGGCGCTGCCCACGCATGTCAAATGGCACACCAGCGGAACTTTGAGCCGGATGCGCATTCGCGAACTGTTTTCAAAAGCGCGGCTCCTGGTGTACCCAAGTCACTATGAAGGCTACGGATTGCCAATCATCGACGCCTTGAGTCTGGGCAAGCCGGTTGTCGCGCTGGACACGGAAGTAAATCGAGAGCTGAAGTCAGCTCTCAGTGATACTGCTGAGTTCGTTCTGGTTCACTCCTTCGAGGAACTGCCCGGCATCATTCCGGCTCTACTCGAGAAAAACGGGAGCGGCGAAAATCGCCCGGCGGGCATGCGGGATTGGAAGCAGGTGGCGGAAGAATACGTGGCAGCGTTTCGCAAACTTTTGAAACAACCGCCGGATGCAAGGAAATTGCGAGCCCGCCACGACTTCGTGCGGGTGATGGAATCCAGCCGGCATCCTTAGCAAGATGCCGGAAAACTGGAAACAATTACTGGTTCTTTTCTGCCGCGCCGGCCTTTAGTTTTTCGCGCTGCTCTTTCAAGATGGCCTTGCGGCTCAACTTGATTTTGTTGCCTTCGAGGGCCAGAACCTTCACCAGAATCTGGTCACCTTCTTTCAGCTCGTCACGCACGTTCTTGATACGACTTTCCGAAATTTCGCTGATGTGAAGCAGGCCGTCGGTACCGGGGAAGATCTCGACGAAAGCGCCAAAATCGGCGATGCGCACCACTTTGCCGAGATAGGTTTTTCCGACCTCGGCGACGGCGGCGATGTCACTCACCATCTGCAGGGCGCGGTTGGCTGAGTTCCCGTCGGAAGCAAAGATATTCACGGTTCCGTCATCGGAGACGTCAATTTTAACGCCCGTCTGATCGATAATGCCCTTAATCACCTTGCCGCCAGGGCCGATCAGTTCGCGAATCTTATCGGTCGGAATCTTGGTCGTATAAATTCGCGGCGCGTATTGGGAGAGCTGGGTACGCGGCGCGGCAATGGTCGCGTTCATTTTGTCCAGAATTTCCAGGCGTCCTTTGCGAGCCTGTTCCAACGCTTCCTTCATAATATGGGTGGTCACGTTGGGGACCTTGATGTCCATCTGGAGGGCGGTGATGCCGTCCTTGGTTCCGGCGACTTTGAAATCCATGTCGCCATAGTGGTCTTCGGCCCCCGCAATGTCGGTGAGGACCGCGTAGTTATCGCCTTCGAGCACCAAGCCCATGGCAATGCCCGCTACCGGCGCGGCGATGGGCACGCCGGCATCCATCAGGGACAGAGTGCCGCCGCAAACGCTGGCCATCGAACTCGAACCATTCGATTCCAGAATGTCGCTGACGACGCGCAGAGTGTACGGGAAATTCTTCTCGTCCGGAATGATCGGCGATAGAGCACGTTCCGCCAACGCGCCGTGGCCGATTTCACGCCGGCCTGGCCCACGCATGAATCCGACTTCGCCGACACTAAATGGCGGGAAGTTGTAATGCAGCATGAAGCGCTTGGATGTTTCGGTGGGATCGAAAAGCTCAATGCGCTGCTCGTCGTCTTTAGTGCCGAGAGTAGTGGTTACAAGGGCTTGTGTTTCGCCACGAGTGAAGATGGCCGAACCGTGCGTGCGGGGCAAAACGCTTACTTCACAGGTGATGGGGCGAATCTCATCAAAAGCGCGACCGTCGGGACGGCGCCGGTCCTTTAACATCTCGTCGCGGAAAATACGTTCTTTGAGCGCATCGAAGACTTTGCCTGCCTCGGCCTGTTCCGCTTCCTCGGTGAACAGCGCGACGGCCTTTTCCCGGGCCTGATCGACACGATGATAGCTATCGAGCTTGCCGTATTTCTGAGTATTCAGAGCATCGCTCAACTCTGCGCGCACCGCGCCGGAGATCTTGTTGAGCATCTCCTGGTTGAGCACGGGCGGGTTGTACTCACGCTTTGATTTTCCGGCGAGCTTGACTAACTCGCGAATGCCGGCTGCGATCTTCCTGCAGCAAGCATGGCCGAATTCTATAGCTTCGACGACTTCGGCTTCAGTGGCTTCACTAGCGCCGGCCTCGACCATCACAATGCCCTGCTCCGTGCCCGCGACGACGATACTTAATTTGGCGTCTTTGGTTTCGTCATAGCTCGGATTGACCGAGTAGACGCCTTTATTCAGGCCGACACGAACACCGCCGAGAATGTGGTGGAACGGAATATCAGAAATGGCGAGCGCCGCGCCCGCACCCACGATAGCGAGGACTCCCGGATCGTGTTCCGGATCGGCCGAAAGCACCATCGCAATGATTTGCGTTTCGTAACTGAATCCTTCCGGAAACAGCGGCCTGACGGGCCGGTCAATCAAGCGGCTGGTAAGAATTTCTTTCTCCGACGGCCGGCCTTCCCGCTTAATGAATCCGCCGGGGAATTTTCCCGCAGCGTACGTGTATT
The DNA here is from genome assembly GCA_021324185.1 of Terriglobia bacterium. Lineage (GTDB taxonomy): Bacteria > Acidobacteriota > Terriglobia > Bryobacterales > Bryobacteraceae > Bog-105. Next base: position 28,320 of record JAJPJN010000103.1, on the reverse strand, counting down.
CACGGTAGTCCACCGTGAGTGGGAAGAAGCTGGCGCCCGGCTTTGGCTGGGCCGCGGAACAGGCGGAAACCAGCACTACTGAATCTCCAGAGCGAACCACGACGGCGCCATTGGCCTGTTTGGCCACTTTACCGGTCTCCAGAGAGATTTTTGACCCGTGAAGGTCGATTTCAACTGTATGTGACATTTAAATTTTCCCGATGCGCGATCCGCATCATAAACTCTTTCTTTCGCGCGCCATTCACTGGCGTACGGATCAATTTTCGGGATTAAGAGTGGGACTCCGGGTGGGAAGGAACTGACCGCCAACTCAGGCGGCGTCCCCTGGGCCGATCGTCAGGCTCAACCAGAACCCGGACCGGCTGTTTGAATACCTATCTAGCGGCGTATGCCCAGGCTTTGGATCAGGGCTTTGTATCGCTCCGGACTGCGATCTTTCAAGTAGTTGAGCAGCTTTCGACGCCTTGCGACCATGGTTAACAGGCCGCGCCGCGAGTGATGATCTTTTTGGTGCGTCTTAAAGTGCTCAGTCAACTGCAGAATACGCTGACTCAGGAGGGCAACCTGAACCTCTGGCGAACCAGAATCCGATTTATGGATTCTGTACTTGCTCACAATTTGCGACTTTTGTTGAACCGCCAGGGCCATGCTAGAAGAAGATGCTCCTCGTCTTTACCTTAATCTCGATTTTTGCTTTCTACAGGTTAGCACACGTTGGGGAGATTTTTGGGCACGATCCGAATGTGAATCCCACCAGGAAATCGACCTGATTGGCGTTGGTCGTGGCGGGAAGGAAGCTACTGATGGGTAGTTGAGAGGCCCAGCGCGTGTATCGGATTTCGGGTGAGACGCGGAGCACGAGCAATTTCAAAGCCACCCCGGCGCCGATGGTGCCTCCGGCTGTATTCGGGCTGATTTTTGCGGGGCCGTCTGCAAGACGACGACCCTAGCCTGAAGCTTTGCATGCATACTCCCGATAAAGATAACGGAGCATGCGCGCCCGAAGGCGGTCTCTTATTCCGGCCATCTTATTATTGGCGTATCTCACAACCGCCTTTGCCAGCGGCCAAGTCATATCTCACCTTAAAGATGTCCGCAAGCTCAGTTCGGCAGAAGCCGAACGGCGCCGGCCAGTACAAATCACTGGGGTGGTTACAGCGCTCTCCGGATGGAAGAATTCGTTCTTTCTCGAGGAATCGGGAACGGGCATTTCAGTCGATCGGACGGATCAGACAGAGGTTCATCCAGGCGACCGGGTCGAGGTGTCGGGAGAGACCGGCGGCGGGCTATTCGCCCCTGTTGTTGTGGCGCATGAAGTAAGAGTACTCGGTCATGGAGATCTCCCGGCCGCGCGACGCGCCACATATCAGGATTTGGTTGGCGGCAAGCAGGATAGCCAATGGATAGAAATTCAGGGCGTAGTGCGATCCGCAAAAATTTCGGAAAGCTGGGGCCGGCAGGTTTTGTTTCTGCTGATGGATATCGACGGCGGTCTCATTTCGGCCCGAGTGCATGATTTCGAGGCGAAAGATTACAGCGATCTGGTAGACGCAACCGTTCGCGTGCGGGGCGTGTGCGGTACCAATTTCAACGAGCGGCGCCAGTTTGTGGGATTAAGGCTGTTCGTGGCGGACTTGAGTGAAGTTCATATCGAGCAGGCGCCTCCATCGGATCGGTTTGCGATTCCCGAGTCGCCGCTCGAAAATCTGTTTCGATTCACCGCCTCACAGTCTGCCAGCCATCGCGTGAAGGTATCCGGTACGGTAACGTACGCCAAACCGGAAGGATTTCTGTTTCTTCAATCAGGAGAAACCGGAATCTCGATAAACACCGCCGGGAACATTCGCTTCGAACCAGGCGAACGAGTGGAAGCAGCGGGTTTCGTCGCCTCGGGCGAATATTCGCCTGCACTCCAGGATGCTATCATACGCAAAATCAGCGCTGGCCGTCCGGTGAAACCGGTTCACGTGGTCGCTTCACAGGTTATTCAATATCGAAACGGTTTTGCCATTGCACCTTACGACGGTGTTCTTGTAGAGATCGACGGAGAAGTTGTGTCTCAGATGGACCAACCCTCGGATTCCGTCTGGTATCTACGCGACGGGCAGACCATATTTCAAGCCCACCTTCAAAAATCGAGCGACACGGCCCCTGTGCCCAGAACCGCTCCCGCCAGCCATGTGCGGCTCACCGGGATTTGCGTGGTTGTCACCGATCAGAATCGCGATCCCAAGTCTTTCCACATTTTGCTGCGATCTGCGGCGGACATTGTGGTGACCCGCAAGCCGCTGCTGAGTCTGCGGAATACTCTCTGGCTTGTTGGCTTCCTGCTATTGATCTGCTTTGCGATGCTCATCTGGGTCCTCCGGCTGCGCCGCGCGCTCATTCCGTCTTCGAAGCCGGAGCAGCACCAGGCTTCCAATCCACGATCCGGGTTCTTAGCGGCATCGAAGTTCATCGGGCAGTTAACGGCAACTTTCGGTCTCCTCGTGCTGGCGGGCGGATGGATTTTTCACGCTCAGTTCCTGATGTTAATGAGACCGAACACGGCGCTCTGCGTTTTCCTGATTGGCGCAGCAGCGTCACTGCAGCGCGACGACGCGAGCAACCGAGCGAAGCGGGCGGTTCAGTTTGTTTGCTTGAGTACGAGCACTCTAATCGCAATCCTCACGATTGCCGAGTATGCGTCGGGTGTTGATTTACATGTTGATCGACTCTTGATTGTGCGCGGGTCCACGTTGCTCCAACTGGAACGGATGCGCCTTGCCTCTGCTCTCTGTTATTCGCTCCTTGGCCTATCCGGATTGCTGCTGGGATTTACGCGGCGGATCAGGACGGCCCAAAGTCTCATTTTGACTGCGGGCGGCATAAGTCTGCTCAGTGTTTTGGCGTTTCTTTACGGCGTTCGAGACCTGTTCGGCTTCGCGGGGCAGCACGCGATGAGATTTGGCGCATCGTTCGCGGCAATTGCAATCTGCGCGGCCCTGTTGCTCTCGCATCCGGAAAACGGGTTCATGCGAACGGCTTCGAGCGATGCGCCGGGCGGAATTTTGGCCAGGCGTCTGCTGCCTGCGGCCATCATTGTACCGGCGGCGCTTGGCTGGCTGCGATGGCAAGGCCAGCTTAAAGGTCTATACGACACCAATCTCGGCCTTGCAATTTTCGCTTACGCGAATATTGTCGCGTTTTCGCTTCTGATCTGGATGACCGCATGGTTACTGAATCGCTTGGAAGTAGGTCGGCTGCAGGCCGAGACTCAAACCCGAATTGCCGAGGAAGCCAATCGTGCCAAAAGTGAATTCCTCGCGGTGGTGAGCCATGAGATTCGGACTCCCATGAATTCGATCCTCGGAATGGCCGAAGTCCTTGCGGAATCGCCCTTGAACACGACCCAGCGCCGGTATATAGAGGTACTGCGCCGCGCCGGATCCAATCTGATGACGCTCATCAACGACATTCTCGATTTGTCTAAACTCGAAGCCGGAAAGCTGGAGCTGGAGCGCATCGAATTTGATCTGAAGGAATTGGTAAATCAGGTCGCCGAAATCATTGAAACGAACGCGCGCGCGAAAGGCCTTGCGTTGAGAACCGAGTGGGGCACAGAAGTGGCGGTCCGGGTGTTGGGAGATCCTCTGCGGCTGCAGCAGGTGGTCATCAACTTACTGGGAAACGCCGTAAAATTTACCGAACACGGCTCAATTCAGATCTCTGTCCGCAACGCTGCCGGGCAGCCCGGCTGGATTGAATTTGCAGTATCAGATACCGGAATTGGCATTCCCGAAGACAAGCTCGAGACTATTTTTGGCGATTTCACACAGGCCGATTCCTCCACTACGCGCAGATATGGAGGAACTGGATTGGGCCTCGGAATCACCCGGCGTCTGGTGCAATTGATGGGCGGCTCCATTACCGTAACCAGCGCGCCCGGAGAAGGGAGCACATTCCGGTTTGCAGTACCGTTGGAACCTGTTCATCCGAGGGACAGCGGACCCGCCGCGAACTCAGAAACAGTGTGCCCCCGGGAGCACACAGTCAGGGAGCACCTTCGCATTCTGATCGCGGACGATTCACCGGACAATCGCCTGCTTCTTGAAACATATCTTCAGGGTACGGGTCATCGCCTGAGATTTGTGGAAAATGGCCAGGAGGCCGTAGAAAAATTTGAACAAGAAAAATTCGATCTCATATTGATGGACATGCACATGCCCGTCATGGATGGGCTCACTGCTACGCGCGCTCTGCGGAGGTCTGAGCAGAAGCGGAATTTGTCCCGCATCCCGGTCATTGCGCTGACGGCCAATGCACGTCCGGAAGATATTCAAGCCGCGCGTGAAGCCGGATGCGATGCACACTTATCCAAGCCCTTGTCCAAATTGACTTTGCTTACTGCGCTCGAACCATATAGACGTCGGAGTGAAACGGCCGATACCATTGGCATGCAGAAACGAATCAAAATAAAAACGCCGGAGGGACTGGGAGATCTTGCGGCGCGCTATTTGGCCGCGAGGAGAAGCGAACTGGCGGCTTTAAACGAAGCTCTGCGGAATTCGAATTTCGAGCACATTCGCACGCTCGCTCACAATTTGAAAGGAACGGGCTCTTCCTTTGGATTTGAGGAATTGACCGCTTTGGGAGCAGCCCTGGAAACTTCCGCCAGCCGACAGGATTCGCGCAATCTGCAGAAACAGGTCGCAGCACTTGAGGAATATCTGGCCAACGTGGAATTATCTGAAAGCTAGATTGCATTAACCTGCTTAGCACCATCGAATTACAGCAGACGACTGAGCCGGCCGATAAGTATTGCAGGGAATCAGCTATGCAGTCGAATGCACTTAGATGGCGCAACTACCCCATCAGAACCAAACTGAGGGTAGCCGTCCTGCTGCCCATGACAGCACTCCTGCTGAGTTGCGTGCTCATTGGCTTAGTATCATCGCAACAACAGGACGCGAACCGGTGGGTGATACACACGCTCCAAGTTCGTCTAGCTGTGGCCAGTTTCGAACGTCAGTTCAGCGCGGCTGAGGCGCGTTTATCGAAGTATCTCGATTCGAAAACACCGGACGCAAAGTCTGCCGCGAGATCTGCATTGGTCGAATCGCAGGGAACCCTTGCGAACATTCAACAGCTAACGTCCGACAATCCAGGCCAGCAGCGCAGAATTTCGGAGGTGAATTCGCTGCTTAGCCGCTGTATCAATTTTCTGAGTGCATCTTCCGTAAATCGGACAGCAGAGGCCAGCCTGGGTTCCCAAGTACAAAGCAGGATTACGGAGATGGATCAGGAAGAACTGCGCCTGTTGAGTTCTCGAACCGATCGCACGGGCCGGCTACAAGCCCTCTTGGCCATCGTGATTACAGGGACAATTCTGGTTGGAGTCCTGGGAAGCTTTTTCGGAGTAGCTTTACTTTCGAACAATATTTCGCGCCGCATATCACAATTGCTTGAATCTGCATTCCTGATTGCCGAGGGGCTGAACGTGAAATCGTTGGATCCGTCAACGGATGAACTAGGCCGGCTTGCGTCAGCGCTTGCACAGACCAGCCGGGTTCTTTCCGAACGCGCGGGTGAAATAACGGAGGTCAACTGGAAATTAGAATCGGTGCTAAGGGCGGCAACATCGGTTTCAATCATTGCAGAGGATTCAAGCGGCCGCATTACGCTGTTCAGCGCAGGCGCTACCAAACTTCTTGGCTACCAGGCTGAGGAGGCTATCGGACGTAGTTTGCCGAGCATCGTGCAAGAGCAATCGTCCGGTGCGGAGGACGTTGCCCGCATGCGCGAGTCCAAAGAATATGAAACGACCTATCTTCGCAAAGATGGCCTGCCTTTACATGTACACGTTTCGATTACGCCACTGAAGAACATTGCTGGTAAGGTAACCGGCCATTTGTACGTCGCTCACGACATTACGCCGCGTAAGTTACTCGAAGCGGAGTTGCGAAGAAAAGTGGATATGCTCCGGGCAGGAGAGCAGCCTGCCACAAACGAAGAAGCAGCCGGGAACCCTGAGCTTCCCGAATGGCTCAAATCCGGACTGCACAAGGATGCCAGCCAATTATCGAGCAAGCTTGAGGCGTTAAATAACTGGTATGAAGCGGAAGGGTACATTCCAAGCCGCGTGGACAAGCAATCATCCGAACTGCCGTACATTTTGGTTGTGGACGATTTTGAAGCCACGCGTTTTCTTCTGCGAGCGTATCTTGAGGGCGAGGCATACCGGTTGGACTTCGCTGCGAACGGGAGGGAAGCGCTCGAACGGGTCGCTGCGCATCACTATCAATTGATTTTGATGGATGTGGAAATGCCAGAGATGGACGGTTACGAAGCCGCTACGCGTATTCGAGAGTGGGAGAAGTCCCAGGGCCGCCCGCCGGTCCCTATTGTGGCTCTGACCGCTCATGACCAGCTGGATTCGGCTAAGGCGGGTGTCTGGACAGCATACATTCAAAAGCCCGTTTCCAAAACTCAGCTCTTAGCGGAGGTGAGGGCGCATCTGGAAGCGAAAGTCGCGTAGTTCGGAACCCGTTGCCACTTAACAGCGGCCTACAATGGAATCAAACCGCGGGGGCACCCACGCATGCCCAAGGAAAATATTGATAAGCTGCTTCGAACAGCCATAACAGAAAGGCAGCTCTTAGAAGTCGTTTATCACGATAAGAAACGAACCGTTGAACCACACGATTATGGCACGCTCAACGGCACCGCGAAGCTTCTTGCCTATCAACTGATTGTTGGCGAAACGACGGGCCGCCCGCCCAACTGGCGCCTAATGAACGTCGATGAAATCGAGAGTGTCCGGGTCTTGAATAAGACCTTTCCGGGAGGCAGGGGACCTTTCCAAAATCCTCACAAATGGGACCAACTTTTCGCCAGAGTGATGCCGAGCCCAAGGAATCTCCGCAGATCGTAGCGGTTTGAAAGCCGCCGAACAATGCGCCAGCTTGGGACGTTACGGCTTTAAGTCGACCAACGGAGTGCTTAGCAGTATAATGGCCTTCGAGCGAACATTCGTTTGGATGTGGTTGAAAGTCGAGCGGGAGTAATTCAGCGGTAGAATGCCAGCTTCCCAAGCTGGACGTCGCGGGTTCGATCCCCGTCTCCCGCTCCATCTTTTCAATAACTTGGGAAGAATCTTAAATCAAGCGTTACTCCGTTTACTCCGTTTTTCTTCCCGAGACCGAGTGAATCGCCGTTTTCGTGGCTTTCCACCCTCCCCTGAATCGCGGGTTTCATTACTGAACTGAATCACCTCAGATTCGAGGCGCTTCACTGCCTCGATCTTCTGCTGAAGATCGCTGATTGAGTACACTTCCAGACTGATGCCGAGTCCGTGGCCGCGCTGGTCCGCAGCTACCTTGTCGTCGATCTTCGCGATGCGCGACAAGCTGGCGTTTGTTCGACGGAGGACCTGGAAGGTCGCCTACTCCAGGCCAACCGTTTTCAGCTTTGGGAACATCGCCCGATTCCAGACGTTATCGCGGCGTAGCGGGGTGTTCCGCTCGGTTGGGAACAGGTATGTGTCCGGCGTGTTCTTCGGCAGCAGCATCTGCCAGATTTGCAGCTCCGCAATGGTTCCCGGCGATACCGCAACCGTTCGCGCCGTGCGCTTCCCTTTCCGGCCTTTAGGTGTATCGAGAAGCTCATCTGCCGCGCGTGAAAACTCTGGAAGAATTTGCCTACACTCAGTCTCCGGATGTCACAGCGGCTAAGATGCGCGACCTGGCCGATGGCGGCTACATCGAACGCGCCGAGCCCGTGTTGTTCATCGGTGAATGTGGCACCGGCAAAACTCATTTGCTCACCGGTGTGTGCGTAGCGGCCTGCCGGCAGAAACGCCGCGTCCGCTTCACAACCGCCGCCGGACTGGTGAATAAACTCGTGGAAGCTAAGCACCAACTGCAACTGCGCCGTCTCATGGCGCGTTGGAGTCGCTATGGACTTGCCCCCAAATTTGAGACAAACAGCGAGCCTGTCGGAAATAGATCAAACAGTTTCTATTGACAATGTTTGATTCCTGCTTACACTATTGGAGCAGGATGAGTAAGCGATTCCGAACCTGCTCTCTGGATCAACCATTTATGCTGCCGCCGAGCTTGCACGATTGGCTGCCAGAGGATCATCTGGCGCGATTTGTGGCAGACGTAGTGCATCACCTCGATCTGAGCGAAATCTATGATTGCTACGAGCGAAAGGACGGGCGCGGACTCGCGGCGTATCATCCGGAGATGCTGACGCGGCTGTTGCTGTATGGCTACGCCATTGGCGAGTCGAGTTCGCGACGCCTTGAGCAGGCGACCTACGATAGCGTGGCGTTTCGCTATTTGACGGCCGATCAGCACCCGGATCACGACACAATTGCAAACTTTCGGCAGCAACATCTTGAGAGCCTGAGCTGCCTGTTCGTGCAAGCGCTGCAGCTGTGTCAAAAAGCGGGCCTGGTAAAGCTGGGACATGTGGCAATCGATGGCACGAAATTGCAAGCCAATGCGAGCGCCCACAAATCGATGAGCTACGGAAAACTGAGTGAGCAGGAGCAGTATTGGAGAGAACAAGTCGACGAATTGCTTCGGCGGCCCTGCGAGGTGGACGAAGCGGAAGGACGAAAACAGCAGCAGTGCGATGAGCTGCCTGCGGAATTAGCTCAGGCGCAGAGCCGACTGAAGCGGCTCGAACAAGCCAAACGCGAACTGGAACAGGAGGCACAACAGAAGCTGGAAGAAGCGAAGCAGGAGTGGTCCAGCCGCGGGAAGCGCGGGCGCCCGCGCAAAGGAGAAGAGCCCCTGCTTCACACAAAAGACTGCCACAAGGAAAGAAAGCGATACTACAGGGCACTCCGCAATGCAGCTTGTCCTTCGCGGTCGCAAAATCTCACCGATCCAGATTCACGACAGATGCACGACAATGGACGAGGCTGTATCGTGCAAGGCTATAACGCGCAACTCGCGGTGGATTCGGAAACGCAGGTGATCGTGGCGGCGGAAGTGACCCAAGAGGTATTAGATCGCGGCCAGTTATTGCAGATGATGGAGAGCACCGAGCGCAATGCTGGTCAACGACCCGAGGTGGTCACCGCCGATGCGGGCTACTGGAATACCGAAATGGTGCAAAAGGCGACCCAGAGCGGTGCACAGGTCCTCGTTCCGCCAGATGGATCTGGCACGGTAAATAATCGCCAGCCGCGGCAAATGGCCAATAATCAAGTGGCTCAACGGATGCGTGTTGAGCTAGCTACAAAAGCCGGTTGCGCTCTCTATCGCATGCGACAAGCCATCGTCGAACCGGTGATCGGCTACATCAAAGACCTGAGAGGTTTCCGGCGCTTTGCGCTTCGCGGTCTGAGCCGTGTGCAGGCCGAGTGGCGGATCATCTGCGCGACGCATAATTTGCTAAAGCTCTTCCGATATCGCCCTCGGCAGGTGACCGTATAAGTGCGTGCAAACAACTTTTCGTTTTTAATGCTGATTGGGTGATGATAACGCCACTGTTTTAAACACGTCCTTTGCTACCCCCACTTCTCTGCGCGCATTCCGCATGTAAACGCTTTCCAGACCGAAAAATGTTTTAATTGCCTTCATACCGAAGGCTCAAGAACATTATTTCTCCGACAGGCTCAAGCTAAGACTCAAAATTCATCGAATGGAGAATTGAGTCAATGGGATTGTCTCGCAGGCAGTTCACGAAGAGTTCAAATTAGCCGCTGTACGGCGGCTGGAGCAAGGGCATATCAGTCGCCGAGGTGGCACGGGGAGTGGAAGTCAACCCGAACGTGCTGCACCGCTGGCGGCGGAGTTCCGAGAGGCTCCGGGCAATGTGTTCCCCGGCAATGGCAAGCAGCGCTGGACGGACGGGCGGATCGCTGAGCTGGAAAGAAAAATCGGCCAGCAGGCGTTGGAGATCGATTTTTTGAAGGGGTGCTTGCAGCGCATCGAGGAACAGCGGATGCTGCAGACGTTGACTGGAAATCCGCCGTCTACCGGAAGGTCAAAGAAGAAATGAAGGCCGGCCGGGGACTTACAGTGGAGCGCATGATGCAACTCGGGCGCGTAAGCCGCGCCAGCTTCTATCGCTTTGATGAGAACGGTCATGCTCGCCACGATGCGGATATGGATCTGCGCGACGGGATCCAACGGATTGCATTGGAGTGGCCGAGCTATGGGCGGCCGAGAATCACCGCGGAACTGCGGCGCCGAGGATGGAAGGTGAATCCCAAACGGGTTTATCGGATTCTGCGGGAGGACAATCTGCTGTGTATCCGAAAGCGGAAATTCGTCGTGACGACCGATTCCAATCACGGCCGCAGAGTCTATCCGAACCTGGCGCGCACGATGGTGCTGACCGGCATGGACCAGCTCTGGGTGGCTGATATCAGGTACATTCGGCTGCGCGAGTAATTCGTCTTTTTAGCCGGCATCCTCGACGCCTTCTCGCGACGTGTCATTGGCTGGTCTTTGGATCGGACCTTGGAAGACCAGTTAACACTGGCAGCACTGAGAATGGCGTTGTCGCGGCGCAGCGTGCAGCCGGGTCTGGTTCACCATTCGGATCGCGGTTCGCAGTATGCCAGCGGCGAATACACGGAGTTACTCAAAGAAAGCGGAATCGGCGTGAGCATGTCCGCAAAGGTAACCCCTGGGACAACGGGGCCTGCGAATCGTTCATGAAGACGCTCAAATACGAAGAGGTTTTTCGCAGTGAATACCGCGACCTGCAAGAGGCACATCGGTCGATTCGCGAGTTCCTGGAGAAAGTCTACAACGAAAAGCGCCTTCATTCCGCGCTCGGCTATCTGCCGCCAACCGAGTTTGAAGCCAATCTCGCGACACAACAAAACGAGGCCGCTACGCGGCCGCTTTCTGTATGAGTTTCTTAGGCATCGGGAAATCTATCCATCCGATGAGGCCGCCAGCGCCGCCGGCGTCCTCGCCTCATCGTCTGGATGAGTTTCCGGCTGGCTATTCCTTGGCGGGTTGCGCTCCCGCATTGCCCGCCTCCGCTTCACCAACCGCTTCTGAGTATGCGCTAAAGTCGTCTTGCCGCTCGATTGCTTTTCATCGAACGGTCAACAGTGCCTTAACTGTTTGTCTCACCCCAGGGGGCAGGTCCACCGTTCAGCCGGGACTGCTGTCGTCAGCAAAAGAGTTTACCGAGCGATTTGAACATACGACCGCCAATTTGGAAGAGCTAAAGCGCGCTCTTTTGTTCCAACAGCCCCACGCATTTCTGCTGCGCCGCAATAAATCGGACATCGCGGAACTTCCGCCTAAACATCTGAAGAAGATTTCATGCGAGACGTCCGGCACCGAAATTGAACTCCATTTGCAGCTTCTCGAAGAGTTGCGCGGCGGCCAAAGCCAGACAAGCATCTTCCGCGTCTTACACAAATTCGCCCTGCTTTCGCAGCATCCGGCCTTACTCGCGGCGACCGCTGAGGATATTTCACCGGAAGAATTAATCGCCGCCTCGCCAAAGCTGAAGGCCGTAATTCGCGAGCTTCACAATATCCGCGGCAAACAAGAAAAAGCAATTATATTCGCCCGCCACCGTGCCATGCAGAGCATATTGGCTAAAGTGCTTAGCTCAGAATTTCAATTACCTGTGCGAATCATCAATGGCGACACCAAAACGAAATCATCATCCTTTCGGGCGCAAGGCCAGCAAACCCGCAACGGAATCTTGGATGAGTTCAAGCGCAAGCCGGGCTTCGGCGCCCTGATTCTTTCGCCCTTTGTCGCTGGTATCGGACTAACGATCACAGAAGCCAATCACGTTTTTCATTACGGCCGTTGGTGGAATCCGGCGGTTGAATCGCAGGCAACGGATCGCCTATACAGAATCGGCCAGATTAAAGATGTCTTTGTTTATCTCCCGATCTATCACGATACCAGCCAACGGGTACCGGTCACCTTTGACGAGCGCCTCGACGCTCTGATGGAGCGAAAGTATCGATTGGCGGAAGAGTTCCTGAAGCCACTTGCCTCTGAAGAGGAAATCGGCGGCGAACTCGTGAATGAACTGCTGAAGTGATATTTTGCGCACTGCAAACGGCTCTTTGCCATCGCTAGAAACAGGTCAAAAGATCCGATCTTCAGGAGCCGGTTCGACATCGGGCACTTTGTCAAGCACGGCAAGAAACTCTTCGCGTTTGCCGGAGGCTGCCCGTCGTTTGAGGCGCTCCCACGCTGCGAGATGCTCTGCGAATGCCGATGCAAACACCTCATCCACCGACACCTTTTGAGCCTTGGCAATGGCCGCCGCCTTTTCGTAGAGTTCCTCCGGTACGCTTACGCTCACGCTCACTGTTTTCCTCGCAATAGCCTCAAAAATTCTGCCGGCGCCTTCACTACAACGCCGAACCTATCAGCACCAGCAAAATCGGCTTTGTTGTGTGTCACGATCATCGCCCGGCTTTCAACCGCTAATTCTAGGATAAGCTCGTCATTTCGATCGCGCAATTGGGACGCACGAGCTGGACAGCGGCAACCAGATTCGGCTGCTCCCAATGCAACTACATTGTAAGGACGGCGCGGAATCGTGCCTTGCCTGCTGCCACGCGCTCATAAGCCTTCGGCGCCTCAACCAATGGGTAAGTCTCAACAATCGGCTTCACTTTTCCTTGAGCTACGTAGTCCAGCGCTTCGTAAAGATACTCGGGGCCGTTTTGCGAGCTACCAATCACTCGAATGCGCTTCTCAATAAAGTCCATCAGAGAAAGCGAAAGCGGCTCCGCGTCGGCGCCCATCACGACAAACCGGCCGTCTGGCCGTAGCCCCTGCATGCTGTCGACCATAGCTTTCGTCGAATTGGAAGTACTGAGGATGATATCGGCGCCGCCAGCACCGGTAAGGCTCTTCCCATCGCGAACAATTTCATCCGCGCCGAGGCCGCGAATCATCTTGTCTTTATCCGGAGAGTGCGAAATTGCGAGGGTCTCGAAACCGGCCGCCTTGGCGTATTGCACTGCAAGATGCCCAAGCCCCCCGATTCCGAGCACGGCAACGCGCTCATGCGGTTTCGGATCAGCCCAACGCAGTCCGCTGTACACTGTGTACCCGGCGCAGAAGATGGGGGCCGCTTCTTCATAGGGAACCTTCTCGGGAATGAGATAAGTCGCATCCGCATTCATCAGCATGTACTCGGCGTGACCGCCTTGCACATCGATGCCGGTAGCTTTCTGAGACGCACAGAACATCCGCCGGCCACGCTGGCACCATTCGCAGCGACCGCACGTCGACTGTATCCATGCGGTGCCTACGCGATCGCCTGTCTTCCGCGTAGTGACGTCGGCAGCCACAGCAACGATTTCGCCGGCCGGCTCGTGCCCGAGGATTCGCGGAAATTCTCCCGGAATGTGTCCGAGCGTTTCGTGCACGTCGGTATAACACACGCCGCTGGCGTGCATCTTCACCAGCACTTGACCAGGTCCGGGTTGAGGCTGAGGAACATCTTTAATCTGCCAGGAACTATCTTTCGCGGGTACCACTGCGGCTTTCATGAACATCCTCCTGATCCTGCCGATTGTCGCACGGCTGATAGAAATGGCTACGGCTTCGCCGCGCCAGTGTGATCGAAGAATAATTCAGCTTGTAGACTTGAACCTATGAATGAATCGCCTCCCCCCAATGTGCACACACCGGAAGAGTTCGACGAGATGTACTCGGGGACACCTCCATGGGATATCGGCAGACCGCAGCCCGCATTCGAAGCCCTGGCTGGGGCCGGGGAGTTGCGCGGGCGCGTCCTCGATGCCGGCTGCGGCAGCGGCGAGCACACGTTGATGGCGGCGCAGCGCGGCCTGGAAGCGGTCGGCATCGACAGCTCCCCCAGGGCCATAGAAATCGCCAGGCGCAAAGCCCGCGATCGCGGGTTGAACGTTCACTTCCTGGTCCACAACGCACTCGACCTCGCCTCGATCGGCGAGGCGTTCGATACCGTGCTTGATAGCGGCTTGTTCCACGTATTCAGCGACGAACAGCGGGCTGCCTATGTCGCGAGCCTCAACGCTGTGACACGTCCTGGCGCGCGTTACTTTATGCTCTGTTTTAGCGAGCATCAGCCAGGCGACTTCGGCCCGCGACGCGTCACGCAACAGGAGATCCGGGATAACTTCAGCGGCGGGTGGCGCGTCGAATCCATCGAGCCAACAAAATTAGAAACCACCCTGGGACCGGAAGGGATAATCGCCTGGTTGGCGCGCATCACAAGAGAAGAAGATTGACGAACCCATCATCGCTGCGGAGAGAGATGGATCGATCCCGGCATTTCTCAAATTCGCCTTAGCCGCACATTCTGAACTGCATGGTCGCTGCCCTTTTCGAGAATCAGGTGCGCGCGCTCGCGGGTTGGACCAATATTTTCCACCAGGTTGACTAAGTTGATGTCGCGCCAGATGCGCCCGGCGGTCGCAATCGCCTCCGATTCGCTCAGGCTGGCATACCGGTGAAAGTAAGAGGACTCGCTGCGAAAGACAGTGTCGCGCAAACGCAGAAAACGTTCGATATACCAGCTTTCGATCGTGTCTGTAGGAGCATCGAGGAAGATCGAAAAATCGAAGAAATCGGAGACAAACAAACGCGAACCGTCGCGGTGAGCGTCGGGCGATTGTAGTACGTTCAGTCCTTCGAGAATCAGAATGTCGGGTTGACGGATTTCGATGGCGGCATCAGGGACAACGTCGTAGTGCAGATGCGAGTAAACAGGGGCTGAGACAACCGGGACGCCGGCTTTCAGGTCCGCCAGAAAATGCAAGAGGCGTCGTTGATCGTAGCTTTCCGGAAAGCCTTTGCGGTTCATCAGCCCGCGCTCTTCCAGCACACGGTTGGGGAAAAGAAAACCGTCCGTGGTGATCAGATCGACGTAAGGATGGTCGGGCCAGCGGGCGAGGACTGCCCGAAGCACGCGCGAGAACGTACTCTTTCCCACAGCAACGCTGCCGGCTATTCCAATCACATAGGGCACTTTGCGCGGTGCCGGAGAGCCCATGAATTCGCGTCGCGCATCGTAAAGATGCTGCACTGCAGCCACATGCAGATTGAGGAGCCGCGAAAGCGGAACATAGACATCTTCCACTTCGCCGAGCGAAACCTGTTCGTTAATTCCACGCAGCGAAGCCAATTCGGACTCACTCAGCAGCAGCGGCGTGTTGGCGCGCAATGCCTTCCACTCTGCCCGGCTAAAGCTGATATAACGGCTGAATACCGCAGCCGGTGCAATGGTCTGGGAACTCACGCGCACCTCGTCCCTGTTTGCTGTAGAACAATGGCCACAC
Organism: Terriglobia bacterium; assembly: GCA_021324185.1. Classification (GTDB taxonomy): domain Bacteria; phylum Acidobacteriota; class Terriglobia; order Bryobacterales; family Bryobacteraceae; genus Bog-105. Next base: position 13,052 of record JAJPJN010000103.1, on the reverse strand, counting down.
CGAAATCCAGATCTGCCGGCAAGGAAGTTCGTCTACTACTTTCGCAAACTGCTACTCTTCGGATAGATTCTCGAGCAGTCCCAATTACCACCATGCAGCCTATGGTGCGCATCCTTTTATTCCTCGTCTTGAGTGTAGTTTTCCTCGGACAAGAGGCTCCGGCGCCGCATTCCAATCTCGCGATCGTGGCGGCAGGCATCGAGCCCTCCGAGGACGCGCCGTTTGTACCAGCAGACTACGTGTTTCTGCCCGGCGACTATCTTTACTTCACCTTTCAGGTGGCCGGTTTTACAATTCAGTCTTTCAACCGCGATGAAGTTCAAAAGATTTCTTTGACCTATCAGGTCACTCCGGAGGACTCAAAGGGCATACCTCTTACTGAGCCAGTCTCCGGCAACATTCAGGCGGAGCTGAGTTCAGAAGACAAGAACTGGACGCCGAAGCGGCGCGCTTCTTTCCTGCTGCCGTCGTACATAGCAGCCGGCGACTTCCACGTTCATGTTGCCGTCAAAGATCTGTTCGGCAAGACAGAGTGCACCAAGGATTTTGCGTTCCATATCGGAGGCGTTCACATCGACCCGGCCGATTCAGTCAACGTGCAACACTTTGCATTCCTGCGGCGCGAAAGCGATCGCGAACCGCTCGAGATTCCGGCATACAGTCCAGGCGACACGGTCCTGGCGCGTTTTGATATAGCAGGCTTCCGGCTCGGCCCCGCAAACGCGTATCACTTGGAATATGGACTCAGTGTGATTCAACCCAGCGGGAAATTATTTCTGGACGCGCCCCGCGCCGCGGAACTGAAGTCGAGCAGCTTCTATCCCGCTCAGTTCCTGCCGGGCACGATTCGCATCAACACGCCGCCGGATAGCGCAAAGGGCGAATATATTTTGACCCTTGTCGTGCGCGACCTGATCGCAAACACGCAATATCAAACCAAAAAATCGTTCAGCATCGAATAGACACGCATGCGTTTTTTTCTGCTCAGCCTGTTCTTTGCAGTCTGGAATCTTGCCGTAACAGGCACGAACGCGTCCCTGCGCGGGATTCACAATGCAGGCGGCGGCGTGATTTGGGCAAGTGGCAGCAATGGCGCCATTTTACGAAGCGAAGATGCGGGCTACCTGTGGCAAACTTGCAAAACTCCGCCCGATGCGGAACGGCTGGATTTTCGGGCCGTGTTCGCATGGGATGCGAACCACGCCGTTGCGATGTCCAGCGGCACGGGTAGGGCGTCCCGTTTGTATGAGACGACGGATGGCTGTGCGACCTGGCGCCTGCTGTTCGAAAATCCGGATACAGAAGGTTTCTGGGACGCGCTTCTATTCCGTGGCAACTCGGGTTTCATTTTGGGCGACCCGGTAGCGGGGCGGTTTGTGCTTTACCGCTCCAGCGATCTGGGCCGCCACTGGCAACGCGATAATAGCCCCTCGCTCGCGGCAGCTTCGCACGAAGGCGTTTTCGCGGCCAGCAACTCGTCGCTTGTTGTTCTATCCGGCTCTGAAATTTTGTTTGCCACGGGCGGCGCAGATGGACCGCGAGTATTCCGCTCCAGCCCGTCCGGCGCGTGGACTGCAACAAAGGTTCCGATGGCCGGAGGAACGGAAAGCTCCGGTATCTTCTCGCTCGCCTTTCGCGATACAGCGCACGGTGTTGCCGTCGGCGGAAATTATAAACAGCCTGCGCAAAGCAATGGCGCCTCCGCCTGGACAGCGGATGGCGGCATAAGCTGGCATCCTGCTACTTCGTTTCCCTCCGGATACCGCTCGAGCGTCGCCTGGGACGAACGCGCCCGGGCATGGATTGCCGTGGGCCCCAATGGCAGCGACATTTCGCGTGATGATGGGCGCACCTGGATGCGGCTCGATTCAGGAAACTGGAACGCTCTCAGCCTGCCCTGGGTTGCAGGTCCGAAAGGGCGGATCGCCTCTCTTGATACAACATCATTGCCGCAGCAGTGATCGACTTCTGTCCAGACTATTGAGCCGCTATTTTTTAGTGATCAGGTAATAGATCGTCGGCGTGACGACCAGAGACAGAAACATGGAAGCGAGCACGCCGCCGATAACAGCAATCGCAAGCGGTTGCAGCATTTGCGATCCGGCCCCGATAGCGAGCGACAGCGGAATCATGCCGGCGACGGTAGCAAGCGCGGTCATCATAATGGGGCGCAAGCGGCGCTCCCCTGCTTCGATCATCGCTTCGCGCGGCGTGTAGCCTTCGGCGCGGAAGCGCTGGTCCGCATCCAGCAGCAAGATCCCGTTCTTTGCCACGATACCGACCACCATAATCAATCCCATGAACGACGAAATGTTGAATGTGACGCCGGTGAGGAATAGCGCGAAGACCACGCCTGAAGTCGAAAGCAACGCGGAAGAAAGGATAGCGAGCGGCGCGGCGAAATCACCGAACTCTATCAGCAGAACGATGAACACGAGGACAATGGCAGCGGCCAGCACAAACAGCAGATCGTGAAACGACTGCTGCTGCTGTTCGTAGAGCCCGCCATAAACCACCCGGATGGCGGAAGGAAGATGAAGCGAGGCAACCTTTTCTTTTACCAACTGAATGCCCTTCCCCAAGCTCAGCCCTTCAAGGCGGCCCGTGACGGCGACATCGCGCTGCAAATTCTCGCGGCGAATCTCGATTTGTCCCGGATTGACTTCAAAGCTGGCCAGAGTGCCTAGCGTGGCAATTTTTCCTGTAGAACTGCTTAACGGCGTGTTGCGAATGGTATCGAGCGAGAAGCGGGTTTCGGGCGGCATCGTGACGCGCACTGTGTACGGGCGATTGTTGATCACGATGGGATTAGGTGCCGGCTCGCCCTGTAAAATCGCGCTCACATCAACTTCTAATTCCTGCGGGGTGAAACCCGCGCGCGCAGCCACGGCTTGATCCACTGTAAAAGTGATGGCCGGTCCGCTGATGGTGTCTTCAACGCCATTCTTTACGTCTTTGACCGCCGGAATTGTTTTAATGGCATCACCCACCTTTGGCGCCCATGCCTTCAAGAGATCCACGTTTTCGGAAAACAGTTTGATCTCGATCGGATCGGGCGAACTGGTGAGATCGCCAATCATATCTTCGAGCACCTGATGAAAGTCGGTGTCGAGCTGTGGATACTGCTTATTCACCTTGTCCCGAATGTCGGCCATGATCTCATCCACACCCCGGTCGCGATTGGACTTCAGCTTCACAGAAATATCGCCGTTATTGGCTTCGGTTACGGTGGCAAGCCCAAGCTGCAGGCCGGTGCGCCGGGACGTGCTCTCCACTTCAGGAACCGAGTGGATAATTTTTTCTACCCCGAGCAGAACGCGATTCGTATCTTCGAGTGAAGCGCCCGCGGGCATAAGGTAATCGAACACAAAGCCGCCTTCATCCATGGACGGCAAGAGATCGCTTCCGAGAGATCGATAGCAGAGAAATGCAATGGCGATGAGCGCTGCGCAGCCGAGTCCCAGGTACCACGGCCGCGCCAGTGCGCTCTGGATAATGCGGGCATACGCCCCCGTGAGGCGGCCCATGAAACCGGTGGCGGGAATCGCGTGGCCGCCGTGACTTTCCGAAGATTTCCGCGCTGTCGAGCGCAGAAGCAGATGGCTCAGCGCCGGGGTCCAGGTGAGCGCCAGCACGAGCGAGGTCAGCAGCGCGACCGCCACTGTCAGCGCCAGCGCGCGGAAAAACGTACCGGTTACGCCAGTGATGCTGACCAGCGGTAAAAAGACGACGATGGGAGTAACCGTTGAACCCACCAGCGGTACACGGATTTCGCGCAGAGCGCTGCGGATCGCGTCCCCGCGGCTCTGGCCCGCTTCGCGGTGAAGAACAATATTTTCGACGACGACGATGGCATCGTCAATCACCAAACCAACGGCCGCCGCAAGGCCGCCCAACGTCATCAGATTAAAACTCTGCCCCAGAGCGCGAAGCGCAATGCAAGTGACCGCAATCGTAACTGGAATAACCAGCCCGGCCACCACCGACGTACCCCAATCACGAAGGAAAAGGACCAGGATAATGGCGGCAAGAATCAGGCCGATCACAATCGCATCGCGGACGCTCTTGATGGATGCCGCCACGATGTTCGACTGGTCATAAAACGGCTCAACGGTGACGCCGGCAGGTAGCGTCTTCTGCAGGTCGGCAATCTTCTGATGCACTTCATCGGCGACAGTAACGGTGTTGCTATCCGGCTGGCGATAGATATTCAGCAGCACGGCAGGTTTTCCGTTCGCCGTCACGATCGTGTAGACGGGCTTCACTGACTGGCTGACGGTTGCAATGTCACGAATCTTGATGGGGACGCCCGAATTGGTCGTTTTAACAACGAAATTGCCGATATCGGCGGCACTGTGGGCTTGGCCGCTGACAAGCGTCAGAACCAGCTCGTGATTCTGCTGCAGCATTCCAGGTGAATCGATCAAATTGCTTTTGGATACGGCATCAATGATGTTCGGTATCGTGATCTGCGATTCGACGAGCTTGCCAGGATCTGGCTGGATCTGGAATTCGGGTTCCTGGCCACCTTGAATGACCACTGAAGAGACGCCGGAGAGACGGTTCAACTGCGGCTTCATCGTGTAGGTAGCCATTTCCCATAGCGCGGTTTGCGGAATGCTGGACGACGTTACGCTGTAGCCGAGTATTGGAAATGCGGCGAACGTCAGGCGATTCGTGGTGATCACGGCGGTAGAGGGTAGAGTCGGTTGAACGCGCGCTATGGCGGCATTCACAAACTGGAGCGTCTGGAACATATCGACGGTCCAGTTGAAAAACAGATCGATCTCTGCCGAGCCTCGGCTCGTGATGGAAAGGACACGCTCGAGTCCGGGAACAGAATTCAGCTCCTCTTCAAGCGGGCGCGTGATGGTGACCTGCATCTGATCGATCGGCATGACCCCGTTATCCACGCCGACCACAATGCGCGGGAAATTAGTAGACGGGAAAACCGCAACGGGAACACTCAGCGCCAGATAGACTCCGAGCGCCGCCAGCGCACAAATGATGAACAGGATGGCTTTCAGGTGGCGGGCAGTCCAGTGCTCGGAGTGCTGGGCGGCCTCGCGGACGGACTCCAGATGCGTGGTGCTCAAGACTTGTCGTCCTTCTCTTTATCTCCCGCCGCGCCCGGCTTTGCGATCTCGATTTTGGCTTTATCGTCCAAGCCGAGTGCGCCTTCGGTGATAACTTTGTCGCCGGGCTTCACGCCGCTCACGATTTGCACCTTATCGCCGGAGCGAATGCCGATTTCGACTTTTTGCTCATGTGCCAGCCCGTCAGAACCGGCAATCATCACCTTTTCCCCCCCCTCATCAGAAGCAAGCAAGGCAGCGACCGGCACCACTACGGCATCTGGAATTGCGCCGGCATCCATAGCTACCTGTACCGTGCTGCCCAGCTTCAGTTTTTCGCCGGGATTCGGGGCTTCGACCCAAACTTGCAGCGTTGTGGTGCTGGGATCAACGGCGGGGCTGACAACCGTGATCTTGCCGTCCAGTTCGCCGCCCGGACCGCTGATGGTGGCCGGCTGCCCGACGCGCAGTGTCGCAGCCTGTTGAGCCGGAACATTGGCTCGCGCGATGACATGCGAGATATCGACGATAGTGAACAGCGGCGACCCGGCTGAGGCCATCTCGCCGATATTCAATGGGCGATCAGCCACGACGCCGTCCATCGGGCTGCGAATTTCAGCGTAAGAGAGTTGGGCAGCAACGCTTTCATAGTGAGCTTTGGCAGCTTGCACCTGGGCTTGCGCGGATTTCACCTGCTCTATGCGGCCAACGTTTTGCAGCGATTTAAGGTGTTCGTTCGTGGTGTCGTATTGCGCTTGCGCCTGTACTTCGGCCACACGGGCATCATCCACAAGTTTCTGCGCGATAGCGCCCTGCCGGAGCAGGTTCTCGCGGCTTTCGAGCACGCGCTTGGCCGCTTCCAACGCTTGACGCGCGGACTCCACATCGGCCTTTGCCTTGGTCAGATCTTCAGGCAAAGTTGCATCCATAGTGGTGGTATAAACTGCCTGGGCCTGATCGTAGAGTTCCTTGCTTTCTTGAGCCGAGGCGCGCAGGTCGCTGTTTTCAAGCACCGCCAAAAGCTGGCCGGCATGCACGTGGTCGCCACGCTGCACCAGAAAACGCGCGACGGGAGCGCTGATCTTGGGCGTGATGTTGGCTTGTTTCAGCGGATAAAGAACAGCTTCCGCAGTAACAAGCTGTTCGATAGGCTCTTTCACCGCAGTGGCCACCTGCACCGGCGTGGCGGGCGCTGCGGCTTCACCGGTATCGGCAGCCTTTTTGGAGCAGGCCGATACGAACAAAGCAATGGAAATGACGGCCAGAAATTTGAGTTTGCTCACTATGAATCTTTCCTGTCAGTTTGTAAGGTTTGCCACGGCAATACGGTAGCCTAAAGAACCATCATCATACGCTTTTGTTTACGCGGTCCCATAAAAAAAGGGGATACAGGTCAATCATAAAAGGATAAGGCGATCAAGGGACCACGCGCGTTTCCAGGCCGCCGGCGTTAAGCGGCAAGAAGGTTCGATATTCTGACGGGTTGGTTAGTGGGACCGGAAGATTCGAAGTTCTTTGAGGCCGCTCAAGCACTCGGCCAGAGTATTTCGCAATGGGACCTCCTTATTATTGGTGGTTCGCTGGTTGTCATCGTCCGGCTGCCGAATCGCATCGTGATGTCGCCCATGTGCCAGTACTCCTCCGAAGATGGTTTTGCAAACGATTGGCATCTGGTCCATCTGGGAAGCCGCGCTGTCGGTGCGCGCTGTGGAACCCAAGGAGGGCGGATGGGAGCCGTGCAAGGAAGACAAGATCCGCCGAGCCATTGCACAAAATACGATCTGCCTGTTCGGGCTCGGTGATCAGGCCGACTGCACCGGTAGGGATGCCGGCGAGATCGGGGATAAAAATTCGTGTATCAGATAGCCGTGGGCGCCGTGTGCGCGCGCCTTTTCGAATCAGCCCCGCAAATAACAAAAAGGCTGGGAGGGCAAGTCTCCCAGCCTGAGAAATTCACAATGAAGCGAATGGCTCGTTAACGGCGGAATCCTCCGCGCACCACAACGCCCCCGCGCCAGGGGCCGCCGTAACGATAGAAGTGACCACCCCACCAGTAACCAGGGCCGTAGTAGAAAGCGAACGACGGACCCCAATAGTAAGGCCAGCCGTACGCATAATACGGATACGGATAAGCGTAATAAGGAGCCGGTGCGGGCGCAGGCGCAGGGCCGTTTGCCGCATACGGGCCGCCCGGACCTGGGCGCGAATATTCGCCCGGTTGAATATAACGAAAAGCCGCCGAGGAAGCCGTGGTCGAAAATGTCACGGGCGCTTGAATCTGAAACGTCAGAATCTGCTCGGGAGTGATGACGCTCGCGTGATTGTGCGTCACCACGACACCGATCAGACCGGCGAGCGCGCCGGCGCCCGCGCCAATAGCAGCGCCTGTGCCCCATCCGGCAGCCGCGCCGATTGCCGCCCCCAAGCCGGTTGTTGCGATGACGCTGCCCGCTTCGACTCCACCCGGCGTGGTGCCGCCGCGCCGCCCGGTCAATTGCGTGTTGATCGGCAACTGCTGGCCATCAACCAGCGTGAGCGTAGTTAATTGCACGCCCAGCTTCGCCGCCTTTCCGATGCCATGCTTCTCCACCAGCGCCACGCGGCCGCCGACCGTTTCTCCAGGTTCGGCAACCACGATTCCATTGACTACGACCGGATCTACTAACGTGGCTGAGAAGGCATCGCCCGGCTGATTCTTGTCGGAAGAAAGGAACTGGTTGATCCGCACCGTAACGTACGTGCCCTGCGGAATCGTGAGGCTTGCAGGAATGGGCGGCGGCGCCGGATAATTCTGCTGGTTTTGCTGGCCATAGGCCGGCTGCTGCTGCGAATATGGCGGCTGCGAACCGTACCCTGCAGGCGGGTAGCTCTGCGGGTATTGCTGCGGATAAGGCGTCTGGCTGGACTGCTGATTCCCCGCGGGCTGATACGGCGGGGGCGGCGGATTCTGCATGTCGCTGTTTTGAGCAGCACCATCGAGCGGCATCTGATCCGGTGGCGCGTTATTCGCGGTGGATGTCTGGGAATCACCGACGCGCTTCCACCCGCCCGTTGGATTCGTGGCTTGCTGTTGGTTGGTGGTTGTATTGGATTGCGGGTAGGAATTCGGGTCCTGGCCTAAGGCAAGAGTGGACACGGTAAGAAGGCTGGCTGATAAGTACAATACGGCATTTCGAAATGGATGATAGAACATAACCGGCATGCTGCCTCCTAAGGCTCGACGGCCATTTCTGTGCACGCGTTTCGCCATCTGGCCGCGCACGCAAAAATTAATGTTTACAAAGACTTAACCACCTGGATCTTCGGCCGTATTGCACCGCGCCTGGTGCTTCTCAGCCAATCCGGCGGCGCAGAAAATGCACGTAGCTTTTGATCGCAAGTCCGGCGATAACGATAAGCGCAAACGCCAGCGCCACGCCTCTAAGCGTCAGGATCGACCAGGCGGCCAGCAAAGCAAACAAAACCAGCGCAGTGCCGAAACCGATTACGCCCTTCTGTTCCTGTTGCGGGTTCATTGTGCCGGTAGGTTATAGCTGAAGGTAAACGCAAGCCGCACCTGAAAGCCCTTATAGTCAGCGGGAAGCGCGGGGAGCGGATTGGACATGCTCAGGCTGGCAATGGCAGCGCGATCCAGCGGCTCTGAGCCGGAGGATTGCGCCGTGACAAGTTTCGGAATGCTGCCGTCTCGGTTGATAATGAACTCCATCACGGTACGGCCACGGAGAGTTCCCATACGCGCGCTCTCCGGAATCACGCGGCGCCAGTTCGCGCGCACAATTGCCAGTATGCGTGTCAAATAAGCTTTGAAGTCGGCGCCTTCCGGATCGCTTTGCAGTTCGACAGCGGCATGCTCGGCGCCAGGCTGGCGCGTGGTCCCCGGCAAGGGCGGCGAGGGCTCCGGCATACTGTCATCCGTAATCATCAATCGATTGCCCGCGCCACTTCGCGCCAATCCTTTTACCGCTTCCTGCACATTCGCTTTGGGCGGCTCGATGGATGGATGCGGATTGGGCGGGGCTTCGGTCCCGATATTCTGAAACGGGTTCTGCGTGGGTGCTGGTGGCGGCGGTGCGGGCGCGCCGATACCCCCAATCGCTCCTGGCGGCAGCGGCCCCGGCGCCTGGTTCAAAGCCACTTTCGGAGGCTCGGGTAGAATCTGCGGCGCGACGCTCCGGGTCTGCTTCGGCGCAAGCTGTTTGGGGACTTCAAAGTGCCTGGTACTTGAATCCGGGGAAGCCTTGCGCGCCTGCTCCTGTTGGGAAGCGAGCAGGCTGGCGAGGTCGATATTTTCCGACGGCTTGCGGCGATTCGGCGCTTTTTGCGTTAACAGGCTGGGCGGTAAATACAGTACCGTGCGCCTGACGGCAACGCGCCGTTCCGGTTCTTCGAGACCGGTAAAGCTTGGCAGTTTGATCGCGATAAAGAAAAAAATCAGATGGACCGCAAGCGAGCCGCCGATTACCCACATCCACTGCGGGCGGGAGCGCCGGGGCGGCCATTCCGCCAATAGGTTCAGTTCTACGTTAGAAGGCGGCAGCAATACCGTCGCTGGAGCCGCCGCTTGCCCCTCGGTTGGATCAGCAAGCGTAAGGGGGGCAAGGCTCATGGAAGCGGCGAATCGGTGTTAAGGACGTCTCTTCGGGCGCCAAAGTTGCCACGTCATCTCAGCGACGCGGGCGGGTGACGGCGCATTCTTTCGGCTACTAAGTCGCTGTGTTCTTTGATTTTAGCAAGAATCTGCCCGGCTGCCGCCAAGGCGCAGGCGGCTTGAAAACCGTCGACCCGCGGCTGTTGGCGAGTCCGGACGCAATCGAAAAAACTGGCCAGTTCGAGCTCCAACGGCTCGCTGCGATCCACTTTCAGCGATTCAACACCAATTTGGGGCGAATTGAATTCATTTTTTCGAATTGCCAATCGAATCGCCTCCTGGCGCTGGTAATCGAGCGAGATGTACTCGCCGGGCTGGAAGAGGCGCAGCTTCCGGATCTTTTCGGTGGAGACGCGGCTGGCGGTCAAATTGGCAACACAGCCGCTCGCGAACGAAAGTCGAACATTGGCGATATCCACCTTGCCGGATAACACCGAAATGCCCGCCGCGCGGATCTCCTCGGGGGTTTCCTTCGCGAGGCTCAGGACAATGTCGAGATCGTGAATCATGAGATCCAGCACGACGTCGATATCCAGGCTGCGCGGAGTAAACACACTGAGGCGATGCACTTCGAAAAAAAGCGGCATCGTGACCACTTTTTCAAGAGCGGTGACCGCCGGGTTGAAACGCTCGAGATGGCCTACCTGGAGTATGCGCCCCTGTTCGGCCGCAAGCCGGGCGAGACGCCTGCCCGCCTCCGCCGTGCCCGCCACCGGCTTTTCGACCAGCACATCAATTCCGGCGCTGAGAAGACGCGCAGCTACTTCTTCATGAGTGACGGTCGGGGTGGCAACAATGGCTGCATCAAGCTTGCCGATAATCGCTTCGAGCGAGTTGTAGGGGCAAGTCGCATATTCGCCGGCGAGAGCTTGCGCCTTTGCAAAATCAATGTCGACAATCCCGCAAAGCTCGACACCTGCAAGCTGGTGAAGCACGCGCGCATGATTTTTGCCGAAGGAGCCGGCGCCGATCACCGCTGCCCGTATTTTGTTCATGCGGGTTGGGTGAGATGCGGGTAGGCCGCGATGCTGATTCCGGCTTCGCCGGCGCGCTGCAGCATCCGCTCTTTATCGAGCAGGAGCGTGCGCCCGGCGTCAATCGCGAGCGCAGTCGTTTTCGTTTCGATCATCGTTTCGATTGTTGTGAGGCCGACCACAGGAACGTCGAAGAGCAGATGGGCGCGGCCGCTGGACGCCTTCACCAAGCGAAGAGGCTTGCCATTGGTGAGCGTAGCCGCACGGCGCAGCATGGCGTCGGTGCCTTCCATTGCTTCGGCCGCCACACAGGCCTTTTCGCTGATGGCAACGCTTTGGCCGATATCGGCTGAGGCGAGCAGAGTCGCAATACGGCGGCCGTAGGCAATATCGGCTTCTTCGTCTCGATCCGGTTTCCGTGGCGTCAATACACCTTCGGGCGCGAGCAGCGGCTTCAGCAGCCGCGTGGAATCTACCAGTTCAATGCCCTCCTCGTGTAGCGTTTTTTGAATGCCGCCGATCAAAGCTGCCGTGTTTTTTTGCTTCAGCCCGGTGAGGACTTTAATCAAGCGCCAGTCAGGCTTGACAGATGAAAAGATGCTGGCATGCTTCACCTGCCCTGCCATCATCACTTCAGAAATCTTTTCTCGCTTGAGAATGTCGATCAGTTTACCCAGCTGTCCAATATTGATCCAATAAACGGCAGAGGCGAGTTGCGGGATTTCAGCAGCGGCTTCGTTTTCGATGGCGATCACCACCACATCGTGTCCTTCACGCCGGGCCGCTTCCAGCGCAAGCAAAGGGAAACGGCCATTCCCTGCGATAATGCCGTACCGTTGCGCCACCAGCTACTCCTAACTCATTTGCAGAAGCCCCGGCTCGAGCCGCGGATAAATTCCAGCAGTTCTTTAATTTCGGGCGTTTGCGGAATCTCTTCTTCGATGCGCGCCAGCGCTTGCGTGGTGTTCAGGCCAGCGCGCGTCAGGGTGCGAAATGCGTTTTGCAGCGGCTCAATCGCTTCAGCCGAAAAGCCCGCGCGCTCCATTCCGATCTTGTTCGCACCGTAGACTTCCACCTGGTGGCTTGCAGCCGTGATGGAGTATGGAAGCACATTTTGTTTAATGACGCTGTAACTGCCGACCATGGCATGGCGGCCGATGCGGCAGAACTGATGGATGGCGCTGAGGCCGCCGACATTCGCGTAATCTTCCACCGTCACATGCCCGGCAAAGGTTACTCCATTGGCAACAATCGTGTGGTTCTGGATGATGACGTCATGAGCCACATGAACGTAGGCCATGATGAGATTTCCGTCTCCAATGGACGTCACCATGCCGCCGCCTTCGGTGCCGCGATGGATGGTCACAAACTCGCGAATGGAATTGCGGTCGCCGATACGCGTCTCGGAAGGCTCGCCTTTATATTTTTTGTCCTGCGGAGTGACGCCGCAGGATGAATACGGATAGAACAGATTGTCCTTTCCGATGGTAAGTTTGCCTTCGAGATAGACGTGCGCCATCAGGCGCGTGCGCGCGCCGATGGTGACGCCGCTGCCGATGATGCAATAAGGGCCGATTTCCGCCTCGGGAGAAATGCCGGCATCCGGGTCAACGATGGCGGTGGAGTGAATAGCCATCCGAATGTGAGACTGGCCGTCGCACTCAAGCCAGTTGCGGCTCAGCGACCTCCGGAGCTTTTGCCGTGGCAGAATCGAGATCGGTCAGCTTGCACATTAACGTGGCTTCCGTCACCACCTGGCCATCCACTGTAGCGGTGCCCTGCAGCTTGGCAACGGAATGCTTGAGCCGTAGTTTCTTCATTTCGATGCGCAACTGATCACCGGGAAAAACCGGTTTGCGAAATTTGGCATCCTCAACCGAAGCGAGAAACATCAGCTTGCCGCGCGTGTGCGGCGCCAGTTTGCCGATCAGGATACCGGCGACCTGCGCCATAGCTTCAATAATGAGCACGCCCGGCATGACGGGATATCCGGGGAAGTGCCCCATAAAGTGCGGCTCATTAACGGTCACGTTCTTCAGCCCCACAACGGATTCATCCGTGATCTCGATAATTCGGTCCACCATCAGCATCGGATAGCGATGCGGCAGCACGGCCGAAATTTCATGGATATCCATTACGGTCATGGGCAGGTTCAGTATAACAACGGAACTCGTTCTCTGAGGGGTTCAGCGGGCAGGAAGCAGCGCCGGCCGGAAAGCCGGCGGCAGCCTGAAAGCGTAAAGAAGCAAAGAAGCCAAGAAGACGGAAGCGATCAGCTATCAGCTCTCAGCGGTCAGCTTAAGGAACCGGCCTGGGTGACTTCAAAATCGCAGGGTTCGGAGGCTTTGGGGGCGT
>JAJPJN010000091.1 GCA_021324185.1 Terriglobia bacterium | reverse complement strand
CTTGCCTTTCAGCCGCTCATTCAAATACCGCCCGTAATGAATCCAGGCAAGCTGGCTCAACTCGTCGCTGCCATGCGCGTACAAATAAGCACGATCGCAGCGTAAGGCATGGCACAGCAGCACCTCAGCAGTAAGCCGAGGAACAGAGATGGAGGCCTTTTCGAGGATCGCGGCACCCTGATGGAGGGCAGTGTGTACCGTCAACAGCTAAGCGGCTTGACCTTGCTCGCGCAGACGCTCGGACTGGTAATAACTCGTTAGAGCGTCGATAATAGGCTGCAGCCTGCCTTCCATTACCTGGTCTAGCTGGTGCAGCGTCAAACCGATGCGGTGATCGGTAACGCGATTCTGCGGGAAGTTGTAGGTTCGAATCTTCTCGCTGCGATCGCCAGTGCCTACCATGCTCTTTCGTTCGGCTCCAATCTGCGCCTGTTGCTTTTCAAGCTCCATCTGATAGAGACGTGAGCGCAAGACCTGCATGGCTTTGGCACGGTTCTTGATCTGCGATTTTTCGTCCTGGCAGGACACGACAGTGTTCGTCGGCAGATGAGTAATGCGAACGGCCGAATACGTAGTGTTGACCGATTGACCCCCAGGACCCGAGGAGCAGAAAGTGTCGATGCGAATATCCTTGGGATCGATCTGCACGTCCACCTCGTCGGCTTCGGGCATCACCACAACGGTGATCGTTGAGGTATGCACGCGACCCTGTGTCTCGGTCGCCGGCACGCGCTGCACCCGGTGAACCCCGCTTTCATATTTCAGCCGGCTGTAGACTTTGTGGCCGCTTATCATTGCGATGATTTCGTTCAAGCCGCCAACCGAGGATTCGCTCATGGAAGTGATCTCCACTTTCCAGCGCTGCTCTTCCGCATAGCGTGTATACATGCGGAATACTTCGGCGGCGAATAACGATGCCTCGTCACCGCCGGCGCCCTTCCGGATCTCGATGATGATGTTCTTTTCATCATTCGGATCCTTGGGTAATAGCAGCAACTGCAACTCTTGTTCGAGCCCATCCAGTTCCGGCTCTAGGCGCATTACCTCGATCTCCGCCATCTGCCGCAATTCCGGATCGCTCTCGTTGAGCATGGCGCGCGCGTCTTCCAGTTCCTTGCCGGCTTTTTTATAGGCGCGATATTTCGTCACCAGTTCAGCCAGCTCGCTCTGCGCCTTGGCAGTTTTCCTGTACTGGTCCGGATCGTTAATGACCGTCGGGTCTGCCATTTTGGCAGTAAGGTCGTTGTACCGCGCTTCTGCTTCTTCTAATCTGTCTTGGTATTGCATTCGTCGCGGTTGGCCGCTGTCCTGTTCTGTTTATGCGATGACCATCTGGCCGCCTTGCGCCTTCTCGAGTTCCATGGCTCGCATCAGGGCATGGATGGCGACTTCGGCCTGTCCATTGGATGGGGGCTGGGTAGTTACGCGTTGCAGCCACAAACCCGGCTGAGTAAGGGCGGCCATCAATCCCTTTCGCCGTTTTGCAGCAAAGCGAATGATCTCGTAGCTGATGCCGACAATGACCGGCAACAGCGCGATACGCGCCGCGAGTTTCAGCCAGAAGTTATCGATGGGCAAAAACAAGTACCCGACCATGGCCACAATAAGCACCACAACCAGAAAACTTGTCCCGCAGCGTGGATGCCACGTTACAAATCGCTGTGCATTTTCGACCGTAACCTGCTGCCCCGATTCGAAATTGAAGACGACCTTATGCTCAGCGCCATGGTATTGGAACAGACGGTGCATCTCCTTCATGCGTGACAGCAGGTACATAAACGCGAGAAAGATCGCAATGCGGATACCGCCATCCATCGCGTTGACAGCCACGCGCCCACCTACCGCGGGGAAATGGTGCCCAAGCAGCGTCGCCAGGTACAGAGGCACAAATTTATAGAGCGCGAGCATAAAGAGCAGCGAAGACGCAATCTGCAGGATCATCGCGGCCGGCCCCAGTTCTTTCTTCTCACCCGCTGGGTCAGCCTCGGAGAACCCTTCTAAAGCGCAATCGGCCGAAAATTTCAGCGCTTTCACGCCCAGCCACATCGCGCCGCCGAGCGTGCCTAAGCCGCGCAGCAGGGGCAGTTTGAACAACGGATAGCGGTCGGAAAGCCGGCTGAGCGGCTGCGCCTCGCTGGTGATTTCCCCGTTTGCCTTGCGCACCGCAACGCAGTAGCTGTGAGGCGAACGCATCATGACGCCTTCCATTACCGCCTGGCCGCCGATGAGCGTCGTCTCCTCGCCGTTTTCGAGCACTGGAAGTAATTGTATGTGCCTGAAAAGACGCACGAATTCACACAAGTTCAAGGCCGGGATCTCCGCTCGTATTATAGCGTGGATTGGGCGCTTTGCCTCCTCATTCCGCAAGTAGCGGGTTGATAGCAGGGCGTCTTTGTTGCTGGCGATTCGCGCGGGTCCTCTATTTCTGCGGTGTTTCTTCGCCTGCTCTTTTGTTATTCTTAGAGAGCTAGGCCGCTCCGGCCGCATTCCCTGCTTTGAAAATTGGATTTGTAAGTCTCGGCTGCCCGAAAAACCTTGTCGACACGGAAGTGATGATGGGTCAGCTTGTCGCTGATGGCCACGAGCTAACGCCTCAGCCGGCTGAAGCCGACGTGATCGTCGTCAACACGTGCAGCTTTATCGATCCCGCTAAACAGGAATCCATCGAAACCATCCTGGAAATGGCCGAGTACAAGAAAACCGGCAAAGCGCAGCGGCTGGTGGTGGCGGGCTGCCTGGTGGAGCGCTATCGGGCGCATATCCGGCAAAACATCCCCGAAGTGGATGCGGTGCTGGGCGTCAACGAGCTGTCACACATTACAGCGCTTTGCGAAGGAGTGGAGTCGCGAAAACTCGCGGCCGAGCCGTATCTCTATCACGATTTGACAGCGCGCGTGTTCACAACCCCGCGACATTCCGCCTATATCAAAATTGCTGAAGGATGCGATCACCCCTGTTCGTTCTGTGTCATCCCGCAGTTTCGTGGTAAGTTCCGCAGCCGCCGCTTTGAAAGCGTGGTGAATGAGGCCACGCGTATGCTTGCTATGGGCGTGCGCGAGATCAACTTGATTGGCCAGGACACGACTGTCTACGGCCAGGATCTCGGGCTGAAGGATGGCTTGCCCGATCTGCTGGCGCGGCTGTCGGCGATTCCAACGGAATTGCCGAAATGGATCCGTTTTCTCTATGCGTATCCCAATAAAGTCACGCAGAAGCTGTTGGACACGATTGCCGCTCATGATTCGCTGGTGAAGTACATCGATATGCCGCTGCAGCATGCAAGCGCCAACGTATTGAAGCGCATGAAGCGCGGCGCGAATGGCGACATTTTCCTGAAGCTGCTGCAGCGGATACGTGCCACTATTCCGGGCGTTACTATCCGGACCAGCATGATTGTCGGCTTCCCGGGCGAAACCGATGCTGACTTTGCAGAACTTTGTGATTTCATCAAAGCGGCGCAGTTTGATCGCCTTGGCGTGTTTTCATACAGTGACGAAGAAACAAGCGCTAGTTATCTTCTGGACGGCAAAGTGGATAAGCGTACGATGTATGCGCGCAAGCGCAAATTGCTCGCGCTGCAGAGGCGTATTTCCTCTGCGCGGAACAGAAGCCTGATCGGACGCGAAGTGCCTGTCCTGGTGGAAGGTCCTTCGAAAGAAACGGATCTGCTCTGGGAAGGACGGCTGCCGGCGCAAGCTCCTGAAATCGATGGCATTTGCTACATCAACGATTTCGGTCCGGGCGAGCCGAAGCCGGGGGAGATGCGCAGGGTACGCATTACCGAGGCACACGATTATGATTTAGTCGGCGAACTGATCGACGCGCCTGAGCAGAGCTTTTCTGCTCCGTTGCAGGCCAGGAATGCGTTCCCGATTTTGCCGTCGACGGCGGCGCGCCCCTCCATTCCCGTCCGATAATTGAGTTCAGAGCGGTATGGCTCAGACAATACCTTGTCCCATTTGCGGCAAACCTGTTGCGTTCGACGATCCCGACATGCCTTTTTGCAGCGATCGATGCCGACTGATCGATTTAGGCAACTGGGCGTCTGAGAAATATGTCATCTCAACGCCTGCCGGACCGAATGACCTAGAAGAGATACCCGAGACGCAGCCGCAGGAGTCCCCGAAGGACCGCGTTCAGTGAACCGGCTCGCCGTGCTGGTGGCGACATGGTTTGGCTGCGGTTATTTCCCTGTAGGTCCGGGTACGGTAGGGTCGCTGGCGGCAGTATTGATCGCGTTCGTACTGCACGTTTATGCGGGCGCGGGCCGTTTGGTTTTTGTAACGCTGACGCTTGTGTGTCTCGCCCCTGCGATTTGGGTTTCCACCCGCACGGCGCGGCTAACGGAGAAAAAAGATCCGGGCATAGTGGTAATCGACGAGGTTTTGGGTCAATGGCTGACCCTGGTTGGTGCGGCCGCTTACACCTGGAGAAATTTCGTCGCTGCGTTCCTACTGTTTAGACTCTTTGATATTTGGAAGCCTTGGCCAATTCGAAGAATCGAGCGCTTTCCGGAGGGATATGGAATCGTGTGCGACGATTTGGCGGCCGGATTATACGGGGCGCTTATCTTGTATATAGGCGGGGTTTTCAAAATCCAGTAACTATGGCGACAAAACATACTGCGGCAGAGCAAGCCACGGCGCAGCGGCCGAAGATTGCAAGCATACAACCGCCGGCCGCAATCAGCGGAGGTGAGCTGTACATTCGCGGCCAGAATCTGGCAAGCGGCGGACGCCCTGTTGTTCGTCTTGGAAATCAAACCGCTCACCTCGTTGTGGCAAGTGATTCGTATATCATCGCGCGCGTTCCGGAAGCTGCCATTGTGGGCGAAGTCAGCGTGGTTGCCGGCGGAGTGACGAGCGAGATCCGTGAAACTCATTTGGGAATTCAGATCGCGGACAGCCTGCATCCGGTGGCTAATCCGGCCGTCGATCGGGACGGAAACGTGTTCAGCACCTTTAGCGGCTCGCGTGGGCAGAAATCGCCCGTGTCCATCTACCGCGTGGATACAAATTACAATTCGAAGCCATTCGTTACCGATTTGATGAATCCCACCGGGCTGGCATTTGACCGCGAGGGAATCCTCTATGTCTCCAGCCGTTACGACGGGATTGTGTATCAGATCACGCGCGGCGGCAATATGTCGGTATTCGTCGAGGGCATGGGCGTCGCAACCGGAATCGCTTTCGACCGCGAGGAAAATCTTTATGTCGGCGATCGCAGCGGCACCATCTTCAAAATCAGCCGCTCGCGCCAGATCTACGTGTTCGCTACGCTCGAACCTTCCATCGCCGCCTATCATTTAGCCTTCGGTCCGGAAGATTATCTGTATGTAACGGGACCGACTACTTCGAGTTTTGATTCCGTGCATCGCATTTCTAAAGCCGGTGAAGTCGAGACGTTTTATCGCGGGCTGGGCCGCCCGCAAGGGATCGCTTTCGATGCTGCGGGAAATTTGTACGTTGCGGCATCGCTCTCCGGCCGCAGGGGGGTCATCCGCATCGACCCGCAGCGCCGTGCCGAGCAGTATCTTTCCGGCCCCGGTATTGTAGGTCTGGCGTTTACGCCATCGAAGTCGATTATCCTTGCGACACATAACGCCCTGTTCCGCGTCGATGCCGAAATAGCCGGCCGGCCGCTGCCCTGATCCCGCGATGCCCAAGACTGCGGAGATTTTGGCGATTGGCAGTGAACTGCTGACTCCGCAACACATCGACACCAATTCGCTCGTGGTCACCGAGCAACTAAACCTGCTTGGCGTCGAAGTAGTTGCCAAGCACGTCATGGGCGACGACCGGGAGAGGATCAGTCAAGCTGTTCAAGACTGTGTTGGGCGGTCGAACATCGTCATTCTGATCGGCGGCCTCGGTCCGACAGAGGATGATGTTACGCGGGAAGCTGTGGCCGCTGCCCTCGGCCTGGAGCTAAAGCTGTCGCTTGAGCAAGAGTCGATTCTGATTAGCCGTTTCCGGCAAATCAACAGGCCCATGGCAAAGAACAATATCCGCCAGGCTTATTTACTACAGGGCGCCGAGGCGATGCCAAATCCGCACGGAACCGCCCCAGGGCAGTATCTTTCGACGGACCGCGGCGCCCTAGCTCTGCTTCCCGGGCCCCCGCGCGAGATGAAGCCGATGGTGATCAACGAACTGATCCCGCGGCTTAGACCCGTGATTCCGCCGCAAGTAATTAAAGTGAGGAGCTTTCGCATCACGGGTATCGGCGAATCGGATCTGGATACGCTCATTGCTCCGGTTTACACGAAATACACCAACCCGGTGACCACCGTCCTTTCTTCTCCCGGCGATCTGCTCGTTTCCCTGCGAGCACAAGCGGAAACGGAGCAGGAAGCGGATGACCTTTTGCGCGAAGTCGGAAACCCGATCGCTGAGTTGTTAGGCGACAAAATTTACAGCACGAACCCGGACGAGCCGCTGGAGGCGGTCGTAGGTTGCCTGTTGCGTAAACATCACGCTACGGTAGCCACCGCAGAGAGTTGCACGGGGGGGCTGGTGGCGGCGCGATTGACGGAGCGCCCCGGCAGTTCCGACTTCTTTTTGGCGGGATACGTTACCTATTCAAATCTGCAGAAGCAGCAGATCCTTGACGTGCCACCGAATCTGATTCAGAAACATACGGCGGTCAGTGAACCGGTGGCGGGGGCAATGGCCGAAGGTGCGCGGCGAGTCAGCGGCGCCAGCTATGCTTTGGCAACCACTGGCTACGCTGGGCCGGACGGCGGCACGGATTACGATCCAGTTGGTACGGTTTATTTGGCAATCGCAAGCCCGGCCGAAACGCGTGTCATTCGCATCCGCTATGGAGCAGACCGTTGGCGCGTTCGCACGCTCGCTACCCAAGCAAGTCTGGACCTTTTGCGGAAAATGCTGTTGAAGTCCTAGGGAGCGTCCCTTAATTGCTATCGCGTGCCGCTGATCTGGGGAAATTCGCCGCCGTTTGCCTGGGTAGCCTTTGCGGAGGCAGCGAGGTCGATATTCGACAAAGGAATCTTCCTGGTGCCGCGGTCGGTGAACTCCCAAAATGTGTTGTCGGTCACGGCGTAATTCTGCACTTGTAACTGTTGGCCGTCGCGCAGAATCAGCGTGAGTGGAACAGGCGGGGGGCCGGCCGGCTCTGCCGCCGGCGCTTGCTGCTGGTACGTCTGGCCATTCATCAGGTCGTTCAATTGGGCCGTGAGGCGTTGCACTTGCCGGCCGAGTGCAGCCTGATTGGCCATCAGGGCGTCAGTCGGATCGGGAGCATAGTCATCGACCGGCGCGGGCGGAGCCGGGGCGTAGTCGCCGCCCCAATCAAAAAACGGATAGTAGAACGGAGCTGCCACATAGTAAGAAGGCAAGGCGCGGTATTCGTGGCGCCGGTACGTATTCGTTCGCGAAAAAGAGCGCGTATGCGTGTACCCGGAATAGGCGGTTGGGCCGGGCACGTAGCGCCTCGCAAATGAGGGCGCGCTCGACCGCGATGTCGACGATGGGAATGCCGATAGCGCGCCTGCGCCTAAGGCGGTGCTGGACGGAACTGGTGCATTCCGAACAATGCCACCGCCTCGCTGGGCGAGCAAACTTCCAGCGCCCGGGAGTCCTAACACAATGGTGAACAGCAGCGCGTGCCTCATACCGTGCGACACCCCTTTCTTCAGATTAGCGCCGTTTCAAAAAGTCGAGGAGATGTGGTGGCGGACCGAAGAGCTGCGCCTTTGAGAGACTCACAACACAACCCGATCGCCTCCCCTGGACCCCACGTAAAATTGAGGGCTGATCTGCGCCGACATCGGCAAGCGCGTAATGGTTGGCTTGATAACGATCAGCGTGTCGTCAACCGTCGTCTGGCGCGTGTTTTCGCTGAGCACCTGGTTTAGCACCGGAATATTCGAAAGGCCCGCTAATCCGGTGCGGGTCTGCGATTGTGATCTTGTATTCAGCCCGGCAACCACCGCCCATTCGCCTTCATGCAGCAGGATACTGCTCTTGAACTCGCGTTGATCGATCGCAGGAATGGTGTCGAAAGTTTGTGCGCCGAGCGCCTTGTAAGCAGCTTCGAGATCCAGTGAGATGCTGCCCTCACCGTGAATTCGAGGCGTTAGTTTGAGGGTGATTCCAAGGTCCTCCAGAGTGACTTGCCCGATGGGATTATAAATGGATGCCGAGCTACTGGCGCCCGTAAAGATCGTCGTCGGAATCGGATATTTATCACCGATGTGGAGGTTGGCTGTTTGGCCGTCCGCAACCACCACCGTTGCATCGTAGACGGCCTGTGCATGCGATTCCGAGTAGGTTGCAAACAGAGACGCGCTGCTTGCCAGCCCAAGACCAATGGCTGTGGCGCCCCCGCCGGCTACATAGAAGGATGCGCCGGATAGATTGGTTGGGAACAGGCTTTGAAAATGAGCGATGTGCCCGAGATCCGCGATATTGAACGAGGTTGGCAGCGACAGGCCGTAATGGAAATTGCGGTCTGAATCAAAGGTGAGGAACTGCACTTCAAATGAAACCTGCGCTTTGGGGAGTAATAGCGACTCCAGCAGCGCGCGGGCTGTATGTGCGCGCGTATACCGGTCGCGAACCATAACCGTGCGATTCGCGCTGTCGTAACCGAGTGTCCGCACATTCATGGTGGTACGAACGGCATTAGCAGCTTCGAGAAGGTCCTTCTGATCGATCGCGTTCGGCAGCGGAAAACTAAGCAGAATTTCCGGCTCCAGTTCATCGCGCTTGGGTTCGGTATCCCGTGCCACGTAGAAGTCGTGCTGTGAAATCGGAAACATAAACGTGTTCGTGGCTGCGGTTAGGGCTTCCATTGCTGCATGGAAATCTGCGTCGCTGATAGTGAAGCGCAGGCCGGAATGCATCTCCAACTGTGGATCAAAAACAGCTCGTAAACCAAAGAACTTGGCGACGTTCTCATACAAGCTCCGCTCGTCGCCTCGAAGGTCGAATGTTCCGGTTGTCGTGAGCGGTTGCAATTTTGGGATTGGCTGCAGATTTTCATCACGCTTCCAATCGGCCTGCCTGGCAAGCTCGAATGGAGGTTCGGCGGATCGAGGTTGATTTGCGATCGTTTGATTTTCTTCTAATTCGACCTGCTCTAGTTGTTTTGTAATGTCAGCGCTTTGTATTTCGGCTTTGCTCAAGAGCTTGGCCGCGGGCGCCAGCGCGTCGCGGTTAGCACGATAGGTGGGATTTTGCGCATCTCTAGCGGCGGCCGCAGCGTACAGCATGTATGCGCGGACAATCTGGTTATCTTCTACGGCCTGCTTGGCTGCCCGGGCAAGCCGCTCGGCAAGATCATTCGCTGCCGCGGCGCAGGACATCACGGCTAGCAGGAACGCCAATAAACGGAGGATCAAAAGTGTAGGACGGGCGGTGCTTCGAGATCGTGGATAGAACTGCCCGTTAATGGCCGGGCGCTACATAGCCGGGCGGATGGGCGGCGCCCTCCCCGAAGAAATATTCTTCCATTTGCTTGAGCAGAAATTCTTGTGCTTCGGGCGTGCCTAAATTCAGGCGATATTCGTTCATGATCATCTTCATCTGTTCCACCCACATGGCCCAAGCCTGCTTTGAGACGTTATCGTAGATGCGCATACCCAACGGGTGCCCGTCAAACGGGACCTCGTCCAAACCGGGTAATTCCTTGTGCAGTTTGACACAAAAAACCATTCGTTCCTGTTTCGGTGCTGGGCCACTACTGCTTGCCATGAGTTGTCTCCTGGTGCCAGCATAGCCCAGCGCATTACCCGGAACTCGCTGTGATCATGGCCGGTGCCCGTTCATGTGCCTGCACCGGCTGGAGGCCGCCCCGATATCTCTCCTTTTCGCAGAACTGGGCCAAGCGCGGTGGGGCGGAAATGCCTGCCGCAGATTGCTGTTGCAGGGCGCGCATATAACGCCGCAGGATCTCGTTCTGGGCGGTTTTGCGTAAGCCCAGCCCCTGGACGTCTAGCAAGAGATGGAGTTCCACGGGTGTGAATGTATGGCGCCGTACGGTCCCATAGATGATGTCCTGCAGGAGTTGCATGTACGCGTTAAGAGCCGAATCGTCCATGAGCGCCTCGTCGAAAACGAAGTGCCATCGGGCCGCTAAAAGTCTAAGAGTTTTCTGCGAATTGGTGCCAGCGCCGGCCACTTTATACGAGAGGCCATGCCGTTCGCAGTCCCTTTTGCGCCTGACACGCTCAGCATCCTGGTGTTGCTATCCGCCTGGCCGTTCATTCTCGGCTCATTGGCGTGCTTGCTTCTGGCCACCGGGCTGGACGATTTGCTCCCGGTACTAATCTGCCTCTTTGACCGGCTATTCCGGAAGACGTCGGGGGTATCCTCCAGCGCTGAAAGTGCTCGCGCCACTGAACGGCGAACGGCGATTTTTGTGCCCTGCTGGAAGGAATCCGGCGTTATCGATGGTATGGTCAGGCAAAATCTGGCACGCATCCGCTATCGAAACTTCGATTTTTTTCTGGGATTGTACCCGAACGATCAGGCAACGTGCGATGCCGCTTTCGCTTTGGCGGCTACTTTATCCAATGTGCATGTCGCGGTTTGTCCACAACCCGGCCCGACCTCGAAAGCCGATTGCCTGAATACGATTTACAAAGGGATGACTGCGTTCGAGCGCGAGCACGGCGTTCGTTTCGAGACGATTGTGCTTCACGATGCCGAGGATGTGATGGATGCCGACGCGCTCAGCATTATCAACCAGCAGCGCGATGACTATGCAATGGTCCAAATCCCCGTTTTGCCGCTACCGACCGGACCGGGCGATTTCACGCATGGCATCTATTGCGATGAGTTCGCCGAGTTTCAAGTAGTCGATATGCGCGCCCGGCAATACAGCCGGTCTTTTGTTCCCTCGAACGGCGTAGGAACAGGGTTCGCCAGAGACGTGCTGGAGAAGTTGGCAGTTCAGCGGGGCGGCCAAATCTTCGATTCGTCCAGCTTGACGGAAGACTACGACATCGGGCTGCAGATACACTATTCCGGACTTGCGCAGTTGTTTTATCCGCTCGCGCGGCGATCCCAGAGGTTTGTCGCTACGCGTGAATATTTTCCGCGCAAAGTGCGTACGGCCATCCGGCAGCGTACGCGCTGGATCACCGGCATCGCACTGCAATCCTGGGAACGGCATGGCTGGCGGGGTTCTCTACGCACGCGTTACTGGTTCTGGCGGGACCGCAAAGGGCTCGTAACCAACCCGCTCAGTCTGTTGACGAATCTGCTTTTCGTTGCCGGCGTGGCCGACTGGCTGGCCAGTGTGAGCCTGCATCGGCCCTGGACCTTCGCCGTATCGAACCCGCTGGTGGTGAATCTATGCGTCGCAACCACGGGCTTGCAGGTCTTCCGGCTTTGCCTGCGGTCATGGTGCGTCGGCAAAGTGTTCGGCCCGGCCATGGGCCTGACGGTTGCGCTCCGATGTTTTCATGCGAACTTTGTCAATTGCGCCGCGTCGTTTTGCGCTGTTGCAAGATACGTCCATTCGCGATGGCAACGCGAGACACTTCGTTGGGACAAAACCGAGCACGCATATCCTGCCAGTGCAGCCGAGTGCCCCCATCGGCTGGACCTCGAAGAAGTCCTGCTGAATTGTGGCTATGTATCGCAAGACCGGATGGACTTGGCACGCACACAGTTATCGCCGGGAGAAAACATCGCCGACTTTCTTCTGGCACGGCGCTTCGTTACCGAAGCCGATCTTTGCCGCGCCATGAGTTTGCAATCGGGGCTCCCATGGGCGGATGTGGATGTCAGTCAGGTGAAGCATAGTGTGGTTCGCAGTTTGCCCGTGCGTATTGAAAAAGAGTTCAAAGTGCTGCCGTTCCGGGTCTGGGAAGGGCGTTTGCACTTGGCTGCAATGCGTGTACCGGAAGAGAAAGTGCTGCAAACGATCGGTAAGCTCACCCGATTACAACTGAAGTTCCAACTGGTAACGCGTGTGAACTACGCCCAGCTTCGCGATCTGTTATAACCCGCAGAAATCGCTTCCGGCGGCCGCGGCTCAGCTTCCGAGATTTTCTTCGTAAATGCGGCGGAAATATCCATCCGTCATTCCGGCGATGTAATCACAGACAACGCGCTCAATTGGCTGCACCGATATGTGCTGGCGGTATGCCGGCGGAAGGCGGTCCGGATGTGAAATGAAAAACTCAAACAGAGCACCCATCTTTTGGCTGGCGGCGGCCCGTTCTTGCGTAAGCTGATCGAGCAGGTAAAGCTTTGCGATCAGCAGTTGCTTAATTTGGCTGTTTAGCTCGCTTGCTTCACCGGTCATTTGGGCAAGCCGTCGCGGGTGCTGGCGCACGTCATCTATGTCTTGAATCTGTTCCCTTTCGGCCGCCTCGGCCGTCCCGCTGATCAGGCCGCCGACCAACGTGTTGATCAGTTGCCGCTGGCACTCCCAGAACCGCAGGCGCTCGGACGCGCCCGGAAACTGTGTCTCAACCTGCTCCATCAATTGCCCGAACAACGGCACCGCGGAAGCAATATCGCTGGTTGAAAGCAGTTCCGCCGAGAATCCGTCATCCAGATCCGCTGTGTTATAGGCAATCTCATCGGCAAGATCGAGCAATTGGGCCTCGAGTGGCGGGCGCCGGCCGGGCAGTAGCTCTTCTAATTCGGCTTCGGCACCGGGCTCGACTTCGCGCGAATGTTTTACGATGCCCTCGCGCACTTCAAACGTGAGGTTCAAACCGTCGAACCGGGCATAGCGTTGCTCTAGAAAATCCACAATGCGGAGGGCGTGGCGATTGTGTTCGAACCTGCCGCCGAAACGCCGCATCTGCCGGTCCAACTCTCTTTCTCCGGCATGGCCAAAGGGAGGATGGCCCAGATCATGGGTTAGAGCTAGGGTCTCCGTGTATTCCTCGTTCAGTTCGAGCGCTGTGGCCACAGTGCGCGCGATCTGCGAAACCTCTAACGTGTGAGTCAAGCGGTTGCGGAAATGATCGGAAAAGCCGGCCGCGAAGACTTGGGTTTTGCCCTCCAGCCGCCGGAAGGAGCGGGAATGGATGATGCGGTCACGATCGCGCTGAAAGTCGGTTCGATAGGGATGAGGCGGTTCCGGATATTTGCGTCCACGCAGTGCTTGGGTTCCTATCCGGAGCCGGCG
This sequence comes from Terriglobia bacterium, assembly GCA_021324185.1. Classification (GTDB taxonomy): domain Bacteria; phylum Acidobacteriota; class Terriglobia; order Bryobacterales; family Bryobacteraceae; genus Bog-105. The sequence continues at coordinate 2,960 of JAJPJN010000091.1, read as the reverse complement.
CAGCATCGGGGCGCTACTTGCTCATTTGGCTGGAAAGCTGTTGGACCACGCGATCTACAACAGGATCTTTGGTTTCTTTGCTGACTGATTGTAATAACTGCTTAGCGCGCTGAGGATTCGATGCTTCATCCAGGTGCGCTAACAAGATCTGCGCCTGCGCCCTGGAAACAAGATCTGAGGGCTTATTCACCAAAGATTGCAGCAACGTCTGAGCCTGGGGCAATTTGTTGTCGCCTGCATAGAGCTGTGCCAAGGCGATTTTCGCCAAAGGCGCGACTTGGGAACTGGAATCGGCTACATGAGACAGATTCGCTTCCGCCCCCTTTACGTTCCCGTTCTTGGCCTTCAGAGCCCCCAAATAGTACTCCGCGATCAGGCCTTGTTTGCTGCCGCCGTCCTTCGCCACAACGTCGGAAAAGGCCTTCAGCAAGGCCTGGTCTTTGGCTGCCTGATTGGGGAAAGAGGCCACACCCGGAGCGGCAGGTCCGACAGGTCTGTCGGCGATGGCGAAGGCATTATTCAGGTCCTGCTCCCGCACAGAATTTCTATGCCTCACATACCAGAACGAGCCGCCGGCAACTACCAAAACGATTACAGCGATTGCCACCCAGCGAATCAGTTCCTGGCGGTGCGTAGAAGCGTACTCGACGAATCCAGAGATAGTCTCCGTAAACTGGTCGTGTTCAAGCTGCTCCTTTAGTTCGTGACGGGTCAAGACGTACTACTACCTTTCTAGCGTGCCGGTGGAAACGACCATTAGCGTATCATAATTGCCGTTGCCGGCCACAGCCGGACCTCTCTGGTCCTGTTCCGTTCTAGTACTTCAGCTTACAGTTTTTGTGCCATGATGTCGCCATGACGAAAGAGCGGCCCATCACCGTGTTATTACAACAATGGGCGGGCGGCTCATCGCTCGCGCGAGAGGAGTTGATCGCGCTGGTCTATGATGACCTGAAGTCGATCAGCAGGCGGGTGCTCCGCAATGAGAGCAGTGGACAGGTGACCGCAACCGCGCTAGTGCATGATCTTTACCTCAAGCTCGCCAACTATAACTCGGTTGACTGGAACGATCGCAAGCACTTCTTTTCGTTTTGCGCGCATTTAATGCGGCAGATACTGGCAGACCATGCGCGCCAGCGTCTGGCGGGAAAGCGAAACGCCGTTCTGGTGCCCCTCGGATTGCAAGAGATGCCTTGGCTTGGTGAAAACCCGGCTTCGTACTTAGATCTGGATCGTGCGCTGGAACGGCTGGCTCAAGCCGAACCGGAAAAGGCGAAGGTGCTCGAGCTACGACTATATTTGGGATGCACCTCAGAAGAAGCTGCCGGTATTTTGGGTATTTCGAAAGCGACCGTCGACCGGCATTTGGCCTTCACGCGAGCTTGGCTGTATAGGGAATTGCGGATGGAAGCCGTCCTCAGTTCGTGAGTTCTTGCAGGGTTTTGCGTAAGCGGTCGATATAAAGCGACGACCGCCCGGTTTTCGAATAGAAATCGATCGTTTCCTGAATTAAAGCGCGTGCTTCCTCTTTGCGGCCTTCTCCGGCGAGCGCCAGGCCGAGATAACCACGAGTCTCGTGATAGCGTGCATCCTGCGGGTCGGCTTTCGGCCCGAGCGAGCGCAGAGCCTCGCGCGCCAGCGCTTCGCTTTCAGAATAGTGATGGATGAGCGCTTGGGTGTAAGCAGCGGTAGCCAAAACCGTCCAGAATTCGAAATCGCCGGGGTGGTAATGCGCGCAGTCGATGCGCAGCGCTTCCGAGGCTTGCCGGGCGGCCTCATCCAGGCGTGGAGTTTCGGTTAGCGCATAAGCCCAACGCGCCTGCATTAAGGCGGTCTGCACGTTATCGCGGCCCAGCGCTCGCGGGTCAATTCGAAGCTCTCGCGCTGGTAGCGTTCGTCAAGGTCGTAGCGGCCCAGGAATCGCTGTGTGCGCGCGAGCACCGACAAGTGCCCGGCAAGAACGGTGCGGTGCGATATGTGCGCGCGGTCGATACGAACCGCCTCTTCGATTACCGGCGCGGCCCGCTCGAATTGGTGTTTGGCGATATAGGCTTCCGCGAGATCAGCCAAAGCTTGCGATAGATAGAGGCTGTTGACCGCATCGGGATGAGAACGGCCGAGCATCACAGCCTGTTCGAGGAGAGGGACGTAGCGATTGCCGGAAGGTTCGGTCCACAACAGGAGATCGCCCGCGTTCAACTGGACTTCGAAGGAGCGTAGCGGGTCGAAAGAACGCTGGTACTCCCGGTAAAGCTGAAGCTCGTGCGCAACTCCGTCTGGAACGGCTTCAGCATTCCCCGACTGGAGTTTGGCCGACATTAATGCAAGATTCGCGGTGACCTGGCGCGGAATATCGTGTGCGCGTTGGGCGGCCTCGGCTGCACGCTGCAAATGCAACAGCCCCTTGTCAAATCGCATTTGGGCGAAAAATCCCAAACCCAGGGTGTAGTGGAGATCGCTCAATGTCGCCGCATCCTGTATCCCGGCACGGTCCAGATTTTGGTCCGCCAGATCGAGGAACTCGCGCATGCTGAGATTGGCGCGCCCGCCTAAGTCTGGATCTGTCCGGGCCATCATGAATAGCAAAAAGCGGTTTATGGCGCTGGCGTGTTCAGCCTCGTGCAAAGCATTGCGCTGTTGCCGCCAGCCGTAAATTCCCGCGGTAAGCAAGGCGATCGCCAGCATCGTGAATAGCGTCACTAAACGGCCGTTGCGGCGAGTGAACTTGGCAAATCGATAAAGTGCGGTTTGGGGTTTGGCGAGCACTGGGCGCCCGCCGAGATAACATTCCAGATCGGCTGCTAAGGCAGCGGCCGATGCGTAGCGCTCGGCCGGCTCTTCCGCAGTTGCTTTTGCGATGACTGCGTCCAGGTCAGGGTTGTATTCGACACCAGCCACAATTTCCCGCAGGATGACACCCAGCGAGTAGATGTCCGCGGCTGTCGTGACGGGCTGGCCCG
>JAJPJN010000058.1 GCA_021324185.1 Terriglobia bacterium | reverse complement strand
TGGGTGCGGCGATTTTCGGAGACCTTGGCCTTGGTAGCCGCAGATTTTGGACCGCAGGAGTTCAAAGAATTCAGACGATTCGCTTCGATTTGCTTTGGTGTAGCCATAGATAGTTTTCTCCTCAGATGTGCGCCGCCTGGAAAGGCGGCGAGCTAGGAAGCACCAGCGGCTAGAAGCGCTGGCCCACGATCGGATTATTGGGGGCGCGGGTGCGAGGCGAGGCGCCGGGGAGGGGTTAAGCGACTGGTTTTACAGGGGAAAGGAGAATTTTCGAAAGTTGTTACTGGCCGAGAGGAGGAAGTTGGAAGCCCGAAGCCAAGAAGCCAAGGAAGCCGAGGAAGCCGGAAGCCCGGTCAGACCGCGCAACTCATCTCGAAAAGGAATGCCTCCACAGGTTGAAGGTTTGCGATCCGAAGATTGAGTGCTCGGCAAGCGGCACACGCTGATAGATCGTCTGCTTCAAATGACGCTACCTTAAAGCTGACCAGCCCCTACGCGGGAAGACTATTGCGGTAAAGGAGATCCTAGCTATGCTTACGAAATGCGGCGCTGTGCTGCTGTTGTCGCTCGTCGAAGCAACCAACTTCCGGGCGGAAGCGCCACTGGGCATAAGTCGGGTAGACGCAAAGCCGGCGCAGCTCTCGTGCGCCCACAATAGCACTGAGTCGACAATTACAGTGCAGATTTTTTTGACGAGAGCGATTCCCGGCTGAGGAACTATAACGTAGAAGTGGGGCTTTCCATATACCGAGCCCTGCCACCTACGAATTCACTCCGAATTATAGATAAACAAGAGAAAGTAAGGCTGGAGCGATCACCCGCTATTGCAAAGTTTCAAGTTGCGTGCGAGCCATCCACCGTACCGGGAGAGGTCGCGCTGTTCGCGACAATTGAAAATTCACCAAAAGGTGTCGACCTGTCGAGCGAGGCCTTTGCGCAGAACAGTGTAGTAACCGTCGAGATCCGCGGCGAGCAAAAAAAATGACGGCGGAAATTCATGCTCGTTCCGCCTCTTTGCAATACTCTGATGTTATGTACGCCACAGCTGTAGTGGCAGGGAAAGTCGTCTGGTTCAAGCTCTCTGCGACGCTGGCCCGTGCGCATCGAGATAACCGCCGCAAACGGATGACCGAACAGGAAGCGGTGGCATTCGTCGAAACCAAGCGACGCGGACGAGCGCTGCGTCGCGCCAAAGCCTGTCTTGAGAGTCGTCCTTGACACGTGCATTCTGAAGCAACGGGGTCTTTTCCGGTGATAGACTGAAGGGCAAGGAGCGCACGGGACGCGCGTTTAGTCAATGAGTTCGCTTTCGCCACGCCTGCATTTAGGAGTACAGCAAAGGCAGATACTCACGCCTGGCCTCGTCCAGATGGTGACGGTGCTTCAGCTCAATCGAATGGAGCTGAAGGACATGATTATCAACGAGATTGCCGAGAATCCGGTACTCGAAGAAGCATCGGAAGCGGGCGAGGAACTGACCCCGGCTGAGGCGCAGTCGATGCTCGAACGGGAGCGTCAGTCAGATCCGGCAGACCAGGCCATTCTCGAAAAAGTAGACCAGCCGGACATGCTGCAGCCCTTCGAGGCGGCAGCCGATGGCGAGTTTTCGTCCGATGGCGCGGGCGACGGCGGGGCCGCCGCAACGGCGAGCGGGCCGGCGGTAGAGGAACCGGCGGCTACGTCCGAAACGGACCCGTTCCAGGAGATCGATTTCGGCAGCTTTTTCGATGATTACCTCGATCCGGGTTTCAAGAGCCCGGCATCGGAATCGATCGAGAAGCCGTCCTTTGAAACCTTTCTATCCTCACCGGTTACGCTCAGCGACCATCTGCAGTCGCAACTGAGCGTTCTGATTCTGCCGGAACGGGTGCGCCGAGCCGCGAACAGCATTGTGGGCAATCTGGAGGAAAGCGGCTATCTGACGACGCCGCTCGAAGAGATCGCCGTAGCCGAAGAGTTGAGCCTGGCCGATATGCAGGCGGGACTGAAAGCAGTGCAGTCGCTCGATCCTACCGGTGTAGGCGCGCGAACCTTGCAGGAGTGCCTGCTGCTGCAGTTGGATGCGCGCGGCTGCCGCGATGGGGTCGCCTGGAAGATCGTTCACGATCATTTGAAGCTGCTTGAAAGCCGCCAGGTTTCGCAGCTTGCAAAAGCGATGGGGCGCCCGCTCAAACATGTGCAGATCGCCCTGAACGTAATCCAGCATCTCGATCCTGCGCCGGGCTTGCGCTACTCGGGCGGTGGCGCGCGCCAGGTTGAGCCGGACGTTTACATCGAAAAAGAAGGCGACGACTACGTCATCACATTAAACGATGACGACATCCCGCAGATCCGGTTAAACGGCGAATACAAGCGCATGGTGGATCGCGACCAGGAGCCGAACAAAGAGATTCGGAATTACGTTAAAGAGCGTTACGCTTCGGCGCTGCAACTGATCAAGAATATTGAGCAACGCAAGCAAACGATCTTGCGCGTGTGCCAGTCGATTGTGCGGCGGCAGACCGAGTTTCTGGAACACGGGATTGACCAACTGAAGCCCATGATGATCAAAGAAGTGGCGGAAGAGATTGGAGTACATCCTTCCACGGTGAGCCGTGCGGTAGCGAATAAATATGCGCACACGCCACAAGGTGTTTTTGAGTTGCGCTACTTCTTTTCAGAAGCGGTGCAGGGTCCTTCGGGGAGCGCTACTCCGTTGCTGATTGTGAAGCGTCGCGTCAAGAAGATGATCGAGGATGAAAATGCGGCTCATCCACTTACTGATGAGCAGATTACTGCTCGCCTGCAAGCTGAAGGAATCCAGGTCACCCGGCGCACGGTCGCCAAATACAGGGAGGACATGAAGATTCCATCGACACACCAGCGCCGCATACGCGCCTGATCAGGTTGCTGTTGCCGTCAATCCGCGAGCCGGAATTCGTTTCCCGTGCCCGCTCAAGGAGGGATATGAAAATCATCTATTCCGGAAAAACAAAAGAATTCACCCCTGAGCTGGAAGAAAAAGTCAGCGCCAAACTAAATAAGTTGAGTAAGTTCGTGGAGCGCCGTGGTGAGCGCGAAATTCACCTCACCCATCAGACTGAGCGTCATCTGCACCGGATCAAGCTCAGTATGAACTTCTACGATCACGGTTTGGTGGGAGAAGGGGCTGATGCCGATCTGCCGGCAGCCGTCAATCAGGCAATCGAAAAACTGGAGAAGCAACTGGTGGAAGCGCGGACGCGCTGGCGGGACACGCATCGCGACGCGAAGAACGTGCGATCGAAGCGGGAGAGCTGGGAAGAAAACGCGCCTGCCGAGGCGCCGGAGGCTGCGGAGCGCCCGTTCAACGGCGCGGCGAGAAAGCCGAAAGTTTTTCGAGTCAATTACACGGAAGATCGCAAGCCGATGACGTTAGAAGAGGCGATGCTGGAACTGGAGAAAGATGGCGATTATGTCGTGTATCGCGATTCTTCGCGAGATTGTCTGTCGGTCCTGCTGCGCCGCGCGGATGGTAATTTCGACTTAATCGAAGCCTGACAACGGTGGCCAAACCGCAAACAGAGGGAAGCGACGCATCTCCGCCCAAGCAGGAACGCCCGGCCGCCGATCTCGTCATTATCACGGGAACAAGCGGCTCGGGCAAACTAACGGCCCTCAAAGCGTTTGAAGACCTGGGGTTCTACGCGGTCGACAATCTTCCCATTGCACTGGTTACTAAGTTCGCCGATCTTACTACGGACAGTAAGAGCCGCCGGCGCGCGGCGCTGATTATTGACATTCGCGAAGGCGAGGCGCTGAAGCAGTTCCCGGCCATTTACGCCGAACTTAAGCGGATTACCAGGCCGATGCTGCTCTTCCTGGATGCCGAGGACGAGATTTTGCGGCGGCGCTATAGCGAGACGCGGCGGCCTCATCCGCTTGGGGTGGGTTCGCCGGTATTGCGCAGCATCGCGGAAGAACGCGAGCGGCTTGCCCCGATTCGCGCGCTGGCGGATGTCTTTGTTGATACCTCCAAGCTGAACGTGCACGAGCTGCGTCGCATGATCAGCGAGAAATTCGAGGGCACCCAGCAGACGGGCAAAATCAGAGTCTATGTGAACAGCTTCGGATTCCGCTACGGCGTTCCTGAGGATAGCGATCTGGTTTTCGATGTTCGCTTCCTGCCCAATCCGAATTACATTCCGGAGTTCAAGAATCTGACCGGCAAGCATCCGAGCGTAGCGCGCTATATCCGGTCGTTTCCGCAGACGATGGAGTTCATCAATCGCATTTCGGATTTGCTGATTTACCTGCTACCGCACTACATCCGGGAAGGGAAGAGTTACCTGACGATTTCGATCGGCTGCACGGGCGGGCATCACCGTTCGGTTCTGATCGCGCACGAACTTCAGAAGCGGTTGAAGAAGGCGGGATTCACGGTGAAGGAAGGCCACCGGGACGTGGAGCGGAAGTAAGAGCGGTCAGCGATCAGCTATCAGCGGTCAGCACTCAGCTATCAGCTAATAAGGAAAGGAGTTTTTACCTTTAAGAGCTGCTGCTCGGTATTTTTATGGTTGTCCGGAATAGAACTTCATTCCACTGTTGCCAAAATCGGTCCAACCGTTCCAGCCGGCGCCGGATGGCTGCCAATCGGACCACACATCGTAAGGGGAAAGGCTGGATACACCGAAGAGCTGCATCCGTCCATCCAATGTAGTGCTCACGACGAGTTGAGGATCCATACCGGAGCCGCCCATATCGGTCCAGTTTCCGCCGAAGTTGCCGCCGGGAGATCCTTGCTGCCAGATGTTAAAGACGTCGTTTGGGCTGGCGGTCGAGACGCCAAACAAAACCAGACGTCCGTCTTTGTTCTGGCCGACGACAAATCCAGGCTGGAGCTGTTTCCCTGTGATCTCCGACCATCCATTCCAGGTGTTAGCGCCTGGACTTGTCTGCCAGTTATGCCAAATGTTCCCGCTGCTATCGGCGCCAAACAGTTCCAGGCGACCGTCCAAATTTCTGGCGATGGCAAGCCGGGGATTTACGGCTTGCCCCGACAGGTTGTTGTTCCACCCGCTCCAGCCGCCGCTGGCCGTCTGCCAGTTGTGCCAGACAGTTCCGCGGCTATCCGCACCGAACACTTCAACGAGGCCGTTTAGATTTTCCCCGACCACAAATCCGGGCTGAATCTTTTCTCCGCTCAGATCGGTCCAGTTCGACCAGCCGACGCCGGGAGCACTTTCGCTGGCGTACCAAAGGTCGCCGTTGCTCCCGATGCCAAAGACAATTAAACTACCGTCGGCATTGTTCGCCGCCTGAAGACCGGTAATGCCGCTGCTGGCGCTGCCCATATCCGTCCACTCACTCCAGCCGCCACCGGGGGTGAGTTGGTGAGTGTGATAAACATCGCCCGATGTCGAGGCAAACGCCTCGAGCGTATTGTTCAAATTCTTGACGGTGGCAATTCCGCCGGCAGGCGTGACTCCGGGGAGTTCCGTCCAACTGCTCCAATTGCTCAAGGGGCTGTTGGGGATATCGGCGGACTTTTGCCAACTGTGCGACGCGCTGCCGGAGGCATCGGTGGCAAACATTTCGAGCGCGCCGTTTTGATTGATCCGGATCGGCCCTGCGTAAGCACTAGCGGCGTGAATCCGGACTACAGCGGCGGAGGTGGACGGGACCGTCACTGTGACCCCACTGCCGGTATCGGGGCTGAGCGGCGTCCATGTCCCCACCCAGCGGGCATTGTTCGTGATGGAGCCCCCTCCGATTGTTGCGGTCATTGAGGAAGCATTTCCCGGGTCCCCATTGGAAAGGGCGATCCATGCGGCACTGGCGGCGGTAAAGCCATTGGGTTTAACGGTCACGAGGGCGTCAGTGATGTCGTTTGTCGACAGATGAGTTTTGTTGATGATGGTGACATAGGTGTCCATCGCCTCGCCGACCGCATAGGCGGTCATATTGAAACTTCCGCCAGGAAACGAAATGCCGACTGGCTCCACATAGCCATGGCCACCGAGATCGAAGGCTTTAATGGCATAGCCTTTGGGAGTGATCTGATAATTCCCGCAGGCGCCGCTGCAAGGATTGGGATTGGGAACAATGGTGTCTGTATTGAGCCATGGATTGTTATGGAAATTGATACCTGCGGCGTTGTGCGCCGCCCACCATTGCATGTAATCGAGCGCCCAAAGCGCCGCGGCATAACCGTTGCTGGCGCCTGCGACACCACCGAGATAGTCGTTGGCCTCGGTCATCCGATAGGGCACGCCATCTGACACCACCGGAGCCAGATTGTTTGCATAGAGCCACGGATAGGGAGTGTAGATGAGCCCGTTGGCGCCTCCCGGCCCGCACGTATTCGGGGGTGCGTGCGGCTCGGCGGTGATTGAGGTTCCGGTAACCCAATCCGGCGAGAGCATGTTGTCGATCGCCTGCTGAACGGATAAAGAATACTTGGTTCCACCGCAGGTAACGGATGTGCTGCCGCCGACATAATGATGCTGAGTGGCATTGGCCAGAGTTCCGGAACTCTTTTCATCGCCGGCGAACTGTTGCGTCCAGGACACGCCGCTCGAATTCGGAGTATAGGTGGAAGTGTTATAGGCGCCGGTATCCGGACCGGAAAATGTTGCTCCGGAGACTAAGCCTGTGATGGCTGAGGCAAAGTTTTTCCAATCGGAGAGGTACGACGGATAGGCCGATCCAGCAGTGCCGGATACTGTTTCATAGATCGCCGGATCGAGCGGGTGGTTCGTATAGGTATGGTAGCTGTGCCAGTCGGGTTCATTTCCGATGGAAAAACTGTTGAGGTTGGCCGCGTAGTTGTTCCAAATGTGCTGAGCCTGAGCCGCATTATCCGATGCGAGATTCGGATTGGCGCATTTGGACGGGTTCAATAGGCGGAAGGAATAGACTACATTTATTCCTGCAGCTTCTGCGAATTGAAAAAGACTGTCGATGTCCGCGATAGCCGGTATAGGATTTGCGCAATAGCCGCCGACCCCAGCGCCGTCTACAGTTCCTCCGCCAATGCGGATGTCTTTGACGCCCATGTTTTGCAGGAGCGTGACGGCCTGTGTGTTCGAGGGGGTAAAGAAATACCCGGATACACCATAACTGTTCGGGATCTCGCTCTTTGTTTCGAATCCCAATCCGGCGAAATCGATGGGGATGGGGTATCCGTGCGAGGTTGTGGTCACGGCCAGCGTGACGGGTTTCGACGGATCGGAAGCGCGCGAGCTTGCGGCGAGAAAGCAGATGGCGCAAAGTCCGGTGAAGATATTGCGCGTGAATTTCATCGGGGTTCTTTCTCCTTCGGTTTCCAACAATTCTGTGTGTCTAAAAAAAGAACTTGAGCGCGAGCTGTCCGTAGCGCGGGTTGTTGCGTGTTGAGGTGATGTTGCTGAAATTCTTCGAGTTGGTGAAGTTGAGCTGGCTGGGATTGTTGAATTGCGGGTGATTCAGGGTATTGAAAGTCTCAATACGGAATTGAAGGCGGGTGTTTTTGCCAGTCGAAAAATCCTTAAACAGAGAAGAATCCAGGTTGTAAAATCCCGGGCCGCGCACCTGTCCTGCGGGGCTGCCGAGCGGACTGTAGTCGGTCTGGCCGATTTGGGTCGCAACTGGCGGTTCGGCGAAAGCTGCCGGGTTCAACCACTGGGTTATATTGTGCGGTCCTGCATAAGGATCTTGCCCTGAAATAAGATTCGCGTTGCAGCCCAGATCGGATGTTGTGGCAACCGGACATCCTACAGTAAACGGTTGGCCGCTTTGGGCGGAGAAGATGTAGTTGACATTCCACCCGCTGATCAGCGCATCGACGAATCGATTGCTATGGCTGAAGAACTGCCTGTCGCGGCCGAACGGCAAAGCATATTCACCGGATATATGAACAACGTGAGTTGAGTCAGATACACACGGGGCGTAATCGCGATCGATTCCGAATCCGGGCAGCCATTCCCCCCGGAAGCTTCCAGTGGTCAGGTTGGCTTTACCGATGTCGTTCGACATGCATTTTCCGTAGGTGTAATTAGCGAGGAGGATCAGGTTGTTTTTGAACTGATGCTGATAGATGGCCTGCATGGAGTGGTAGTTGCTTCTGGCAATGGTTTGCAGAAACTGCGCCGACGGCGCCAGACTGGGAAATGGTATGTAAGGCGTCTGGCTGACCCCCGGGGGCAAGACCACGGCCGGAGAGTTGTGAGTGCCGAAGGCGTCCAGATTTCTTCCCAGCGCTGCTACATAACCCACCTGGATGGAATCGTGATTGGTGAACTGATCCTGAACGGTAACATTGATGCTCTGCTCAAAGGGCGTTTTGTAGTTGTATTGTTTTCCGTAGAGCGACAGCCCTTTGCCGCTCACCTGGGTGGGATCCTGCAGGTTAATGGTTCCGAAGGTATTTTCCAGGGTGGCGACCTGGCCGTTGGGCAGCAGGTTGGGCGTCTGAGAGGTCGTACTCGGATTGCTGATCTGGAATTGAAACGGATAATTGGTTCCCAGAGTACCGCCGTACCCTACGCTGTCGAATGAGCCGTAAGCGATGCCGTAGCCTGCACGCAAGACCACCCGGGGCAAAATGCGGTAGGCAAATCCCAGCCGCGGAGCAAAGTTACCTTTCTGGGCCTTGTTGACGTCGAGGCCAGATATGCAATCGACGTTAATGTTATAGCTGGCGAGTAAGGTATTGAAGGCGTCCGAGCGAGGTACATTGCAGCCTTTTTGCGGGATATAGTAAGTGCCTGAATTTCCGTTTCCATCTGTGGCGATGAAGTTCGCCTGGCGTCCGCTGCTCTCCGCATAAGGCGAGAAGTATTCCCAACGAAGTCCCAGATTCAATGTCAGCGTTGATACCGGACGCCAATTGTCCTGCACATAGGCGGCATAGTAGTTGGTGAAGTAATCGGTACCGGCATAGTTGGAACCTATATAAGAGCTGAGGCCGCCCAGGTTGGAGATGCCGTTGGGAACGGTGGCGGCGACGGGGGCCAGCAGAAAGTCGGCGATACCGGTGAGATTGTTGTTCTTATTGGGAATACTTGAATACTGTCCATTGAAGCCGAAATCTCCCCGGCTGTAGGATGGCTGGATGATGTTTCCCCGAATATGGTTGAACTCAAAACCGGCGTGAAGCTCATGACTGCCGCGGGTCCACATCAGATTGTCGAAGAGCGGTGTTGCCGTGTCTGTCTGCAGGGTGGGCTGGAATCGACGTCCTCCGAAACTGGTGAACCCGCTGTAATCAATGGTAGGCAATCCGCCGTTCCCAGGAATCTGCGGGATGCCCTGAATGCCGAATTGCGGCGGCAAACCTAAAGTATCGGACGTTGGCAGGGTAGTGAAATGGCCGACATGGTCGTGACCGCCGGAGATGTTGTTTTCGAGATTGGGCGAGAACAGGTGGGTATAGTTGAGCGCAATTTCATAGTGCGGTTCATTGTCGTTGGGGGTTAACTGCAGGGCTCCGCCTGCGACGCCCGGAAAAGGCTGGTAGGCGGATGCGTTGAGAACACTTCGGTCGAATGTTCCCCAGAGAATGTCTTTTGCACTGATGTTTTCATCGATGCGCAGATCATATTGGCCGGTGGTTGAAGTAAATGGCGGAGTAACAAAGTAATTGTTGATGAGGCCGGGCGCGGTGGGCGCCGGCAATAGTTGCAGCAATTTCACTGCATTTGGATCAATGCGTCCTGCGGGAAGAATATTCAGTTGGGAAGTGCGGCTTGTGAAATCCTGGATTCCGGCGATGCTTCCTCCCGTATAAAACGGATCGCGCACGTAAACAGTGCTGGAGGTTGTGTTGGAAAATCCGGATACAGGATCGAGGGCGCCGGGCGCGACCGAACGGGTGGTCGCCGGATCGAGGACCGTGCCGTTAGAGAACTTGCGTCCCAGCCCATCGGTATTTGATCCGCTGTTGCCGGTAATCAGATCCTGCAGATTGGTGAAGTTGCTGCTACGCATCAGATTCGTAGGCACAGTGTCGGTGAATTGTGCCGCTTGCGTGATTCCGGTGTGCTGATAATCGAAGAAAAAGAAAGTCCTGTCCTTGCCGTTGTAAATTTTCGGAATGGAAAGCGGGCCACCGATCGTCCCGCCAAACTGGTTTTGCCGGTATTTGGGGCGCGCGGCGCCATGCTGATTGAAAAAGTAGTCGTTGGCGTTCAGCGCCTCATTGCGCAGGTATTCCCACAGGTCTCCGTGATACTGATTGGTGCCGGATTTGATCACCGCATTAATAACCGATCCGGCAAACTGCCCAAATTCAGCACTGTTGTTGCCTTGCTGCAGCTTGAATTCCTGAATGGCATCGGGAACGGGGGCGACGCTGGTGCCGCCGAACACTTCGGAGGTGTCGTCAATGCCATTGAGCCGAAAGTCCACCTGACCTTGCTCGGCGCCGTTTGAAAGGATGGAACTTGGATTGTCGGGGTTAGAACCGGGAGCCGCATAGGTACCGGCGGCGAGTTGGGTGAGCGAAAGCCAATTTCTAGCCTGCAGCGGCAAATCGTTTACCTGCACGGAAGGGATTGTCTGGCCGAGAGAAGCGTCCTGTGCCTGCAGCAACGGCGCGGCGGAGGTGACGGTGACCTGCTGGCTGACGCTGCCCAGTGTCATGAGAATATCGGCGGTGGCTACGTTTTGGACATGGACCAGCAAACCCGTTTGCACATATGTCTGAAATCCGGGCGCATCGGCTTTTAATGTGTAGGTGCCGGGGGGAACATTGGCGAAGATGTAGGCACCGCTCGAGGTGGATTGGGTCGTCTGAGTCACCTGAGTGGCTACATTGGTCAGCGAGACCGTCGCGCCCTGCACGACGGCGCCCGAGGGATCTTTTACGGTTCCGGCTACGCCGCCGGTCGTAATCTGTCCCCACAATCCCATTGGGGAGACGCATAGCAACAGACCAAAGAGAAACTGAAGCAGCGCTGTTAAGGGTGCGTTTCGTCCGTGCTCTCTATTGTTTTCGATGGATTCAGTTGCCGGCACATTGATACCCGAAGCTCTTTGAAATGCCCGTTGATTGTCTGTGAACCAGTGTGGTGCCCGGAGGGGGCCTTGTGAAGTGAATAACGGTAAAACTGACCAGGCCGGCTGAGCTTTCGACGACGCGGGACCGGTATGATTTTTACGGGTGATGCGCCAAAAGCCCGCTTTACATAGGTAAAGATTAACGGTAAAATTTCCGCCGTGCAGAGAAGAACGGTTCCCACGCCAGTAGAGCAGGAGAAGGTTGGCTCTTTGGCCGCGGATCAGAAGCGTGAACTGGTTCAGCGAGTAGTCAACAGCGAGGTCTTTCGGAGATCGGGAGCCCTGCGCGCCTTCTTGCTGTATATCACTGAACAGGAGATTCTCGGGCGATCGGACAGATTAAAGGAACAAACGATAGGAGTAGAGGTTCTGGGGCGGAAACCGGACTACGCGCCGAACGAAGACAATATCGTACGAGTCCGGGCCCACGAGCTTAGGGGCCGGCTAGAAAGGTACTTTGCGTCCGAGGGTGTCAATGAGTCCATTGTGATCCGGATGCCGCCGGGTGCTTATGCCCCCGAATTCGGGCCGCGAACCGTTGCTCCGGCTGAACCGGCTCTAACGTTAACAAGCGCCGAAAGCGCACCGGGCGCGAGCAACGAAAAACCGGCGTCGCGCGGCCGGTGGGCGACTGTGACGGTCCTTTTGGCGGCTATCTTGCTGGCGGGTATCGCGGGGTCTATCGGGCTGACGCGATACGTATTAAAGAGTAAATCCACGCCGGCCAGCATGCCGCTGAACGGCGCAATTCACGATTTCTGGGGACAATTTTTCGACAATCCCAACGAAGAGCTGAAAATCGTGTACGCGGACACCAATTTTGCTCTTTGGCAAGACCTGAATAACAAAAGCCTGAATTTGGGCGATTATCTCAATCGCAAGTATCTGAATGCTGAAACGGAGAGAGTTCCGGAGGTGGGAGAATGGCGCATCACTAGTCCTGCCGATGTTGAGGGAAGCGCGCAATTGGCGGTGTTGGCGGCGAAATTCGGCGGCCAAGTGAACTTGCGGTTCGCCCGGGATGCAAACACCGAATTTCTTCATCGGGGCAACATCGTTCTGATTGGAAGCCACCGCTCCAATCCGTGGGTTGAGCTTTACGAGCCCAGCCTCAATTTTCAATTGGGCCGAGATCCGCATTCGGGCGCGCCTTTATTCCGAAATCGCTCGCCGCAGCCGGGCGAGCCGCAACTGTTCGCTGTTCCAACAATGTTCGACATGCAAAGGACCTTGACGTATGGAGTAGTTGCGCTCCTGCGAGGCTGCGACAGCCGAGGGCTCATCGTCCTGGTGGAGGGAATTAACATGCAAGCCACGCAGGCCGCGGGAGCAATGGTGACGGATCCGCAACTGCTCGGCGCGTTATTGAAGAGGATTGGACATAGGGCAGGAACGAAGGTGACTCCCTTTGAGGCGCTGTTTCAAATAACATCGCTACCAGGTGGGTACAACAATCCCAAGGTGATTGCTTTTCGAACTCGATCTTCCGAATCGTGCGTGGATGGCTGAGGTTTGGGCGGGGGGAGATTCGGCTGCTTCGAATGAGTTGCGTTTATTGGTTACGACCAGGGTATATTCAGCCTTGGCAAAATAGCCCACCCCAACGGCTCCTAAGAAGGCGGCGGCAGGTTAAAAGCCTGACCCCACGATGGAATTACGGGCTGAAAATTGTGGGATCGGAACGCGAATACCTGATGTAAAATATTTCCACCCCGCATACGGCATCTCCGTGTCGTACAGTTTTTTGGCGAAGCACAACGAGACCGGGGTGCTGGAGCGCTGAGCAGGAAATCCTGGCGAAGCGCCCGCGAGGAGAAAGGAGGGTTCTTGCAATGAACCTTCTGCGCTCGTTATTTTTGCGCCTTCTGCTGTTCCTCGCTCTGGCGGCAGGCGTCCATTTCCAGGTCGCGGAAGCGGCCAGCATTCCAGCTCCTAACCCCATGGACATCCTTTGTAATGGGGTTAAGATTGGCACGCTAAACATCACCAATTACGCTACGTATGCGAACGGCGGCAGCGTGGGCGCGACGATAGAGGCATTGTTTACCAAGACAGATCCGACGATGGATTACAACTTAAAGTGGATCCAGGCGATTACGGACGGCAAAGGGACAATAGGCCAGGCGAACGGCACAAACCCGCCGTATCTTGATCCATACGACCTTGGGCCCGGCGGGCAGCGAGAGGACAACCTTCCGTGGTACTGGACCGATCCGGAAAATATGACCGCCGGTGTTGGCGTTAACGATGGCAACGGGCCGGGCAGCCGGTTCTCCGATACGCCCAGCCAGAGTAACGCAAATTCCGGCAACTTTATCAAGTTCGAGACTGCCCTGGTCAGTGTGGACGGGTTGAACATCCATTATTTAAAAGGATTTACCTGGGGATACACCGTCAACGCCGATATGACTTCCACGCTCGACCCGTTCGCGTGGCTGAACACACCGACGGACAATTTGACGGGACCGACCACGGCCTGGGATGGAACTTTGAATCCGAAGGGCGGTGGCAAACCGGTGGGTTACCAGTTCGTTGGCGGCGCGTGTCCGTGCACCACAATTCCCGAGCCAGGTTTGCTGGGACTAACGTTGGTGGGGTTGGCCGGCTTCGCTATACGTGCCCGCGCCAGACGGTGTTAGGCGAACCGCAGATTTCACAATGCAGAGAGGTGAGGTGGCCGTGCATTCGCGTTATCTGCCCGTGCTGGCGATTTTATTTTGCGGTTGCAACGCGATGGACTCACATCAAAGAGGCCTGCTCAAGCCATCTGGTGCGGCAGATATGAACGCTGCGATCGTGTGGGGTGAGGCAGTTGACGGTTTGCGGAGCCGCATCTGGACCGATAAAGAGCGTTTCAATCCTGAAGAGCCGATTACTGTCCATTACGCAATTCAAAATGTGGGGAATCAGGCGAGAACGGTGTGGCACAGGGGGTTTGAGGCCAATAATCGCATTGACGTGAGGACCGAGGACGGAAAACCAGCGCACTTCATCGGGAACGCAAGCGCTCGGAGCAAAACGTTCCCGCAGAGAGGGAACTGGGAAAAGAACGTTCCCGTCGTTCTGCAGCCTGGCGCCATTGATGACGCGTATATCGCTTATAATCTGCGGGACTTCTTCGATATGAAAACGCCCGGCGTTTATAGCGTGCAGTATGTACATCAAGACAGCGAAGACGAAAAGCCGGTGAAGAGCAACGAGCTGAAGATAACGGTTGCGGCGCCGGGAAGCTAGCGCCGGCATAGCGGGCTAAGAAGCGGCGCTGCAGGTGTGCTCTTCGATATCGAGCATCGTTCGCCAGACGGCGAGCCAGTGATCGCCGTGATTTTCAAAAATCCAGAAATCGCGGCCGGTTGCGCGGTATCGTTCACCCGAACGTTCATACACCATTTCGTATCGGAATGTAAGAACAGCGGTGCGGCCGGCGACATCGCATTGATGATCGTGCTCGCGGAAATCTTGAATTTTCGCGTGTTCGCAGAAATCTTTGAAGCCGGCGAGGAATTGATCACGCCCGGCCACGCTGCCGCTGAAACCGGGGAAGGCCATTACAATCTCCGGATGCAGCAAGGGCGCGAGGTCTTCCACCTTGCCGTCGAGCCAGGCGCGGTTGATGCGGCGAAGGACCTCGCGCGGATCGTTATGGTTGGACACCGGCGTATTCGGGAATGCTGGCGGGCGCGACGTTCTTATAGACGATGCCGCTTTTCATGACGAAGGCGACACGGCGCACGGCGGTGATGTCTTCGAGCGGGTTGCCGGCGAGCGCGATAATGTCGGCCTGGAGGCCGGGAGCGATGGAGCCGATTTTGTCCTGGAGCCGCATGGATTCGGCGGCGAGCGAGTTCGCCGACACCATGGCGCGCATCGGATCTTCGCCGCAATCGCGGACACGGTCAATGAATTCTTCGGCATTGCGGCCGTGCGCGCCGGCGACGGCGTCGGTGCCGAAGACGACCTTCAGCCCTTTGGTTGCGAGAGCTTCTTTCACGATTTCATGGTCGGCGCCGATGACATCCTGCATGTTCTTGAAGCCCTCTTCGGTGAAGTTGCCGGTGCCGAGGAAGCGGTCTTTGAAATGCAGATAGTTTTCGAGCACGAGACCGGCTTGGGGATCGAAGTAAGTTCCGTGTTCGGCCATGAGGGCGAGATCGGCGGGTGTGGCGAGAGTGCCGTGTTCGACCTCCGTGCAGCCGGCCAGCGTGGCCATACGAACTGCGTCTTTATAAGCATGCACCAGGGTGCGCAGGCCGAGCTGGTTTGCTTCGCCGCAAGCGGCGTTGAGCTGCTCCTGGGAGAGCGTAGGCGCGCCGCCGTCGCGAATGCTTTGGGAGGCGAAGATCTTGATGAGGTCCGCGCCCTGCGATTTCACCTGGCGGATGAATTCGCGAATCTGATCGGGGGTGCCGGTCTGCGGGCCTCTTCCCATGAGCGGGCGCACGGCGGTCAAGATGCGCGGGCCGGGGATGGTTCCGGCTGCGATGGCATCACGCAAAGGAACATCGCCGGGCGAACCTACGCTCTGAACGGTTGTGAAGCCGGCCATCAGCGTGACCCAGGCGTTTGAGGCGATGGCGAGCTCGGCTTGCTGGGGCGTTTCGTTGCGGTCGCCGTACTTGCCGTTGGGACCGAAGTGATAGGTGATGTGGACGTGGCAATCGATCCAGCCGGGAAGGACGGTCAGCCCGCGGAGATCATAAGTGACGGGCTGAGCCTTCGGATCCAGACGAACGATTTTGCCGTTTTGGACGACGATGCGGGTGTTGTGGACGATTTTGCCCGTGCCGTCGAGCATTGTCGAGGCGGCGATGACAATTGGTTTCTCTTGCGCGAAAGCGGCAAGGGCCGCAGCACAGAAGAGCGTAACAACAAGACAGGTTTTTGACATAGATCAGAATTCGAGACGCGCGCCAAACATGATCCAGCGGCTGCTCGCCTGGCGATTGGCTGGAACGACGGTGCTGGTGATGACGCCGAAGCTGGCGATGGTGCTGCCGGTCAGGTTAAGACCTGGATTCGAGAAATTCGGATGGTTGAAGAGATTGTAGAAATCAAATGAAGTATTGAGATTGACGCGCTCGGTAATGGGCCACTTTTTGCCGGCGGACATATCGACATTCCAGAAGGGCAGGCCGCGCAAAGGATGGCCGGTGCCGTCGAGATTGGTGCTGAGCTGGACAAAGGTGAAGTCGTTATAGACGGCTTGCGGATTCGAGAAGATGTTCAGGCCGGTTCCGCCTGTGGCGGGATTTCCGGTGGCGCCAATGCCACCTGAACCGGCAACGTTGTAATGCACTCCGGTATTGATGGAAGAGACCGGAACGGTGGGGACGGCGGGGGTGCTGAATTCGGCGCGCTGGCCGCCGCCAAAAACCTGGGAGTTTTCGATCACATAGACAGGCGCGCCACTCAGAGCACTTACGATGCCCGAGACATACCAGCCCCCGATCGCTTCATTGACGAGTTTAGGAAAGAGGGAATAAGTACGCGGGGTGTTGTAGACAAACATGGCGTTGAGGATATGGGTATGGTCGAAGCGGGAAGGCCCGTAATCGGCCGCGGGGTACAAGGGGTTGGCTAAATTAGCCGAATCGTTTTGAACGCCTTGATTGGTATCGAGCGACTTAGAAAAAGTGTAATTGACATCGTAAGTGAAACTGGTTCCGGCATGCCGCAGAGTGACTATCAGGGCGTTGTAATTGGACCAGCCTAGATTGACGCCGTAACTCGGTTCATTGATTTGCGTTTCATCGTAAGGCTGCAAGCCGAGCTGGGTGCGAAGTAAGTTTAAGCCAGGAGTACTGCCGCTAAGGCTATCGAACATATTCGAGACCTGCCCGTTGGTAAAGAAAGACGCGTCGCGGGTAGCAAGATAAGCGGTAGTGGAAGCGAAGCCGGCGTTCTTACCTGCATTAGGTAACTGGTTTTCGAAGAAAGGCTGGACGGTAACGGGCTGGCCGGCACGAAGCTGGTTCGAAACTGTATCGAAGGCTTGCGCGAATGTCTGACCGGAAGTTGGGTCCTTAAAAAAGTAAGGGCTGGCGCTGAGTTGGATATTCGAGAACAGGCGGCGGCCGTAGCGGCCGTTCCAGCCGGCTTCGAGCACGTTGCCTTTACCGAGGTCGCGTTGGATGGTGAAGTCGCCGGTATAGATGCGGGGCATTCTGATCCGGGGATCGATGCCGAAGGAGATGAGTTCGCTGTAATTGCCGGCGGGAATGTAAGGGCTGGCGATGGTTGGGGCAAAGGTGGGGATGGGGATGTTGCCATCGACGCCGAGTCGGAAGACGCTTTGGGCCGGGTTGGAAGCGGCGGACGGAAGGCAGCCAGCGCCGGGAGTTCCAGAGGCGGCGCAGGTGGCGAGGCCGGTGGTGATGGTCGAATTCGGGCCTGCTACTAAGCCGGGAGAAACGACGGCTTCTTCGCTTGAAAGCCGGCTATAAAAGATGCCGAAGCCGCCGCGGATAACGGTTTTCTTTTGACCGAGCAGGGCACCTGCAATTCCGTGATCGTAGGAGGGATTCCAGGCGGCGGAGATGCGCGGGGCCAGATCGCCGTAATCGGTATCGTACACGGCGGAGCGATTGGTTTTGGCGATGGGGACGAAGCCGAGAGTGGGATTGTATATGACGCCTTGCGCAGCATCAGCGGCTTTGGTCTGAATGTATGCGAGCGGCGAGAGATAGGCGCCGGAACTCGCATCGATCAACATTGCTTCTTCCTGATTGGCGAACGTGAAGGGAGTTTGCCAGCTATAGTTCAGGCCGTATGTGACGGTGAAGGACGGTTTGACGCGCCACGTGTCCTGGCCATAAAAGGAATAGAAGTAAGCGAGCGCATCCATATAAATGGGCGTGCCGAAGGGCTGGGCCTGGAGGTTCGCGTTGCGCACGAGAAAAGTGTTGTCGTCATTCATCAGGCCGAGGGTGGTGGCGTAGAGCGAATCCCAGGTTGAAGTAACGGAAGAAGGCAGGCAGTTACTGGTAAAGGTTGAAGAGCAGGTGGGAGGCCGGTCGGCGGTGGGGATAACGAGGAACGAGGAATCGGCGGTGGTGGTGGCGTTCAGAGAATTGACCGCGCCGCCCAGCTTGCCGGTGTGAATGTGGAACTGCGGGAGGCGCTGGAAGTTAGCGCCTACTTGAAGGACGTGCGAGTTTTTCGTCCAGCTCAGATCGTCGACGAATTGTAAGTTGATATTGCGGTTATATTGCGTGCGCACGGAGTTACTCATAGTTATGGGCGCGGTGAAAACGTTTGGCGAAACCGCAACATAGCCGTAGGCGCCGTCATTCGTGCCGGGGAGGGCGAGCGTAGAGGCGATGGAAGAAAGCTGGGGGCGCAAGCCGCCGTTACGATTTTCGACATAGCCGAAGCGGAACGTATTGACGAGGTTGTTACTGAGCTGGCCGGTTAGACCGGCGATGTAGGCGCTGGTCCAGGAGGGGGTCAGGTCTTCATTGAGCACGTTATTCGGGTTGCGGATGTCGATGACGAGCGGGGAGGGATTGTATTCGAGATCGCGCGAGTAGCTGAAGCTGCCGTTGAAGTGCCATTTGTCCGTGAGGTTGTGATCGACACGGAATGTTCCGAAATCCTGTGTAAGCGGCGAGTGCACGTTGGCGGTGAAGCCGGCGGTATTGAGGCCATCGCCAACGGAGGAATTGTTTGGAGCGGGCTCGAGGGCCATCATGGCGGACATGGTTGGGCTGGCACCGATAGCGCGGGGATCGCAGGGCTGATTGCGGGCGGGGCCGCACAGGGTTGAGGTGGCGAGATTGTAGGAATCGATATTGCCGGCGGCGTCTTTGAAGCGAAGAATACCCTGTTTGAGAGTGTTTGTAGGGACGGTGGAAGTGATCTGAAAAGTTTCCGGATAGCGGCGGGCTTCGTATTCGGCGAAAAAGAATGTCTTGTCGTGAATGATGGGACCGCCGAAGCGCGCGCCATAGCGATTGTCCTCAACATGCGGCTTGCGCAAGCCGAGGCGATTGTTGTCCCAGGTATTGGCGTTGAGGATGCTGTTCTGTGCGTACCAGAGGAGAGCGCCGTGAAACTGGTTGGTGCCGGTGCGCTGGATGAGCGTAACCTGGCCGCCGGAGCCGCGCGTGAAGGTGGAGTTGGAGTTTGAGACGGCGACGCGGAATTCATCAGTCGCTTCAACCGAGACCATGAGCACGGGCCGCGAGCCGGAGTCGGTGTTGATGGTGGAGTTGGTGGAGTTATCGGTGATATCGATGCCGTCGAAGGTGAAGGTTGTCTGGTCATTCAAAGCCCCGGCGATAGAGGCGCCGTTATCACCGCCGGTTTGCGGCGTGGTGCCGGGCTGCAGTAGAAGAAGCTCCTGCGCCTGGCGCAAGCGCGTTGGGAGGCGCAAGAGCGGCTGTGCTCCGATGACATCGCCTAAGGTGGCGTCGTTGGTTTGCAGTTCAACTTGCGCGGCTTCGGCGGTGACTTGAACGGTGGAAGAGAGCTGGCCGAGTTGCAGCTTGAAGTTGACCGAAGCGGACGTGTTCACCTGCACGTTGACGCCGGTGATTTGGGTCTTCTGAAAGCCTTGCGCGCTGGCGGTGACGATGTATGTTCCGGGCGTGACAGAAGGAAAAGCGTATTCGCCATGGCTGCCGGTGACGGTGCTGCTCTTGACGCCGGTGGCGGTGTTCGTGATGTCAACCGTGCAATTGGCGACGGCTGCGCCAGACGGATCTGTGACGGTGCCGAGAATGCTGCCGGTAGCCGCCGTCTGCGGCCATGCGGCGGGAACGCAGAGGACGAGAAGCGCGATGCGAACTAGCAGTTTGGAAGTATTCATAACGAGACGTACGCGTGCGGCTTGCGATGGTTTGGTTTAATTTACGGCCGGGCCTGCTCGATTGTCAAGCAGGAAAAGAAGCCGGGAGCGCCGCCAATATTTACAGGGCTTTTACCGGAAGCACATACGTATGCGGGAGTTCCGATACTAACATCAACTGTTGAAGTCCGATGCGGGGCTGAATTCCACAGATGTGCGATAGATACCAGATCGAAACTGTCCGGCAGGTAGCATCCGCTAAATTGCCGACCCGGTGGGGAAACTTCCGCATATTAGGTTTTGAGCGCGATGTGGACGAGGCGGGATGGCGGAAGCGGCAGAGCGCGATCGCACTGATCATGGGAGACGTAAGAGGCGAGCCGCCGCTCTTACGTATTCACTCGCAATGTCTTACTGGCGACGTCTTCGGATCACTGCGGTGTGACTGTGGAAAGCAGCTCGAGATGGCATTGGCGACGATTGGCAAGGCGGGCGACGGCATCCTTATTTATGAAGAGCAGGAAGGCCGCGGCATTGGCCTGATATCCAAATTACTGGCGTATGAACAGCAGGATACCGGCGCCGATACTGTAGAAGCCAACGAGAGACTTGGACTCAAGAACGACTATCGTGACTTTTCTTTTGCTGTGGGGATTTTGAAGAACCTAGGGATCAGCCGGGTACGCCTGCTTTCGAATAATCCGGACAAGACGGCCGCTCTGGTGTCTGGCGGAATCGAAGTCGCTATGCGCGTCCCGTGTGAGATTGATGCCGGGCCACATGCAGACCTGTATCTGCGGACCAAGCGAGATAAGCTCGGGCATCTGCTTGCACGAGAGGGGGGCCCACAAACAGCCTCACGGTAGATTTGGGTCGCCGGCGGCTGCAGAGGATCGGGAGGGCGGCGTCTTGCAGTGCGAATGACAACGGCTTCACCAATGTTCGAAGGGTCCTGGCGGATATTCGCGCCGGCCGCATGGTTGTGGTGGTTGACGATGAAGACCGCGAAAACGAAGGGGACTTGATGATGGCCGCCGAGAAGGCGACGCCCGAGGCGATCAACTTCATGGCGCAATATGGGCGCGGGCTCATCTGTCTCAGCATGACGCCTGAGCGGGCGGAATATCTCCGGCTGGCTCCTATGACCAGCAACAACACCTCGCTGTTCGCCACGGCATTCATGCAGTCCATCGATGTCATAGGACGCGGAACGACGACGGGGACGTCGGCATATGATCGGGCTCAGACCATCCTGGCCGCGCTGGACCCGCTGACGCGGCCTGCGGATTTAGCTCGTCCCGGCCATGTTTTTCCACTTCAGGCGCGCAAAGGCGGCGTGCTGGTTCGTCCGGGTCACACGGAGGCATCCGTTGACCTTGCCCGGATGGCGGGATTGGCGCCTGCCGGCGTGATCTGCGAGATTATGAATCCCGACGGTACCATGGCGCGCATGCCTGACCTGAAAGAGTTCGCAACGCGTTACGGGCTAAAAATGCTGACTATCGCGGAACTGATTCGCTACCGGATTGCTTATGAAGAGCGCGCGTATAACTCAAAGCGCTCGATGCGGGCGGTCTAACTTCGGAATGTGCCGATGAATACCTTGATTAGCCGGGACACTTTTGTGAATGATCCGCTACTTACGCGAGTGCCGTTGGACTATGAGGCGGTTTATTATCCGTACGGATTTCCGGCCCGGATCCGTTCCAATTCGGCGATTACTTTGGAAGCGGCACATAGAAGCTGGAGTACATACCGGCAGCGATATGACCAGATTCCGCTCGATATCCGGCTATTTGTGTCAGTAAGTGATAAACCGGCGTGTACCGAGCCACCGAACTTCCGGTCGCAAGGTCATTTGCTGAGCATTGTCGGCGATCGCGAAAACTTCGCCGTATTGGATTTGAATACGCGCCTTGCGTTCGGATGGGCGACGGAGGCGACCGCCAGGAATCAGGAATATTTTCGGCAATGCCTGTTGGATGTGATGATTTTTCCGCTGCTTGAAATCGGTCACTTGATTACGCTGCATGCAGCTTGTGTCATTCATCGCGGCCGTGGGGTTTTGCTGGCCGGGAATCCCGGAGCAGGTAAGTCTTCACTATCGTATGCGTGTGGGCGTCGAGGGTGGACGTTCGTATCCGACGACGCAAGTGCGTTCGTGAGAAATGCGCCTGACATTCAAGTGATCGGCCATCCACATAAGTGCCGGTTTCGAGAACCGGCTGGAAAGCTTTTTCCAGAGTTCAAAGGTTTAAAGGGTAACTTACGAGCCTGGGGAAAAAGCACGATTGAGGTAAGCACGCGAACTATGGAAAACTTCACCACGGCGGAACAGGGGCCGGTAAACGCCATTGTATTTTTAAACCGGCCGGCTTACGAATCAGGTCCCCCCGTGCTGATAAAGCTCTCGATAGAGGAAGCCTGGGAGCGGCTTAGCGCTTCGGTTTGGGCTGTTCAGATGCCTGCCTTTGAGGAGCGACTGGCGGCGTTGGAACGGTTAGTGGCCCTTCCGATTTTCGAAATGCGCTACTCAGAGTTAGATCCCGCAATCGACTTGCTGGAGAATCTGGTGGAGAATGACCTCGAATGAGGCGTTGCTGCGGGAACTCGCATCTCTCGGGGGACCACGGCACATTTATGGCGGCATTCGAAGCACTGCAATTTCCACATGCCGGTAGCGAGTTACTAGAAAACCTCAGCGAAATCGAGCAGCGGCGATTTTTCGCATGGTGTGATGCAAGGCAACTAAGCCTGATGTTGCCTTCGACATGCAATGCCAGATTGCCGGACTGGCTGCTCGAAGGCGTGCAGCGGAGATCGGCACGATATCAACAGCGATTTGAACGCTTGAAAGCAGAGCTGTTTCAGATTGTGCAGGCCTTTGAAGCAGCGAAGCTGGAATTCGTGATGTTAAAGGGATTGAGTCACGCGCCGGCATTTACTCCAGATGCCCGGCTGAGGGCACAAGGCGATATCGATTTCTGGTTACCGGGAGAGGCGGTCTACAAGGCGCGCGATATTTTGACGGAACTCGGATATGTGGCGGTGCTTGATTCGAAGTCAAGGCATCTGGCGCCGATGGCGCGGCCCAGTAACTGGCGCTGGCGTGGTGACCTATTCGACCCGGAGATGCCGATTTCGGTGGAACTGCACTATGAGTTATGGAGTGACACCGCGGAATGCATTGTAGTTCCTGGGCTGGAGCAGTTCTGGGAGCGGAAGGTACAGCGCGAATTCGACAGCCATTCCATACCCGTTTTGCGCGATGAGGATCTGCTCGGCTTTGCTGCTCTGCATTTTTTACTTCACCTGCTGCATGGAGATCTACCGTTGCAACGGGCGTGGGAGATCGCTCGCTTTCTGGATACACATGCGCAGGATGACGCGTTCTGGCAATCGTGGCACGCGGTGCATCCTCCGCAACTCCGGCGGTTGGAGATCGCAATGTTCAGGTTAGTTAGCTGCTGGTTCGGATGTGGCGTTAACTCACAATTAGAGGCCGAGTTTGACCTGCTGCCGGCAGGTGTGAAGCTTTGGCTACATAAATACGGGCTAGCGCCTGTCGTTCGGGACTGGGCTGTGAATAAGTCGGAAATCTGGCTGCATTTGGCGCTTGTTGAGAGTTATCGAGACAAGGGCCGGGTTTTGGTGCGGCGGCTGATTCCTTTGCGCTTGCCGGGTTTTAACGATCGAGCACAATCGCAGCAATTCACGATATTACGATGGGCTGGGCTATTGCGAAATTTTCCGCTTTTGGCGGCCCGCCTGGTCCGGCACCTGGTTACTTTTGTGCCGACTCTGTTTGAAGGAATGCGGTGGTATTGGCTGGTGCGCCGGCTGTAAGCAAATCCAGGCAGCCGGGACCACGGCGGATATGGAATACGGTGCAGTAATCCATACGCTGCTGCGGATTCCAGAGTGGGTGGGCGGGAAATAGCTCGCTCATAATTACTCGAATGACGCCGAGATGCGCAACGATGGCAGTATCCTGGCCGCCGGAATCGGTCAGGATCTCCTGAAAAGCGCGGAGTACGCGGCTACGGAAGGCGGAAAATGCTTCTCCGCCGGGAGCGCTGAATTCGGGCGAAGACTCCATGGCGCTGAGTTCTGCATTGGCGGCGCGAACGTCGGACCAGCGCCGGCCCTCCCAATCTCCGAAAGAAATCTCCCGGAGGTCAGGACGTGAGTGAGTGGGAATTCGCCATACCTTGCCAAGATAGAGGGCCGTCTGGATTGAACGCTGCAGATCGCTCGCGTAAAGCCGGCGGATGGGAGCGCCTTGCAGCAGAAGAGCTAGATTCTGCGCTTGTTTTGTACCTTCTTCGTTGAGCGGCGGATCGAGTTGGCCGCATAGGGTTCCAGCCAGATGGGTGGTGGCGTGACGGATCAGCAGTAAATCCTGCATGAAGGCTGCTTTACGCCGTGGCCGGAAGGGAGGCGCCGCTCGATTGCGAAAGCGGTGTGGACCTGGGCGCCAATGATAGCCGCATGAGAAAGCGAGCGCCGGCGTCTACTTTCTTTTCGACCCACAGATCACCACCGTGATCCAAGAGTACCTGCCGTGAAAGCGCAAGCCCCAGACCCAGGCCATTCTTTTTTCCGTAGCTGGCAAAAGGATGGAATAAGTTCTGCCACGCTTCGTCGGAGAGGCCCGGACCGGTATCTTCGACTAACACGACAACCTGGCCCGATTCCTCGCGCTCGCTTATCCGCACCGATCCGCCGGAGGGCATGGCATCGATGGCATTATCGATGAGGTTAATAAAAACCCTTTCCAGGCGGTCTCTCGAAACGATGACTTCGATATCCTGGGGAATGTCTATATTGATTTCGACGGAGTGCAAAACCGCACGCGATGACAATTGCTCCTGCGCTGCACGCACGATATCGGCCAGGGCGCATCGTTCCAATGCTTTTCCCTTGCCGCGTGAGACGTCGAGCAGATCCTGCAGCAGTTCCTGAATACGGCGCGATGAGCTATAAATGCTCATTGCCAAGCGATGCCGCTGCTCATCCGATAAGTCAGCGTCCACCAGCATCTCTGCTCCTCCATAAATGGCGGCGAGAGGATTGCGCAGGTCGTGCACGATGGAGCTCGAGAGGCGGCCAATGGTAGCGATCTGCTCCTGGCGGATGAGATCCTGGCGCGCGGCGCGGATGGAGTCACACATTTGATTGAATGTGATGGCTAAGCGACCCAACTCGTCGCCAGTTTCGACCGGTACGCGGTAATCATAGTTACGCTGGGTTACTTCAGCCGCAGCACGATCCAGCGCCTTTACCGGGCTGAGCGCACGCCGGAAAAGAACATATGTAAGGGCGAAGGCGATCATTACTGCGCCGATCCAGAACAGAGCAATGGAGCGCCTGAGATCGGAGACGCTAGCCTGCAAAGCGGCTAAACAACGAATTACATATAACTCGCCAATCAAATGGCCGCTGGTGTCGCGCAAGTCAGTTGTCAGGAGCAGATAATCTTTGCCCCGTATCTTCACGCGTTTCAGGCTACCTGAAAGATCTTTGCTGAAACGAATATCTGCGAGTTTAAGGCCCGGTAAACTGCTCGCCATGACACCGCTGGAACTGACAAAGACGAAATCGCTACCGTTGGTAGATTTCTTCAATTCGAGAGCAAGGCTGTCGTTGATGTCAAAGGCAATCAGGAGAACGTTAAGTAATTCCTGCCCGTGCTGGGCCTGAACATACACCGGTGTAAGTACAACATAGTACAATCGCGATCGCTGTGCGACGTATCCAGAGACCTGATCAGGAAACCGGCTGAACGCTTTCTGCACGAGCGCAGGATTACCGGTGAATTCAGGGCGGCCTCCGAGAGAGGCTATCATTTCACCAGCCGGGTCTAAGACCAAAAAACTTGCGTATTGTTTAGAGATATGTGTCCATAATTGGCCCGCCGTATCGCGGATGGTTGCCTGATCGCGTGTCATGAAGGCCGCACGCACGTCCGACATGGAGCTCATGATGCGGCTCGCCTCCGCCATGTTGGCGACGCGCAGCTTCCAAAACGATTCATATGCCTGGAGGCTGGTGCGCACCTCTTCTTCGAGGCTTGTCTGGCTTATTGTGGTTGCATGCTTCTGCAGCAGCCACCCGGTCAACGCAAAGGCCGCAGTGAGGGCGACGAAGGTGGACAGGAGAATCCGCCAGAGCAGCGAATGAGTTTGGAACCGGAAGCGTTTCACCGAATGGGTACCGAATAGCCGTCCGCATCGCTGCCGGCGGGATAGTCACGGCCATACTTGTTTTTGTGCGCGACCGGCAGATAGCCTGCTTCAGAAATGGTTATGGCCGCCAGTTCGCGGGGCTCGTCATTCACCACGATTCTTTGGGTCAATTGTGCGAGTGTCTGTGCAGTGGCGCGTTCGTGAAAAAAGTGGACCTGGTAGGCGCCCGGCGCTACGTCTGCAAACGAGTAATTACCGAGTTGATCAGTAGTGGTGAAGTAACTGGAGTCCACGACAACAATAATGGCTGACATGGAGGGATGAATGTTGCAAAACACCTGCACGATTCCCGGCGTGGTGAAGCGAATGGATCTGGATGAGCCGGGAGGATAGAGACCGATGTCGAAGATCTGCCCATCGAAGTTGGAGAATGCGTTATGGAAGATGGGATCGAAGTTAGGAAAATCTACTGTTGTGCCGATCTGAATGGGAAGAATGTGCGGCGTGAAGCTCTTGTCCTTTTGAATCATCTGGACATGCTTGCGCGCAAAATGGGGAGTTGAGTTTTCGCTTGACGTAAGCCAGACGACCACGCCTGAAAAGTCCTTCCTTTTGTTGACTATTGCGTTGCGCGAACCGGATAGCTGAATGCGGCCGATTACTGCGCCAGCCCATAGTTGGGCTGAGTTGAATAAAAGCAGCAGCGCAAGCGTTGCTTTAGAATAAATAACCGAACGCCAGGTCATATCGATTTTGAACTCCCTGTAAACCTGAAGCGGAACGGGTCCGCATCTGCAGACCCTCGAGCCCGATGACGAGATTAGAGTTGAGATGGTACATAAGATTGGAAGCGTAGCTCCAGTTATGGACGATATTCGCGGCTCGAAGATCGATACTTTTATCATGCTCTAAGCCGCTGAAGATGTTCAGTGTCAGCCGCGCCGTAAGGGGGAACGCGAGTTGAGTCCAGCCACCGCTGGCGTGGACAGCGCGCAGAGTGCCGTCCGGGGAGCGCGTGATTCCATTGCCGAGTGAACCGAGGCCGGCGACATTTTGTCCGGTGAAGAATGCGCCGGTGATGCTGAGGCGAGCAGATGGCGTGATGAGCCAATCCAAAGAAGCGATTCGCGAGCCGACGGAAGCTCCTGCGCTGCGAATTGAACTGACATGGAACCCCGGAGCAACTTCGAATCTTCGCTTATCATCGATCCGATGCCAAAAAGCGACTCTGCCTTCCAGAGCAGGTTTTACCGGTTCGCTGTAAGTATATTTTTGGCTTTCCGCGGTCTCATAGGCGGTGCCTCCTGATTGCAAGACGGCGAGCTGGCCTCTGATTCCCGAGTTCGAGCCGAGAGCGACGCGTTCTTCATAACGCGCCTGCGGCAGCCAATACCACAAGTTTCCGGCGCCCGATAACGGAGGGACGCCCACTTCGGCAAGCGAGTCCGGAGCGTAGGGGGAAATGAGCGGCTTATCCTGACCGATGGTAAAGCTTCGATGTGTCCAATCCAAGGAGATATCGGCGTGCCGCAAGCGAAGCCAATTTGAGCCGGGAGCAGAGGGGCCGCTCCAAAAATCCATTATCAAAGATCCATTTACATGGCCATTACCGGGTAATCGCGGTCCTTGAAAATCAAACCCGAGCAGCGTCTGGCGCATGGTGGCGCCTGAGGCATAGGAATTGGGTAACAACCCAAGCTCGTTCACTACATAGGAGTTACGGCTTTCAGTATTACTGAAGGCATTGAACAAAACCATTCCCGTAAGTTGGATCGGGTACTTATGAGCGGCCTCCACTTTGGTTTGAGCCTGCTCTGCGGTTCGCGCTTCAGTAACCGCTACCCGCTGCTCCAGAGGAGGTGCTTTCTGATTGTCGCCGGCGGGCTCCGGCGCCTGTGCCTGTGCGACACCGGCTGCCGCAGCCACTTGCTGCCGTAATAACGTTACCTCCTGAACCAACTGACGATTCTGTTGTTCGAGATGATCTAATCTTTCGAGGACTCGCTGCAGAAGAACTGACGAATCCTCCTTTTCCTGGGCATAAGCAGGGATGATCAAAATCAAGAGGACAAACAGCAATCTACGGGGCATGAAGCAAACCTTCCAGCGTTTGGCATACTGCAGCCGGAGAGTAAGGCTTGGGGAAAAAAGCACTTGCGCCCAGGTCGCGTACGCGCGTTTGAGTCTCGGGATCGTTATAGCCGCTGACGACAATGACGGGCAACTTAGGATTCATTGAGTGGAAACGGACGGCGCGAATCAACTCGAATCCGTCAATAAGGGGCACATTGAGGTCCGTAATGACAGCGGCCATTTCACCCCCATTGTGCTGAATGATATCTAATGCGTCGCGACCATTGGTAACTACTTTGACCTGTAAGTGATCGAGAAGAGCCAGCGCGATCTCGAGCGGTGCTACATCATCGTTATCTTCCACGACTAAGATAAAGGGCATACAGGAGGCGTCCGGTCAGGGGAGGAACCGATATCCGATCCCGTGTACGGTGAGAAAGTGCTTCGGCACATTAGGCTCAGGCTCGAGCTTTTGACGCAGCTTAACTACGTGCGCGTCGACGGTGCGGCTGTTCGGATAGGATTCATAGCCCCAGACGGAATTCAGAATGACGTCGCGTGTAAGCGCCCGATCGGGATTTTGAAGGAAGTAAACCAGCAAGTTGTATTCGGCCGGTGTAAGTTTCACTTCAGTGCCGCGCCGCATGGTGCTACGCCGGTCGACATCGACTTCGACATCTCCAAAGCGAAGGACTTTGGTCTCGGCGGATGTCCGGCGCAACAGGGCGCGAATTCGGGCGAGTAACTCCCGGGTTCCAAAGGGCTTGACGATGTAATCGTCGGCACCCATTTCGAGCAGGAGAACTTTGTCTATTTCTTCACCGACCGCGCTGAGCACGATGATTGGGGTGCGAATCCGATCGGCCCGGAGTTGTTTGCAGACCTCGGCGCCGCTCATTTCAGGTAATCTGAGGTCCACGACAACGAGTTGTGGTTTCAGGGTAACGGCTTTTTCGAAACCGCTTCTGCCGTCGGAGGCAAAGAGCGGAATGAAATTCTCTTTTTCCAGCAGAACGCCGATGGTATCGCGTAAGCTTTCGTCGTCGTCAATGACAAGAATCGTTTGCATTTACAACTAGTATTTTGTCACTTCTCGCCAGCCCTGTCCGGGCGGCGAATGCCCGTTTTGCAACCTTTACAACACTTTTACGCGTCATGAACACGCCTCGTGGTGCGGCTGCAATAACTTCGGGATGTGTCGTCAACAAGCCTCCCATCAGTCGGGCTCGAACTTGCGGACGCTCGAGGTGCCGATAGCGGCGCCTGGAGAGCGGTTCATTTTTTGGAGCGGATTCTGGCGGCTGCTTTGCTGGGGCTGAGCTCTCCGGTTTTGGTGGTGGCAGCGGTCGTGATCACGGTTCTTTCGAAGCGTGCGCCGTTTGTCGCACACCGGCGGGTTGCGCAAGAAGGGCGCCCTCTGTGGGTACTAAAACTACGGACGATGTGGAATCAGGAAGGCAAACCGGGGCGATTTCACAAGGCCGGGCTGATTGAGCGCTTGCCGCTTACGAACTCGGGTGAATGTGTCCAGAAACGCGCCCGCGATCCGCGTATACGGAGTGCGTTTGCTGTGTTCTGCAGGATTTATTCGCTCGACGAATTACCACAATTTTGGCATGTCATACGCGGGGAGATGGCGCTGGTCGGTCCCAGGCCGTTGACGCAATATGAGTTAGACCAATACTACGGCCCGGACGCAGCCAAGGTCTTATCGAGAAGGCCAGGGCTTACGGGGCTTTGGCAAATTCGCGGACGGAGCCGCTTAGGATATCGCCAGCGCCGCCGGCTGGACCTGTTTTTAGTGAAAAACTGGTCGTTGAAATTGTACTTGACAATACTGGTTACTACTGTTCCTAAGGTGTTGTTGGGAAAGGATGCGTGGTAACAGCCTGATGCGTTGCGCTATCGTTCACTACTGGCTCCTCGGAATGCGGGGAGGAGAGAAAGTTGTCGAAGAGCTGTGCCGCATTTTGCCTAAGCCGGACATCTTTACGCTATTTTATGATCCGGATCGTGTTTCCCCATTGATTCGATCTCATCGAGTAAAGGCATCCTTTCTCAATCCGTTCCGGAGATATTATCGATCACTGCTTCCGTTGATGCCGGTTGCCCTCGAGCATTTTGACTTACGTGGATACGACCTAGTACTTAGCAGTGAGTCCGGTCCGGCCAAGGGGGTTATTACCTCATCGGATACGCGGCATGTATGTTACTGTCATACACCGATGCGCTATCTTTGGGACCTGTATCCTGCGTATCTCCACGAATGGACGTCCTCGACAGTGAAGCGCGGCTTCATGGCGCCGATCGCCAGTTATCTACGGCTTTGGGACGCCACTTCGGCGTTGCGAGTAGATCAGTTTATTGCCAACAGCCGAAATGTTCAGAACCGGGTCTGGAAAGCCTACCGGCGCCCATCGCGACTTATTCACCCGCCGGTGTCCATTGATCGATTCTATAATGCGCCGTCTAAAGATTACTACCTGATTGTTTCAGAATTGGTTGCATATAAGCGAATTGCCGATGCGGTGCGTTATTTCACCAGGACAGGAAAGCCGCTGAAGATAGTAGGGCACGGTCCGGAATATTCGCGGCTAAAAAGCATGGCAGGAAGCAATGTTGAATTTTGTGGACGCGTGTCAGACGACGAACTGGCGGACTTATATGCCCGCTGCCGGGCGTTGGTGCTGCCGGGGGAAGAGGATTTCGGGATCGTGCCGGTGGAAGCGCTTGCCAGCGGTAAGCCTGTTATTGCGCTTGGCAGAGGTGGTGTTCTCGAAACTGTCCCTGAAATGAATCCGCGCGCGGGGTTCTTCTACTCTGAACCGGGTGAACGCCATCTGCAACGCGCGTTAGAAGCATTCGAGAGGGAAGAACGAAGGATTTCGCCGGCGACGCTTCGAATGCACGCGACCCGGTTTTCGAACGAAGCGTTTGCGCGGCGAATCTCGCCGATTCTATTTGATCGCGAGCGCGAGAGCATTGATGCACCGGTCTACGCAAGTTAGTGCCGGTTCTGTTCGGACCGGCGCCCGGCGTAACCTGTTGTGCCTTGATCAATATGCCAGCGTTGGGGGAGGGCAGCGGAGCCTATTCGATCTGCTTCCTGCGTTTGCAGAAAATGGCTGGAATATCTGTGCTGCCATTTGCGGGAATGGCCCGCTTCCTGCAGCGCTTCAGAAACAAGGCTGCCGTACGTACGTGCTGGAAGCGAAGCACTATTCGAGCACCAAGAAACCGCCGGCCGAGTTATTGAGATATGCGTTGGATCTGCCGCGAGCGATTGACGCCTTGCAGCGAATTGTTACTCAAGAAGGCACTACGTTGCTATACGTGAACGGGCCAAGGCTCCTTCCGGCTGCGGCCTGGGCGGCTCGGAAAAGGCGTATTCCGCTGGTTTTCCACTGCCATAATCGTTTGTTCCAGCGTTCGGCAATCGCCTTAGCGGGCCAGTCTCTTCGTGTTTCGAAGGCCTCTGTTATCGCTAGCTGTCATTATGCGGCAGCTCCGATAAGACGTTATCTTGCGCCAGAGCGAGTGAAGATTTTGTACAACGGGGTGCAACAGATCGCGCCGAGTAAGAAACGGATACCGCAAACGCAATGGCGGATTGGAGTTATTGGACGGGTAGAAAAAGAGAAAGGTCAGTTAGAGTTCGTTCAGGCAGCGAAGATTGTTGCACGCCAGTTCCCGGCATGCCGGTTTTTTGTTATTGGGTCGCCACTGTTTTCGGGTTTGGATTACTACGAGCGAGTCAGGCTTGCTGCCCGAGATGTGGATATTGAGTTTCTTGGGTGGCAAAGCGACATCGCAAGCATTTATTCCGACGTTGATCTTCTGGTTGTACCTTCAGGCGCTCTGGAAGCGACAACCCGGGTCATCCTGGAAGCGTTTAGCGCCGCGATACCAGTTATTGCTTTTCCGTCCGGCGGAATACCCGAGATTCTAGAGCATGAACGAACAGGGTTTCTGACAACAGCACCAACTGCCGAAGCGCTGGCAGGTGGGATCGTTGCGGTTCTAGGCATGCGCTCGACCTATATAGACTCTATTGTTGCCGCGGCGAAAGACGAATGGAGGAGGCGCTTCACTCTGGAGGCATATCGCAAGGCGGTGATCGATCTTTTCACCCAGGCAGCAGATGAATACTCGTGTTAGGACATTTACGCGGCCTTGCTGGGCGCTGATCTGGCTATGGATTTTATCGATCGCTCAGTACATGTACCGGTACATTTTTCAGGTAAATGATGCGCGCACGACAAGTTACTACTCGGCGACTCCTATTTGGCTTAGCGCGCTTAAGTACGAACTGCTTTTATTGTTTTTTTTATATGGAGCGGTTCGCTTTATCCGGCGACCCTTTTACCTGAATGCGCGGTATCGAAGGCTGGTTGAAGTTACGGCAGGCGGCATATTGGTTTTAGGAACGGTGTTAGTGGTCCGGGCGGCGGTTTCACCAGGGGATTTCGACAATACCGTTCTTTGCGGGATGCAGCTCATGCCATGGCTAGCCGGCGTTCTGCTTATACCGTTGATTGTTGAGCAAAGCCATAGCGTCGTAGACACGCTAATCACGTTCGAGCAGATCGCGTTCTGGACTACTTTTTCGTTTTGGCTGATGACCGTAGCTTTGGCAATGGCTGGGATTCGATATCCGGCACTCAGTTATCCCGGAGTGTTGCTTCGCTTTGGCGGAATCCTCGACGATCCAAACGGATATGCCTGTCTGTGTTTGCTGTTGGCGGCGCTGGCGCTCGGTTTTCGTAGGGCTAGATGGATGCTTCGGACGGCCGCTTACGGCGTGATGGTAGCCGGTACGTTTTCACTGACCGGATATATCACGTGCTTTACCATCTGCTGCTGTCTTGTTCTTTTTCGGCTTTACAGGGCCAAAAACAGTAAGGCGAAATGGCTGGCAGCAGGTTGTGTGTTTTGCGCCATTTGCATTGGGGCGGTTGTGCTCTATCCCTACCTATACAGCATCGGGCAGGTGACGGAAGCTTTCGAGCAGATCTATTCGGTTAAGGGCAGCAGTGCGATGACACACCTGTTGGATTTGGCGCCGGCAGAAAGCACGCTGCAGGAATCATCGCTTATTGGACTGCTTTTCGGATCTGGCGGGTTTTCTGAAAACTTCTATTGGCGTGTTCTTGCCAATTTCGGAGTGATTGGATTATTCGTTATGGCCGGATTAGCTTTATTGTGGTTCTATGCCGGATGCGACATTGATGAGCGCTGGCGACGAACATTGACGGCGTGGAACATCGGCGTACTTATCGGATCGACTGGAATTGCCTATCTTCTGACTTTTCCATTGGGCTTACTGTTCTGGTCGGCATTGGCCTTTCTGGTCTATTCACGCGCCGCCAAACACGAATATTGCGCATCTTTAGAGTAACGATGATGGCTGCTATTGTAATCACCATCTGAAGGTCAGACGTGATTGCGGCGCCCATGGCCCCGAAAAAGGTAATAAGGATGAGGCCTAGCGGCACAGTGACGACGGCGCCGAAAAGCATAATGGTTGCCAACTTCCGCTCCATTCCAAACACGGCCATAGTTTGTGCTCCTAACATTGTGACTAATCCCATTAACAACGGCAATGGTGAAAGCACCTGGAGGATGATGATCGATGGTTTAAATGACGATCCAAGCACAATGGGGCAAATACGGAAAGCAAACAACGCCAGTAAAAGCGACACTGTTGCAGTGATGCCGCCTACGGCAATAAGGCCCTGGCGAATCATTTTTCTGGCTGACGCATTGCAATGGACTTGTAAGGCGGTAATGCGGGGATAGAGCGCTTGAGTAATAGGGGTCGAAAGTGCGACGCAGGCTTTCACCAGCTTGTCCGCCGCGCTATAGTAACCGACCTCGGTCTTGCCAGCCAGAAACCCGAGCAAGACAGTTGTGTTGGAGGTGGATGCGTAGAGCGCCGCTCCGGCTAAAAACATAGGCCAGCCTTCTTTCAGAGAGGTAGCGATATCAGATAACGATGGAGGGCGCCAATGAACATGCAGGTTTCGAATCAGTAGAGGGATCGCCAGAATGGCCGCAGTTACCTCCACGCTCGCCTGGATACCACCAGCAATGACGTAATCGCCAGGGCTCCGAACGAACAGAAGAAGAGCCGGGACAGTTAATAGGCGCGCCACGCCAAGAAGCGCTGCCGCCCATCTGAGTTTGCCGCACCCTTGAAATAGCCAGATGGGAAAGATGGCGGTTCCGATGACATAGAGGAACTCAGCAGCGAAAAGCGTCGATGCTTCGCGCAACCGTGGTGTATAGGCGACGATGAGAAGTAATACGATGCCGCTGAAACATAGCAGGATGGCTTTCGAGCATAGGGTAGACCAATATATACGTGATGTGGCCTCCGGTTCACCGGCTCGAGCGGTGATGGCGCGGGTAGCGGTGTAATCAAAGCCGAAATCGGTTATGAACGAGAAAACCAGAACGATTCCTTGTGCAAATGAAAGTACCCCAAACTGACTGGGACCTAGCACGCGCACTAAATAGGGAATGGTGATTAGAGGGCTGACATAGTTGAGAGCTTGAACGAGGGAAAGAGCTGCTATGTCGCTTAGAAGATGTCTATAGGAAGAAAGCACACTCCGAAGCCCGTGGCTCACAGCTGTTCTGCACTTCGTGGGGAATTGCTCCTCACGAATAGATAGAGGATGGCAATTAAGGCTGAAAGAGTGGTAGTTAAGAGGATGAGGACGGCTCGCGGGGGCCAGCTTTTTCGTTCCGGCACGACAGCCCGGTCGATCACTTGAATTAATGGCGCGGCCTTCGCTTCGTCCAGTCTTGCGGCTTCGTACTGCTGTGCAAGCGCTTGATACAAGGCTTCGTGATACTTCAGATCACGGTATTTTCTGAGATATTCCAGCGCCGCTTGAGGGAGTTTACCGACTGGAATTTCGGGTGCGCCGCCTTCGTGACTGCCTTTTTCCAGCTTGCTCAACTCCGCTTGCAGAGCCCCCTGTTCGTTCTTTAACATCTGATAGCGCGGGTTCGTATTCGTCACATAAGTGGACATGCCGGCCAGTTGCGCCTGCACAGCAAGGATCTCGGCGTGTAGTTGGGAGGTGGAACGAAGGATCACTTCGGCTTGGCCGCCAGGTTCGATTAAGCCTGTGAACTGCTGGGTGTTTCGGAGTGCGATTTCGGCATCTGCCAGCGAATCCTTTTCTTTTGCAAGCTGCTGCTCAAAAAATAAGCGGCGCTGGCTTGCCTCACTTAGAGCGACATGCGCGTTTTGAAGGAAGAGCTCATCTACGTAGGCATTTGCTAACGCCGCAGCTCGCTGCGGGCTACCATCTTCGACTTCGATGTGGATAAGAGTATCTCTACCGGCTTTGATGGTGGTATTGCGAGACAGATGCTTGCGCGCTCGATCAAAATCGGGCACACCGTAGACCTGTTTTAGACTAAACTTGTTGATGAGTGCGTCAGCGATTGTGCGGCTATTCAGTATGCCGACATAGAGATCTGATGGATTCCGGCCGAATCCGGACAAAAGACTCAAGCCGGAAAGGCCGGCGCCGGTTCCTACTCCGGCGAGCTGAATAAGCGCAGAGAGTGAGGGCTGCGCCTGCTGCGGAGTAAGAATAACCGACTCGGCCGTATATTTAACGGGGATAAGAAAGACTCCTGCTGTGCTTGCGATGGCAGCGATGGTTATCACGTAAGACAGGAGCTTCTTCCTGCGGTCGATTATCGAATATAGATTGCCAAAGGAGATTTCCCGGATTTCCTGGCCGATATCGAATGGCGATGTTGCTTGATCGGGCAAAATGATCGTCTCTCTCACTAATGCAGGACGTTGATCGCCGCGGCTCCCAACCCAAAATTGGCAAAGACTTGCGACCAGTCCGTCAGGGTGCGCAAGAAAGTAGCGTGATTGAGGCGTGTAGGGACGACAATGGTGTCTCCAGGATAGATATGAAGCGACTCAAAGCTATTTGCGAAAAGCGGCGCTGAGAGGGTCTTGCTGACGATAGAGCCGTCGGCCCGAATTACGAACATATGGCTGCGATCAGCATCCCGGCTAGGCCCGCCAGCTTTCTTGAGATAATCGGCGCTGCGAAAGTCCTCCTGATAAATAAAGGAGGCCTGCTCGAAGACATTTCCCATCACGTTGACAGTTACCGGGCGGCTGGGAATATATAAACGGTCGCCATTTTCAAGCGGTAGATCCGGTATTGCATTTAAGCCGCGGGCGTTCGGGTTCATATCGAGAACGATGCGCCCATCCATAGAGACCTTACGAAGCTTTTCTACCAGTTCGCGCTGGCTCGCGATGGAAGCCTGGGCGGTTGCCGCTTGCTGGGGCGATGTAACACGGCTGGATAAGTTGGCGGCGGCCTGGTTCGCTTCCCGCTCGTAATCATTTAAAAACTCTTCGTAGCGTTTCTGCTGTTCACGCCGTGTGGACTCGCGAGTAAATTGCGCCCCGTAGAGATACGCGTTGGTGGTGAGGCCACCGGCGCGCGCAATAACCTCCCGTAACTTTTCTCCCGGGCGAACCGAGTAAACGCCGGCCATGGCCACTTCTCCTTCGATTCGTACTTCGGTCATTTGTTGCGATATGGGAACAGAGAAATCGGCTTTAGAAAAGATGGTGATAACGTCTTCTGGTTCCAGTAGCAGATTTTCCGCCTGATCATGCTCCAATACCAGCTTTCCCAGATTGAACGGGATCTTGCGGGTCTCGAGAGTGCTTCTGTCGAGGCGTTCGAGCACCGCGTAATGCCAGTCGATTTCCGGCGCGATGGGTTGAACGTCATTAACAGGCTTAAAGGTGCGTAGGGGCGGCGTATCGTCCAGCTCTGTGGCGGCCGCGAGCGACGAATCTCCTCTCGCATTTCTCTGTTGCTCCTGAAAGGAGGTGGCGGTAGTTGGTTTGAAGTTCGGTCCAGTGTGTTGAGCCGCGTCAGTTGACATCGACGGCGATTGGTTATTGAGGCCGCTGGTGTTATTTTCGGAGCTGGCCATTACCGGAGTAACTAACGCATTATGTTGGTTCCAATAGTCCCTGGTGAGCAGCGACTCTTTGTCGGGAATCAAGTCGCTGAGCCGCATGCCTTTTTTCCATGGAAACCGGCCGGCATCTGCGACATTTCCCTTCAAGGTGATGGCATTGTCGAATTTGGGGACCAACGGCATGACGCGAATGACGTCACCGTTTTGCAACTGAGTCTTGAGCCCGTTCTGGTTGAGGGAGATGTCGAGAGCGTGAAGATTTGCATTGGCGTCAATTCGTTCTAAACGAATTGACTTGAACGAAGCAAGAGGAGATGGCCCATCGGCGAGATTCAGAACTTCATGCAGTGTTGTGCCTGGCTTAATTTCATAGATGGCGGGATTTTCCACACTGCCGGCTAACGCGACGCGAGGGCCCGCAGGAGGGATAAAAATGACGTCTCCGGGAGCGAGCTGGGCGTCTTTGGATTTGTCTCCGGATAGCAGCAGGTCGTATAGATCGAAATCCCGAATAACCGTATTCCCCCGCTTGAGCTGGATGGAACGCATGGACCCTCGTGCAGAGGGACCGCCCGATGCGAAGATCGCATTTACTAGCGTGCTAAGTGAACTGACCGTGTAGCTGCCGGGCCTGCGCGCGTTGCCAAGTACAAATATCTGGATTGAGTGAAGGCGGCCTAATGCGACGCTGACTTCAAAGCCTTTGTAGAGATGTGAAAGACCGACTTTCACAGCATCTGCCGCTTGTGGATAAGTGAGTCCCGCCAATGTAATGGGTCCGATACCAGGTAAAGTAACTATACCTGTGCGGTCGACAAATGCGCGGCGTGACAGATTGAGTTGTCCCCACACGCTGATTTGTAATTCGTCTCCAGGCGCGATTAAGTAATCCG
Source organism: Terriglobia bacterium (assembly GCA_021324185.1). Classification (GTDB taxonomy): domain Bacteria; phylum Acidobacteriota; class Terriglobia; order Bryobacterales; family Bryobacteraceae; genus Bog-105. Next base: position 38,888 of record JAJPJN010000058.1, on the reverse strand, counting down.
CTCCTACGGGTACACGGTCCAATGGAGCAAACGTTGCGGGGACTTTTTCAAAAAGCGACGCACCGAAGAGGGGAAGTATTTTGCCGATGGAAGCAGCTACGTATCGCTGAAACTCAGTCGGGGCCTCTTTGTCGAAGTACACGGGGGACTGAGCCGGCATGGAGTAATTGGAGGAGGGATTCGCGGGTCTCAGCAAGGGTGTGTCAGTTGCGGGATAAAACGGGTCATCGTAAGGCAGATGTGGCTCCTGCCGGGAGGCTGCGCCATAGCCCGCGACATTCAGATTGCCGTAGGGATTGTAGGCCGATTGCCCGCGTGCAGGAACGCATTCGGCTGTGGGATCGCCATAATCGGCGGGCGTACACGCTCGAGGCTGCGTGGATTGACCAGAGATGATTCCAGATTGCGACTGCCGTAACTGGTTTGGGGGTACGAAATCCGGCACTTGTGCAGATAGTGGAGTGGCCCCTGTGATCACGGCCGCTGCGGCCAGCAGAGGTATAAAAAGACTCGCGCAGAAAGAGCCGGACTCACTTGCAAACATTCGCGCGCGCTGCATCACTTGAGCTATTGTGCCGTCGTAAGTGGAGGAATTCCAGAGTGTTTCAAGTTATGTGGACGGTTTTTACAAGGCTTTTACGGCTTGATGGATAGTGTGTGCAATACGCGGGGGCGTTACGGAGTTTCGGCCATTTTCGACCTGACAACTTTCGCAAGTTGTTCACAACTATGCGACGACCTTTGACAATCTAGGCTGCATAATCGACGGTTAGTATGCAGGTCAGGAGATTGCACGCGATGGGAATTTTGTCAGCGTGTCTTCTATTAACGGCCGTGCGAGCTGCGGCTAGCGACGCCAAGCCAGCGGCGTCGGGGCCGGTGTACGTTTCGATAGACAGTTGGATCTACTCTGCCCTGAAGCGATTGGCGGCGATGGGGTATGTACCGGATTTGGAAGGGTTGGCCGCCCCGTGGACACGTGCCCAGTGTGTAGCTTTTTTAGAGGAAGCGGAGGACATCGCATCGCGACATAGCGAACAGGTGTCCGCGCCGAGCACAAATGCAGAAGCGCTTCGTTTGCTCTCGGCGTTGAAACAGGAGTTCCTCAACCTGAAACCCGTCCGAGCTGAGATGAGGGTCGCATCTATTTACACGCGCGTTGAACAGATTTCGGGGGCACCGTTGCGGGATAGCTACCATTTTGGCCAGACTTTGACGAATGATTTTGGACGACCTTACGGAGAAGGGGCGAATACCGTTGACGGATTTTCGGCGTTCGGCACCTTGGGGCGATTTTCCGGTTATTTTCGCGGCGAGTATCAGAGGGCGGGCGGCGCGGGCCCGTATGACGAGAGTCTGCGCACATTGATTGGGACTTTAGACGGCCTGCCTCCGCAAGCCCCGGCAATCGTGCCGTCGGTGAGCAAATTCAGCCCAGTTGAGATGTATGTAGGAGCCACCTTGGGAAACTTCAATGTCACCTTCGGCAGGCAGAGCATCTGGTGGGGACCCGGAGAGGACAGCGCGTTTACCTTTAGCGACAACGCGGCGCCCTTTTACGCGTTGAGGGTGGATCAAGAACAACCGATCGTTTTACCGGGACCGTTTCGATTTCTTGGCCACGTTCGAACCCAGTTCTTAGTGGGTAAACTATCCGGCCATAAGTTTCCACCAAGACCGTTTATTAATGCTCAAAAGATTACTTTTCAGCTTACTGAAAACCTGGAGCTAGGCTTTACTCGCAGCAGCATTTTCGGCGGCGTTGGTCATCCACTAACCGTTTCGAGCATTGTCAACAGCTTTTTCAGCGTTGCGAGCACCGGCAACACGGCGTTTGGATCGGCGAATGATCCGGGCGATCGCCGTAGTGGATTTGACTTCAAATGGCGCGTGCCGGGATTGCGCCGCTTCGTGACGATTTACTCGGATTCTTTTGCAGACGATGAACCCAATCCGCTGGATGCGCCGAGGCGGTCCGCTTGGGGACCGGGCTTATATCTGACTCAACTGCCGGGTCTACCGCATATGGACTTTCGGTTTGAAACGTATTCCACGTTGTTGTATTGAGGCGACGAAGGTGGCAAGTTTTTCTATTGGAACAACCAGTACCGTGATGCCTACACAAATGACGGGTTACTGATGGGTAGCTGGGTGGGGCGAGATGCGCGTGCTTATCAGGGATCGGTGACGTATTGGAAAACGTCTAAGGACAAAATCTCATTGTCGGCCCGACAGATCAAAACGGGGGGCATTTTCTTGCCGGGCGGCGGAACGCAAACGGATGTGAGCCTCAGCGGGCAATGGCAAGTGGGACCCCAGTTGAATGCGACGGCGTTCGTGCAGTTTGAAAGGTATTTTATTCCTGTCCTGGGCGGTCCTCAGACCAACGTATCCGCCAGTTTGCAATTTACATTCAATCCAAAAAACTGGACGGTTCGGAAGTGATCCTCTCGATTTTGCACCTGCTCGATTTCGCATCTGGCCTAACGTTTACGACTTGTTTACTTTTCCTGAACACATCCGCCCGCCGCACACTTCCATACTTGGGCGTAATGTCCCGCACGGATTCATCTGGAAACGGCCTGTTGGGGAAATCCGCGGCATGCTAAGAAGCCAACCGCTGAAGAAAAGTAAAAAGGTGTTGTTTTTTTTCCCTGCGTTTTCAAGCCAGGAAGCTACCGCGCCTTTAGCGATTCTGGCCGTTGCAACACCGCTCCTTAGAGCGGGATACGAAGTAAAGATCATTGACTCGACGATCACGCCTAACTTTCAGGAACGCGTGTTAGCTGAACTGGGGACATCGCTGTGTCTTGCCGTATCGCTTGTTACAGGGCCGATGATACGTGAAACGGCACAGATTGCCAAAGCGGCCAAGGCACTGTATCCAGATAAGCCGGTAATTCTGGGCGGCTGGCATCCTTCGCTACTGCCCGACCAGACGTTAGCATGTCCGGATGTCGATGTAGTTGTTAAGGGTCAAGGCGAAGACGCGTTACTCGAAATTGTCCAGCATATTGAGGCGGGCGAGTCTATGAAGGGTATTGCTGGCGTGGGGTACAAGGAAAACGGCAGGCTTGTTTTTAATCCTTCGCGCGCTTTAAAGCCGATACGAGAACTGCCGCCAAAGGCATATCACCTCGCTGATTTCGACGCATATGAGCGCATATGTGGCCGGCGGTGGGCCATGTATACGTCGAGCCTGGCGTGTCCCTTTAACTGCGCTTATTGTACGAACGACGGCTTATACGGCCGTAAGTGGAATGCCCTGGAGGCGGATCAGGTTGTCGAGGAAGTATCGGACTTAGTTAGCCGATATCGTCTTAGGCTTCTTTGGGTTGTCGATGACAATTTTTTGGTGGATCGGGATCGGGCGGTAAACATAGCAGAAGGACTGATCCGTACCGGCGTGCAGTTCGAGTGGAGCATTCAGGCCTCTACAAATCTTGTTACGCGACTTACCGTAGAAGAGCTGAAGTTACTTCGGCGGGCGGGTTTAACTCAGGTAGCCCAAGGAGCTGATTCAGGCTCTAAGAAGATCCTTCACCTCATGAACAAGGATTTTCAAAAGCTTGAAACGATCTACGACGCTGCTGAGAAGTTAAGCCAGGCGGGAATTCGGCCCTCCTTCAATATGATTTTTGGCTTCCCGGGTGAGACCGAGGTTGAACGGCGCGAATCCATTCAACTCATCATGAACATCTGCCGGCGCTACCCGGCGGCTGAGTTTTGGACAAATATTTTTACGCCCTATCCGGGTGCGCCGATTATGGAGCGGGCGTTTGAATTGGGCATTCAGGTGCCAAAAACATTCGAGGGTTGGGCCAGCTTTTTTCCTCGCTATACGGTTCTGCCGTGGTTGAAAGGAGCCCAGCACGAGCGCGTTCAACGGATGCGTGAGTATCTGCGGGTGGCTTTCAATCGCGTTCCTATTGGGGTGCAAAAAAAACACGTGGTGAACCGGATCGTGCATCGGGCGATTAGCCTTCCGGCGCGGTGGCGATTGGATCACAACGTCTATTCGACCCCGGTTGAACTGTGGCTTAAAGACAAGGCCAACAAACTTTTTCCGGCGAGCAAGCCGAAAGTGGATGCCCAGCTTTTATCTAACGAGGTGGTGACGTGTTGACCGGCGTGCCATTCAAGAGCTTTATCTGGGCGCCGGCCATATTGTCGGAACTTCGAGCGTATGACTTGCTGGACTCCACTCTATTTCTTCTGTTGTGCGAGGAAGATATTGCTCTAACGCAACAGTATGGCAATGATGTAGCTGCGCCGGTTGAGAAGCAGCCGCTGCAGCAGCACTCGAAGAAGGCACGTTGATGCTGCGGCGACACATTGATGTGCTGCTTACTCACAGCAATCATATTTTTTATGACGAGAAGCAGTCCAAGAAGATGGAACCTTATCCGCCTCTTCAAACACTGCTGGCGGCTGCGGCATTGCGGCAAGCGAGTGTAACTGTTGGTGTTTGCGACATCGCGTTAAGCGATCCCGAAGCGACATTCATCGAAGTATTGAAACGCGAGTCGCCATCGTTAGTTGTGGTTTGTGAGGACGATTTTCATTTTGTGACCAAGATGTGCTTGTCCCGCAACCGTGAGCTGGCATTTTGGATGGCGAAAGTCGCGCGCGCGTACGGCTGCACGGTGGCAGTGCACGGATCGGATGCAACGGATCAAAGCGGCGCCTACATGGATGCAGGTTTCGACTACGTCGTTATTGGCGAAGTAGAAGAGGCATTGGTAGAGCTCGCCAGGGGAGTAGAGCCTGATCGAATTGCGGGATTGGTTTACCGCGACCACGCCGGCGAAACGCGCCGCACGGCACCACGCCCGCTTCGCAAACAGCTCGATCATCTGCCGCGGCCGGCCTGGGATCTCATTGAGATGGAGCCGTATCGAAAGACGTGGCTCAGCTACCACGGATTTTTTTCTATGAATGTGGTATCGAGCCGTGGTTGCCCTTACCGGTGTAACTGGTGTGCCAAGCCGATTTACGGAAACAGCTATCGCGCGCGCCCGGCACGATCGGTCGCCGAAGAGATGCTTTATCTCAAGACGTGCTATACGCCGGACCATCTATGGTTCGCGGATGATATTTTCGCGCTTTCCGCCCGCTGGACCCGCGAGTTTGCAGAAGCGGTGGAAGAGATGAATGCGCACACACCGTTCAAGATGCAGTCTCGCTGTGATCTGATGACCCGCGAGGCGGTTGCCGATTTGAAGCGGGCCGGCTGCCAGGAAGTGTGGATGGGGGCCGAATCCGGCTCGCAGCGCATTCTGGATGCGATGGACAAAGGGACGCGGGTGGAACAGATCCTACAGGCCACAGACAATCTGCGCCGGAACGGGATCCGTACGGGATGGTTTCTTCAGTTGGGATATCCGAGTGAAACCTGGCGAGATATCGAGTCAACGATTCAGATGCTGCGAAAGGGCAAACCGGACCAGGTTGGGGTGTCGATCACTTATCCGCTTCCCGGAACGAAGCTTCACCAACTCGTATCCACGCAGTTAGGTCAAAAGAAACACTGGGCGGATAGCGGCGACCTCACGATGATGTTTCGCGGCACTTACTCTACAGAGTTTTATCGTGCGATCACGGACGCCATCCACCTCGAGGTTCGTCATCCGGAGAGTGCGGGCGACATTAAGAATGCCTGGGCGCAGGTGGATGCAATGAAGGCAGCGTCTCTATGCGAGGAGGCGGTCCTTCCATGAACCTGCTTCTGACGCATGCCTACTTTTTGTTCGAAGATCCAAAAGAACAACAAATCATGAAGCCCTATGCCCCATTGGGCCTTCTTTATCTTTCCTCCCATCTGCGCCAGCAAGGCTTCGATGTCGAGATTTATGATTCGACATTCGGATCGAAAAAAGAACTTTTCGACCTGTTACAGCAGAGTCCGCCGTCCACGATCGGCATTTACGCAAACTTGATGACCCGGATTACGGCCCTCGATATCATCGCTTGCGCCCGTGCGGCTGGATGGAACGTCATCGTTGGTGGACCGGAACCGGCCAACTATGCCGAGCAATATCTGGAAGCGGGCGCCGATCTTGTTATTGCCGGCGAAGCAGAACTCGCGCTGGAACGACTGTTGCGGTGTTCCTTTGACCGAAGCCGCTGGGGGGATATTGGGGGGCTGATTTACTTTGGCCCTGATGGTCATGTGCAGCGTACAGCTCCGGCTCCTCTTATTAGGGATCTTGACGCCCAGCCTTGGCCGGATCGCGAACGCATCAATATTGACCGCTATCTCACTACATGGCGCAGTTTTCATGGACAGGGCTCCATTTCGCTTATTACAGCGCGGGGCTGCCCTTACAAGTGCAACTGGTGCAGCCATTCGGTATACGGCACGACGCACCGCCGCCGGTCGCCGCATGCGGTGGTCGATGAAATCGAATGGATTCGAGAACGTTATCAGCCCGACATGCTGTGGTTAGCGGATGATGTTTTCACAATTCATCACGGCTGGTTATTCGAGTACGCGGCCGAGATGCAAAAAAGAAATCTAGTAATCCCGTTTGAGTGCATCACACGTGCGGATCGTCTTAATAGCCGTGTCGCGGCGACTCTCGCGGAACTGAAGTGCTTTCGTGTGTGGATCGGCTCTGAAAGCGGATCGCAACGGATATTAGACGCAATGCAACGGCAAGTAACCATAGAGCAGGTGCGTTCGGCCGTGCGGCTTTGCAAAGGGCATGGCATCCAAACGGGAATGTTTCTGATGTGGGGATACGAGGGCGAGGAAATCGAGGATATAGAGAAAACCATTCAGCATGCAAAAGAATGCCAGCCGGATGTTTGTTTCACCACGGTTTCTTATCCGATCAAGGGAACGCCATATTACGAGCGAGTAGCTTCCCGATTGGTTCGGGTGGGCGAGTGGAACAAAAGCACTGACCGTGACATTCGAATTAAGGGCAGACATTCAAGGCGCTTTTACCAATATGCCGATGAACTGTTGAAAAACGAATTGCGTCCCGCGGCCGATCCGGTGATAACTGCGGCGGCCCGCCGCGGGCTGGAGGAGACACGCTACGAGGTGGAAGCCTGAGCGTGGGAAGTTCCGAATGACTGGCTTTGATAGCATCGCGCCGTTTTACGACACGCTTTGGACGCAAACTTCCGTTGGCGATTTGCAGCGACAGGCGGTGTGGAAATTGATAGATCCTCTTTTTCAACCGGGTGCGGTAGTGCTTGACGCCGGATGCGGAACGGGAGCGGATGCTGTTCACCTGCGACAAGCCGGCATCCACGTTCACGGAATTGACAGTTCCGCGGAAATGGTACGCATCACGCGCGCCAAGGGGATCGATGCTCACGTCCACAGCATAGAGCAGTTGTGTGATCTCGGCGGCTGCTTTGACGGCGCGATTTCGAATTTCGGAGCGCTGAATTGCGTGAAGTCGATTCAGCCGATAGCCGGAGAACTAGGCCGGCTCATTCGACCCGGCGGCTTTGTAGCATTGTGTTTCCTGGGCCGGATTTGCTTATGGGAGATCGGATATTATCTTCTGCGAGGAGATTTCACAAAGGCGCTGCGAAGACTTTCGGGGCGCGCACAATCTTCATACAGGATCGAGGTTTTCTACCACTCCAGACGAGCCATACTCAAGGCATTTCAAGATAAATTCATTCTTTGTAGGCAATCCGGTATTGGCGTAACAGTCCCGCCGTCTTATGTCAGAAGTTTTAGCCAACCGGTGCTTGCCATGTTAGCGGCTCTAGACAGCAAGCTGGCATCCTGGCCGGTCTTCCGCTCGATTGCCGACCACCAACTCTATATCTGGCGACGTATATGAATGACTGGGCACTGGCGCGTCAACAATTTCTAGAAGAGTACAAACACATACGGCATGCCGAAGGGCGCGGTTCGGAGGATAGTAACTATTACCGCGCATTGCCGTTTTCTGATTGTACCGGCAGAAACAGTGCCATGTGGGCTATACGGGCTCAAACGTACCGCTACTTTGAAAAAAACATATTGAAAGTTCTCGAAAGGCGAGAGGGACGGCCGCTTCGTGTGTTGGATTTGGGGGCCGGAAACTGTTGGTTATGTTATCGCCTGTCGCTTCGCCAGCATCGCCCTGTAGCCCTGGACATTTTTTTGGATGGACGAGACGGTTTGGGGGCAGCACGACATTATCCAGTGCAATTTCCGGCCGTTGAGGCGGAATTCGACCACCTGCCATTTGCCGCGAAGGCGTTTGACATAGTCGTGTTCAATGCTTCACTTCATTACTCAGTCGACTATGTGCAAACTTTGTCGGAGGCGCGGCGGTGCTTACGTGCAGGAGGGGTCATCGTCGTTCTGGATTCGCCTATCTATCGGAGGCGAGAACACGGGATGCGTATGGTTGAGGAGAAGCGCGCTCATTTTTTGAAAAAGTACGGCTTTGCTTCAGACGCGCTGCCGAATATGGAATTTCTTGATCCAACCATGCTTAAAAACCTGGCGAAAGATCTAGCCGTTAGGTGGCAGATCCTGAAGCCTTGGTATGGATGGCGGTGGCATCTCCGGCCGCTGAATGCATTGCTTCACAAGCGCAGACCTCCATCGAGATTCTGGATTCTGATCGGAAGGCCCACAGCGTATGATCATCCTGCTGCATCCTCGATCGACTAAGCCGAAAAACCGGCGTTTTCCGCTGGCGGTTCTTTCTCTGGCAGCCGTTCTTGAAGGAAAGGACGAGTACGCCATTGTGGATGGAAATGCTGATCCTCAGCCGGGTGTAACTTTGGACAAGCTGGCACGCGGCGCCGATGTTACTCTTCTGGCGGTTTCGGTTATGCCGGGGCCGCAGATGGTAGCAGCTATTCCATTGTGCCGCGAATTTCGCTCGAAATATCCTCGAGTACCGATTGTCTGGGGCGGCTACTTCCCTTCGCTCTACCCTGATGCCGCGCTGAATGCCCGCTATGTCGATTTCGTCGTTCGCGGGCAAGGCGAGGAAACTTTTCTTGAATTGATCGAAGCACTGCGAACGACGCGACGGTTTGCAGGCGTGAAAGGGCTATCATTCAAGGACGACTTTGGCCTGCACGTACACAACGCAGAACGGCCGCTGCGCTCACCGAATGATTTTCCGTGGCTGCCGTATGGCCGTCTTCCAAATGCCGAGAAATACATCATGCCGACCTTTCTCGGCAAGCGGACCGTGGTTCATCAAGCGAGCATCGGGTGTCCGTTTCGTTGCACGTTTTGCGGCGTGGTGCCTATATATAAAGGACGTCAACGTACAGAGGAGCCAAAGCGAACTGCCGCGGTGCTGGCTCATCTGAAGCAGAAGTACAGCATCGATTCGGTACAGTTTTACGACAATAACTTTTTCCTGAACGAGAGCCACTCGGCTGAGCTAGCTGCGGCGATCGAACCGCTAGGGCTGAAGTGGTGGTGTGAAGGCCGCATCGATGCAGTGCTTCGATATTCAGACGACACCATGCGGCTGTTGAGGAAGTCCGGCGCGACGATGATTTTCTTTGGCGCCGAATCAGGCTCGGACTGGGTTCTCGAGCAGATGAATAAGAAAGTGAATACGGGTCAGACGTTGTGTCTGGCGGAACGGATTCGGAAATTCGGCATTGTGCCGGAGTTCTCTTTCGTTGTAGGAAACCCGAAAGATCCAGAACGGGATACGTTCGAAACTATTCGCTTTATTCGCCGCATCAAGCGGATTAATCCCGATGCGGAAATTATCGTACAGCACTACATTCCGACGCCGCATCCTGACGGGATGTACGGCGAGGTAGAAACAAAGATCGAGTTTCCTCGAACACCGGAGGAGTGGGCGACAGAACGATGGTATAACTTCACGACACGACATGATCCGAATGTGGCCTGGCTGCCGCGACGTCTGAAGCATCGCATCGACAATTTCGAGATGGTGGTCAACTCGCGATGGCCGACTATCCAGGATATTCATCTGCCGCGGTGGGGGCGAGCGATACTTCAGGGGCTGAGCGGCTGGCGTTATCTGCTTGGCTTCTATGGCTACCCGAAGGAACTGCAGTGGGCGCAGCGCCTGCTGGCATTGCGAAAACCGCGATTGGAAAGTCTGTGATGCGGCTGCCGGCTCTCGAGGCGCATAAGATCTGGGCGCCGTTCTATGATTCGATGCCCAATCCATTAGTCGCTCTGGAAAGACGAATGGTGACAGCGGTACTAAAAGGACTGAATTTCCAGAATGTGGTCGACGTCGGGTGTGGAACAGGCGAATGGCTGGAGCACTTTCGAGAAACAGGTGCAAGGGTAGCCGGTTTGGATGCTTGCGAGGCGATGCTGCAACAAGCCAGGAGTCGCACAGGCTTATCCGGGCGTTTGGTCTTAGGAGATGCACACTTGTTACCGTTTCGAGATAGCTGGGCAGACCTGATTATTTGCTCGATGTCGCTGGGCTATTTCGAAAATCCACATAGTATTTTTCGAGAGTTCGCTCGTGTAACCCGGCGCGGCGGATTCCTGGTTGTCAGTGATTTACATCCCGATGCGATTGCAAGCGGCTGGACAAGATCATTCAAATCCGACGGCACCCTTTATGAAATTGAGCACTTTCGCCATTCGATCCAGCAGGTGACAGATTCCGGATTCCAAGCAGGCTTGATTTTGCGGCAGCGGATTGAGCCACAGTTGGGCCAGGCAGAGTTGCCGATCTTTAGGGAGGCGGGTAAGTTTGACTCGTTTCGGGCCGCGACGATGCCGCGCGCGCTATTTATCGCGCTTTGGGAAAAATTGTGAAAATTACCGGCACCCGGATTGCCGTGAATGCACGGGACGCGAAGGCAGTGGATCTATGGCTAAGCCGAGGTAGAGTTTTCTTTTCGGCAATATCTGATTCGAAGCAGCGCGTGCTTGATTTGAGCGGTTTTCTGATCTTGCCCGGTCTGATTAACGCTCACGATCATCTTGAATTGAATCTGTTCCCAAGGTTGGGGCGCGCTATTTATCCCAATGCAACAGCGTGGGCCGAAGATATTCACTACGCATATAAATCTTCGATCGAAGAACAACGCGCCGTACCCAAACGCGCCCGTTTCCGGTGGGGAGCTACAAAGAATTTACTTTCTGGTGTAACCACGGTTGCTCAGCACAACGCTTTACCTTCAGCCGCGAACCGCGAGAATCTGCCGATTCGAGTGCTCACTCGCTATGGATGGGCTCATTCGCTTCACTTTTGCCGCGATTGGCACGAGCGATTCCAGGCAACGCCGGAGAAATTTCCTTTCTTCATTCATGCTGCCGAAGGGACAGACGAGGCGGCGAGAAAAGAAATCGACATTCTGAACCGTGGCGGTGCACTAACGCCCTCAACGGTTCTGGTCCACGGTGTTGGGATTGGCAGAAAGCAATTGAAATGGGTGGAAGACGGCGGGTGCTCTCTGGTTTGGTGTCCATCTTCCAATCACTTCACGTTGGGGTGCAGTCTAGACCGCGAAATACTGAATGCCAGAGTTCCTATTGCGCTGGGGACGGATTCAGCTCTGACGGCGAAAGGAGATCTACTCGATGAACTGCATGTTGCGCATAACGCGGTTCCGGCTGAGCGACTGTACGACATGGTAACGTGCATGGCGGCGCGGATTCTAAAGCTACCGCCGGGGTATGGGGAAATTCGCTATGGTGGTCCGGCCGATTTGCTGGTGATGCGCGATGACGGCCTTACCCCAGCGGAAACTCTGCTTCGCGCTAGTCCGCAACTCGTCATTGTTCGCGGACGTATCGAGCTTGTGTCTGCGGACTTTCCGCTCTCTGATCCTGGTGAGCTATTCGAGGACGCGTTTCCGCTTCAGGTTGAGAACCGTGGAACCTACTTCCTGCGGAATCCCATAAAGCCTTTGATAGATGAGACAAGGCATATATCAGGCCGGGAACCAAGACTTGCCGGAAAACAGTTACATCATGACGCCTGACGTTCAGTCTTTGCCAATTCTTGTTCTTTATGCACACTCGCGCTGCAATTGCCGCTGTCTAATGTGCGATATCTGGAAGGATACCGAGGCAAACGAGATCAGCGCGCGAGAGCTTGAATCGCATCTCGCCGCAATCGAACAACTTCAGGTGAAATGGGTTGTGTTTTCAGGAGGAGAACCCCTGATGCATTCGGATCTTTTCCGGCTGACCCGGATGTTGAGAGAGAGGCAGATCCGGGTGACGGTTCTTAGTACCGGCTTGTTACTGAAGAAAAATGCGCAGACGCTGGCGGCTGGAGTTGATGACGTTATCGTTTCGCTAGATGGTCCGGCCGCTGTTCACGACGCGATCAGACGAGTGCCCGCGGCGTTTTCGACACTCCAGCAGGGCATTCGGGAAGTGAAGCATTACAACCCGCTGCTCCCAATTTCAGCGCGTTGTACATTGCAGAAACGAAATCATTCGTATGTACAGAATACGGCCTGGGCGGCCAAAGAACTTGGCCTTACTTCCATTTCTTACCTGGCGGCCGATTTGAAATCGGAAGCGTTTAATCGATTAGAGCCCTGGGATGAAAATCGCCAGAGCCAGATCGCCTTATCGGCGGAAGAGATCGAAACTCTCGAACGGGAGTTCGACGGGCTGCAGAAAACCTGGGCCGCCACAGCTTTTGTCTTAGAAGACCGCGACAAGTTGCAGCGAATTGTTACTCATTTTAAAGCTCAGTTGGGCATCTGTAAGCCGGTGGCTCCAAGGTGCAATGCGCCTTGGAAATCGGCAGTAATTGAAGCTACGGGGGCTGTGCGGCCTTGCTTCTTCCATGCACCCATAGGATCGTTGCGAACACACACTTTGTTGCAAGTATTGAACGGGTTCGAAGCGCAGCGGTTTCGAGCATCCCTGGATGTCGAGAGCAATCCCACTTGCAAGCGATGTGTCTGCTCTTTGTATGTAGAGCAATGAAGCGCTCACAGGGGCATGCAGCGCCGGGCGAAAATCAGGACTGATGCTTTACTTTGATCGTTAGGCCACCCTGCTCTGCTTTAGGCACCCAAAACGTGAACTCTTTTCCCGTTGCTGCCGAGTCGTATTTCTCCACATAGTATGCGCCGTGCACGGACACAAGGTGCAACCAGCTACTGTCAAACTGTAAGCCCGAGTTCTCTATCTCGGGCAAAACGATCGATAGCAGTTTGCCGTTGTGTATCAAATAAATCTGATGGGGCCATGGTTGTGAGACCGGCACATCGACGGTATATTCGCCCGGCTCCAAGACTGTTGAGCCCCAATGTACTTCGACCGGCAGATCGAATATCCCCTTCTGCGCGTCTGCGCGCGAGGCTGCAAAGCAAAACGCAACGGCAAGTAAGGCACTACTTACTACCGGCTTTCTGTTAAAGCTCACGAATACTCTCCTTTGATCAATTACGCTACCCATGCGGTACGGAGCATCCTGATGGCCATTGTTTCTGGTGAAGGCTGAATGTTACATCGGGCTGTTCTATTGTTGTTTAACGAAACAGGAGCAGCGCCGGTTCGGGTCTGTTCGTAAAACTTTCGAGAACGCATTATGAATTTGCGGCGCAATGTTTGTTCGGATGTGGGACAGCAATTGTCCGCTTCCGGACGAGGTTATCGATGTCAGCGGAAGCGGTAACTTAGAAATAAGCGCAAGTTCAATAACCCGTCATTCGCGAGCGGCGAGGTGGGAGTGCGCCGGACCCACAAGGGACTGTAGAAGGCGTCGACGCCGAGCGCGGTACGCCTGGTAAGTGAATAACTGGCGCCAAAGGTTGTTGAAAGTGTGCCACCGTGCGTCCAAAGCCTGGTTTCGTCCAAGCCGCCTGATACGGGCGCGTGGACCTGGAAGACCCCGTCGAGGAAATTGCCGCCCGCTGCTGCGTGGAGCGCTAATTTGGAAATGCTCGGGATCCGGTAAGCAAATTGAAACTCCGCGCCAGCGTATCTGAGGGAGGAGACGTCTGAAGATTCGCCGACGCAGGCGGTTGGATTGCCAGCAGATCCCGGGGCAAAGGCCAAAACGCTTCGCGGGCAAGTGAATGCGCCCTTAACGGACCCAACCTGTCCGGATGCGCGCCAGACGAGCGTCCACTGCTCTCTTTCGAATAGCGGGCGCTCCAGGCCAAGAGCGAACAGGTGGGCAGTGAGACCGAAAAATCGAAATGGCGGAGGCGCGCCTGCGATGATTGAAAATTTCTTTGGAAGGCCGATTTTCACGACGGGCCGGACGAATACAGGCGCCTTATTGAGATCTTCCGGCTCGGTGCCGTTGAAGCCGATTCGCTGTTGTCCCGCATCGAGTGTTGGCAAATTCCCGAATTCGAGTCCTACAGTAATGGAGCCGGCATGATAGCCCGCGAGCGGCTCCGGCGTTTCGAAGCCGCTCAACATGGTTGCCGATGTGAAGTATTTGAGGCCCCATGCCTCAGGCCGGTCGAAACCTATGTGATACGTGTTGTTGAAAACAGTGGTGCTGCTGGTGGCCGCGTACTGAGCTGAGACATTTACGGTAAGTAACAGCGCACCGGCGATGATAGGAAGGAATCCTACCATGATTTGTTTGCAATTAAGTCTGATCATTTAGTGCCCACTCGAATCTGGAAATCGACCCGGACTTCATCTTTTACCCGGACGGCGCCTCCCGCGATACGGATTGGCTTGATGCCGAACTCGCTTTGCTTAAAGCGCGAGCTCCCGACGTAATATCCATTTACTTGCCGGACTTCTACGCCAATAAGGTGCTTCTCTCCGTGCAGAGTTAGATTGCCGCGTACGTTCCACTTATCGGGGCCGGCCTGTTCCGCTTCGGTGGATTCAAATACAATTTCCCGATAGGGTTGAGCGTCAAGAACTTCAGGGCCGGTCATCTTGTTTTGAATTTCGGCACGTTCTTTTTCGGATATTCCGGGATCGCGAACTTGCAATGCGCTTGCCACGATTCGTAATACGACCTCGTGAGCCGTGGTATCAACCGAACCGCTAGCGATGGGGGCGGCGATTTCGTGATCGTGGCCTAAGACTGAAAATGGACCGGCCTTGTATACCCGAATGATCAGCGTAGATTTCGCGCTATCGATTGGAACCGGTTGAGCGTTCGCGCCGATGATTGATGCAACGGCGAATGTGTAAACTGCCAATACCGCTTTCATGTAACTCAAGCTTAGTGACCGGGGACTCGAATAGGTCCCTCAAGGCTGTAAAACTCTTGTAAATGCGACCGGCGATTACAAGGAGCTCGCGTGACTATGAAGGATACCGGCCTGGAGAGGTATCTATGATCTACGATTCTGGGAATCTATCTTTCGCGCTACTGCCTCGTCGGCATCCTCGGCTAAATCCTGCAGGAATTCAAAGAACTCTCGCGATTGACCGATGAACAGGCCATCCCGAGTTAGGGCCGTGAGAGCTCCCATGGCAGCACCCCTTGGCTGGGTGGGACGCACGATTGAACAGGGAGGGAGATTCCGGATGAACGGGCAGGGCTCGGGCATTATTAGATTTGTTTGGAAGTCTTCTCCTCCGGGGGCGGTGTTGAGATTTGGAAAGATCAGCGAGGGATCGTTGGGGTCTATCAATGGAGACGGAAGGATTGAGCCGTTCACCGCGTTTCCCGCCTTGTCGTGCCAGGTTTGAAAGTGCGCTGTTTCCGTGGGCCCTATGCTGAGCAAAATGCGCAACACTTCGGGATCTGTGACTCCTTGCGCGAGCGAAGGGTATAGCGTAGTTCCGCCCTGCTCAATAAATGCGAAATGGAATCCTGCGGTGTTGGCGATTGCCTGGATGTGATCTTGAGGAAAGAGATCGGCATCGGTTCTGGGAATCGCGGGGTGCTGCCCTTTGGCCAGACCCGGAACGGCTTGGGCAAATGTAAATGCCGGATCCAGGTCCGGGTTATGGGTGCTGCTGCGGTATCTCGTCCACCAACTCGTATCCACAGTCAGTTGCATCAAGTTAGTGAGCCGCCCCAATTGCAGGGCGCCACTGGCCTTGCTGCCAGGCAGGGTGCGAAACGAATCCAGGTCTACGGTATCTGCGCCTTTTGCTTTCAGATAGGCATTGAGGAAGTCTGCGTGGCTGAGCTCGTCGTCGGTATTGTCGTGTATGTATTGAGGCATGTCGGGATCGAGATTTGAGAGAGCAGCCGTGTAGATCGGGCTGCCGCCTCCGCCAAGTTCCTTCCTCTCGTTATCCTGAATTCCGCCTAGTTCGTTGTATTGCACCCACAGATCGCTTTCAATGAGTTCGGCAGCCGCCAGAAATCTCAGAATCGCTATATCGCCGTGAGTGAGAGAGTCACTTGTTTCGCCCGCGAACGCTCGCGCGCTCGTCGCAAGCAACGTGCTGCCCAAAGTTATTGACCCGGCTGTTCCCAAGCTGCTTTTCAGAAACGACCGTCGGCCAGCTAGAGCTTTTGTTTCATTCGATTGATCGTTCATGTGATTGTTACTTCCTTTTGATTGTCACTGCTTATCACTGCTTATCGGGGCCACTTTGCTTACCAAGCAAGGGCCTCTCTTTCGCTATGTTGAGCGGATTCATTCTTGTACTTGCCTTCAAAATGTCAAGTTGTTGTAAAAGGCGGGGTAGGCGTTTCCGTATTGGAATCGGTCACAATCCGGGTATGCACAGGGGGGCATAGTGTTGGGCATAGACGGATTGTCCGTTGCCCTCACCCCGCGCGATACTGATGGATGAGATTTCCATGAGCAGGAGTACATCGAGGAACGGAACGGCGGTTATTATGTGGCGGGCACCCGCGTATCTCTCGATTCGGTTGTGTACTCGTTCGAGCGGGGCAACTCGCCCGAGGCGATTCAGAAGGAGTTCCCGCTGCTGCGATTGCCACAGATCTACGGCGCAATTGCATTCTATTTGGATCATCAAGCTGAAGTTCGCGCCTACCTGGAAAACGAGGAGCGCAGAATCCAGGAATCGACTGTTCCGCTGAGTAAGGCCAATCCTGAACTCTGGAGCCGGCTGCAGCGGGCAGGCGAAGAATTGAGCAAATCCAGACAGTGAGCGTTCGATTCCTTGCGGATGCTGACTTGAACTACGCCATTGTGCAGGGCATCCGCCGTGTGAACCGTCGATCGATTTCAAGGCTGCAAACGGCGCTGGCCTTGAAGGGCTTTCTGATCCCGAAGTGCTCGAACTCGCCGCACGCGAGGAAAGGGTGCTCGTTTCACACGACAAGAGGACGATGCCGGTCCATTTCGCCGCGAGGGTCGCATCAGGAGCGAGGAGTCCTGGAGTGCTGCTGGCGTTGCCGAGCGCCTCGGTGAGCGAGGTAGTCGAATCGCTTTTGATTATCTGGTCGTCCTCTCGTCCCGAGGAGTGGGTGAATCAGATTTATTTGCCGTCGCTGGGCCGGCACGTGTTCTGCTGAACTGACTTGCGTTTTGGGCTTGCACTGCCAAAGCTGCCAAGCTCAACGGAGCGACAGTCTGCCTAGGGGAATCTCACGGCTTCGCTCCGCCCGGAAGCTTGGGAAATTTGTAACTGGCGAGCATCTTTTCGAGCCGCGTCTCGCCGCAGCAACTCCCAACAATCCTCTTCACCCCGGAGAGGAATCTTTGGGCTTCCTGCTTCGCCGGCGCTTTGGGCAGGAAGCCGTATTCGTACTCAGATTTGTTTCTGGTCGTCGATAGTCCTGCAGCAGGCCAAGATCCATCATATTCAGACGATGAGACGCAAGCGTAGCAAGGAGTTGCGCACTATTAGCAAACATCAGCGGATAGATTGCGCGTTAGGGTAATGTGTTCTTAACGTCAGTCAGCGGCCAAGCCGTCCCCATTAAGTGCTTGAGCCTAGAGCCGACGATTTTCGGCAGATTGGTCGGGGCGAGTGGATTCGAACCACCGACCTCCTGGTCCCGAACCAGGCGCTCTAGCCAGGCTGAGCCACGCCCCGAAATCGTCACTGCGCGCAGGGATGTTTCAATGCGCTTTTACTCAGTCTAACAAGCCCGTCCGGTGGTGCAGCTAGTTCAGTTTTTTCAGTTCTTCCTGCAAGCCGGCGATGCCTTTGCGCCGATAGATCTCGGCTAAACGTTGCTGTTCAGGCGATGTGGCCAACGCGCGGCGCAGCAGCGGGTCCGAGGTTGCTTCGACAATATCGGCGCGGCTCGGAATCCAGAGTTTGCCGTCCGCGAACTCCACGTCATGCACAAATGCCATCAGCGCGCCGATTAACATCGGCTGCCCGGTGGGATGCGAAAAGCGCAAGGTGCCTTGTTCGGTCATCATGCCCGTCTGCACAGGCGCCAAGTGAAGCGTCGCAGGCATGGAACCGGCCACGAATTCCCTGCCTCGCTCATCACGCACAATCCAACCCATATCGATGCTCTGCACGGTTTTTTGGGACGTATTCTTCACCTGAATGGCGGGCGCACGCACCTCATTACCGGAGACACGCGCGGCGCCGCCGACGGGCTGCACCGGAGCGTTTCGAAAAGCGACGGCAGCCACGTTCACCGGCTGTTCATGCCAGCCATTCACGCGCGGATCATGCAACAACTCGAGGCCTAATTGCTGCGGATCCAGATCCTGCAATCCGAAATCGAGTTCCTCTCGCACTTGCGCCCAATCCTGGCGGGCCAGCAAGCTCGCCATATAGCGCCGGTCGCGCCGGGCTTCCAATTCGTATACCATCAGGGCGCGGCGCGAATTCAACTTGTCGGGCCCATATGCGGTTAAATCGCCGAACAGCGCACAGTCGAGCGAAACCTGCACCAAAGCGTTTTCACTGCGGCTGACACCGAACGGCCTGACGAGTTCGGCATCAATGCGCACCGGGAAAACTTCGCCGGGCTGCACTACCAGGCTGGGCACTGTGACAGAGGCCTTACCGGAGGGAGTCAGGTCCTGCGCTTCCACCCGCAAAGTCAGTCCGGAAAGCGTCTTGGCGCCGGTATTGCGCAGCAGCAGTGACGCGTGCAGATCGAGCGCCATCATTGCGCCACGCGGCCGGATTGCGCTGGGTCCAAAACTCGTCGAAACTGCCAGCACCGGGGAGTCACGCGGAAACTCGACATCTATCCAGGGCTGCGTTTCGTTGCGCGTCTGAGCGCGAAGTAACGGCACACTAGCCAGCAAGCCGGCCAGAAGGAGTGCATTACTTCTACTGCGCATAGACTTTTGTGATGGTTACTTCGCCTGAATCCTGGTCCACATACCGCGCCGAGACGGATGAGGGCCCCGAAAGCGAGACCACTGCGGAAGGCGGATGCAGGATCGTCAATGTCGCCCCCTGGGCGCGCACCACAATACCATCGGGAGTGGTCTTGAGTTGTGTACCGGTCATCTGCGGACGATCCAATCCGATAATCTGCCGGATGGATGCGGCCAGGTGCATGGTGTCTTCTTTTGGAATGTGCGTAATCCAGCCCGCGACAAAGAGCGTGGTGAGGCCAGCGAGCACAGCCGCTTTGATCAGGAAAGAGCGCCCGCGACGGACTTTGTCAACGCACCGGGCGGCTGCGACGCCAACCGCGATATTGCCAAGCATCTCGCGTTCCAGCACGGACCAATCGGCAATGGCTTCAAAGGCTGTAAGTGTTTCTGAGTGCGCCTCCTGCTTCAGTTCGGCTTTGGCGGCACGAAATTCAGCCACCTGTCTTTCGCAGTCCTCGCAGCGGTTCACGTGGCGGCGCAAGCGCCACATTTGCCGCCAAGGCAGATCGCCGCTGGAAAAGAGCGCCAGTTCGGGAGTTCGGGGATGCAAATCCTGCTTGATCACCTTGCTCATAATGGCTTTCTCGTTTCGAGGTAACGCTTGAACTTTGTACGCGCATTCGCGATGTGCGAGCGCACGGTGGCCATGGAACACTTCATCTGGGCGGCCACCTGATCTGGCGGCATATCCTCCACATCGCGGAGCAAAAGCGCCATGCGTTCACGTTCAGTCAATTCGGCGAGGCCACCATCCAGGTGGAGTTTTCGCTCGCCACGGAGCAGAATCTGCTCCGGACTGTCCAGGGCGGAGGTCCGGTGCTCTGCCAGTTCGCTTACATCAGTGAAGCTGAAACGCCGGTTCCGGCGTAAGAAGTCGATTGCGGTGTTTGAGGCTATTCTCGAAAGCCAGTTTGATGCCTTTTCAAGATCCTTCAACTGGGATTGCCGCTGCAGCGCCTTAATAAAGGTTTCCTGCGTGAGGTCCTGGGCGTCATCGACGTTTCCGACAATTCGATAAATCAGCAGGAAGATTCGCCGCAGATTTTGCTGCACGAACTGGTTCTGCAGGTCGACGCCGGCGTGCAGTTGGGAATCCGAGATGGGAGGCACACGCTCGCTCATAGCCGGCTCGCAGGATGGGGCGTGAGGGCCAAGTGGCTCCAAACAGGATGCGGCGCTGATGCTTGACATGCTCCTACTAGAGGATGACGCGAAGATCGAGGAAACGTGCAGGCCGCCACAGCCATCGAACGCTACTCTAATCTTATATGAGATCCGTTGCTGTCATCGGGATTGGGAAAACTGCGTTTGGAGCCTTTCCGGACCGTGATTTACGTTCGCTGGCAGTGGAGGCGATCCAGCACGCTTTAAGCGATGCCAACGTTAAACCCGGTTCGGTAGAGGCATTTTATCTAGGCAATTTTGCCGGTCCTTCATTCGTCGGACAGAATCATCTTGCGCCGTATATAGGCACCGCCGCGGGCTTTGAGAGCATCCCGTGCACGCGCTTTGAAGATGCCTGCGCTTCGAGCGGATCGGCGTTTTTTCATGCCTGGCAGAGCGTAGCGGCGGAGATCTACGACGTGGTAGTGGTTGCGGGTGTGGAAAAGATGACCTCGCAAAGCACGCCGCGCGTAACGGAGATTCTCGCGGGAGCTGGCGATATGTCGGGCGAAGGCCGCGCGGGCGCCACATTCCCCGCCCTTTTTGCCATGATTGCGCGGCGTCATATGTATCAGTACGGTAC
This sequence comes from Terriglobia bacterium, assembly GCA_021324185.1. Taxonomy (GTDB): domain Bacteria; phylum Acidobacteriota; class Terriglobia; order Bryobacterales; family Bryobacteraceae; genus Bog-105. The sequence goes on along the minus strand of JAJPJN010000058.1, from coordinate 18,031 downwards.
GACACGCGAGCAACTTGCCGCAGTAGCGGTAAAGAACCATGCGAATGGCGCCAAGAATCCGCTGGCGCATATGCGCAAAGTGATTACGTTGGAACAGGCTCTGGCCGGAAAGCCGATTGCGGAGCCGCTGACGGTCTACGATTGCTCTCTGATCAGTGACGGAGCCGCGGCGGTGGTGATTGTTCCGCTGGAACATGCGGCGCGTTACAACTCGCGCTTTGCCCGCGTGTTGACTGTGGCCCAAACGTCCGATCGTGTAGCGCTCGACAGCAAAAAAGACATTACGTTGTTTCCTGCCGTCAAAGCAGCCGGCCAGAAAGCCTATGCAATGGCGGGCGTAGGACCACATGATATTGAAGTTGCGGAACTGCACGATTGCTTCACTATTGCGGAGATCGTGGCGAGCGAAGATCTGGGATTCGTCGTGAAAGGAGAAGGCGGCAAATTCGCCGAAGCCGGCTGTAGCGCGATTAATGGCCGGCTGCCAATCAACACGAGCGGCGGTTTGAAATCCAAAGGCCATCCGGTGGGCGCGACCGGGGTGGGCCAGATCTGTGACATTGTGATGCAGCTTCGCGGAGATGCAGGAGAGCGGCAGGTGGCGCGGCATCGAATCGGGCTCACGGAGAATCTGGGCGGATCGGGAGCCACGTGCGTGGTATCCATTTTGGCGGCTGCTTAACATGGCCAACTCCGAATCAAGCAGCGGCATCGTATATACGGAGACAGTCGTTTTTGCCCCACCGGAGCAGTACGCGGCGGAAGCGCCGTATCAGCTCGCAATTATCGATCTGGACCGAGGCGGCCGGCTGACCGTCCGCATACTTGCCAATGAAGCGCGCGAACGCGCTAGAATCGGCGATAAGGTGGTGTTCGTTGAAGAGCGCAATGGCGTCGCTTACTACCGGAAGGCAGACACTGCGGCCACCACGAATACCCCGGAAACCCGCCCGCTGGTTTGACGTTATGTCCAGGCGTGCTTGGCCGCATCCTGTTGTTTTGTCTCTCCTCCTCAGCGGGCAAGCTCTCTGGGGGCAGATTGTGTTTGCACCGGGCGGGGGTCCAGCTCTTACGCCGCCGCCGAGCACGAGTAAACCCGAAGACCGTTGCGTGGTGCAGGGGCATGTGAGCAATGCGATCACTGGCGAACCGGTGAGGAAGGCAAACATCCGGCTTACGAGGCAGAATGTCGCGCCTAATGCCGGCAACACGTCGCAGGGTCCGCAAGGTTACTCGACTATCTCTCAAGCCGACGGCAGTTTCAAAATTGAGAACATCGAGCCGGGCAATTATCACCTTTCGGGTGACCGCGCCGGCTATTTGCTTACGGAATACGGTTCGAAGGGCGTGGGGCAAGGTGGGAGGACCATTACTTTGCGGCCGGGCCAGCAACTCACCAACATCAGTCTTGGCCTGACGCCACAAGGCGTAATTACGGGCAAAGTTCTGGATCAGGACGGCGATCCCGTGGCCGGCGCAATGGTGCAGTTAGTGGTCGAAATGTGGCAGCGCGGCAAGCTTCGCCACATTATGCAGAACGGAGCGAACACAAATGATCTGGGCGAGTATCGAATCGCAAATGTACGTCCCGGGAAATACTATCTGGTTGCGCAGATTATGCGATTTTCGCCCAATGGCGAACCGCCGGCCGAGCCCGGAAAACCTGACATTCGCCCGGTGAGAACGTTCTATCCGGAAGCTACCGCGATTGGCGGCGCAACGCCCATTCAAGTGAGAGCGGGACAAGAGCTGACAGGAACGGACATCCGGCTGCACAGCACGGCAACCTATCACATACGTGGCCGGATTGTGGGCGCGATACCCGATAATCCCAGCGACCGCATTACCGTGAGCGCCGCAGCCCGTGATGAACAGGACCCGATGTGGACGATTGGAGGCGGCACGAGTGTCACGAAAGACCGCACATTTGATATTGCCGGCCTTGCGCCTGGCTCCTATACTTTGACGGTGTTCACTGCCGGGCGAGGGATACGAGCTTTCGGGCGGCAGGATGTGGAGGTCGGGCAGGCCGACGTCAGCGATGTGCAAATTAGTATCGTTCCTCCGACTACGCTGCATGGGCAGGTCATGTTCGAAGGGAATCCGCCGGCGGGAGCATCTCCTGTGAGTTTGAAAAACGTCCACGTTTACCTGGCACCTGCCGAAGCGATGATGTTCGGAGGAAACATGAACGGTGTTCCTGGCGATGATGGAAACTTCACGCTGGACAACCTGGCGCCGGGGAAATATTACTTGAATGTAAACGCACCAGCGGGCACTTACTTGAAATCCGTTCGACTGGGCAACCAGGATATTCTCGGCAGAGAATTTGATTTAGCGCAAGGCACGGCTCCGATCAGCGTGATATTGAGCTATGGTGTAGCGGAACTGGATGGCGTCGTGCAATTCCCGCAAAGCGGGACCGATTCTGGGGATGCCGGGCCCAACGGGCAGCCGAATGCAACACCTGATGCGCCGGTGGTGCTTGTGCCCGATAAGCTCAACGAGGATGGCTCCGGTTTGCGGTTTGGCACCTCGGGCGCCGGAGGCGCTTTCACGATGAAGAATCTGCCTCCCGGGCATTATCGCGCTTATGCGCTCGAGCGCCTGGACTTTAACGAACTGCAGAATCCGGATGTATTGAAAGAGCTAGAGATTAAAGGTACGGACGTCGAGCTAAACCAGAACGATAAAAAGCAGATTCAGTTACCGCTCATTACTACAGGCGATTTACAGCAAATCTACACGAAGTTAGGAATAGAAGTTTCGCAGCAGTAGGTTATTCACTCACTGCAAGAAGTGATGGAGTCTCAACCAAGCTTCGGCAAGTTGGGGCCAGTGTGTCACGGGAGCGCTGGTGGGGCGCAGACCATAGCCGTGTCCACCTGTTTCGTAGATGTGCAACTCTGCTGGAATTTTAGCGGTAACCAAAGCACGATAGTAAAGCAACGTCCCTTGAATAAATGTGTGGTCGTCTTCTGCTTGGACGATGAAAAGCGGCGGCGTACCCGGTTGGGGCTGCACTTCCGGTGAGATCTGCTCGCCTTTGTCCTGGATGGAGAGATAGGCCGGATAAATCAGAATGGCAAAATCCGGACGGCAACTTATATCGTCGGCGGCATCTACGCGCGGATAAGTTCGTTGGCCATTCTGCAACAGAGTCGCGGAAAGATGCCCGCCCGCGGAAAAGCCCAAAATCCCAATCCGTTGGGGATCAACGTTCCATTCTTTTGCGTGACTGCGCACAATTCCGAGCGCGCGCTGGGCGTCCTGTAAAGGCGCCTGATACCGCGGCACGCCCGGCGACTCTGGAACACGGTATTTCACAAGCAGCGCGGTAATGCCGATGCTGTTCAGCCATTCACATACTTCTGTGCCTTCGAGATCAATCGCGAGGATTCTATATCCGCCGCCTGGGAAAACGATTATGGCTGCGCCGCTGTTTTTCTCCTGCGGAGCACGATAGACGGTTAGAGTTGGGGAAACCACGTTCGTGATACGAGTCACTTCGCGCCCGGCGGGCCGGCCATCGCTGGGTTTGGTGGTATTGATCTCGGGACCGAGATCTGTCCGTGCGTTTGGCGCGCCATTGGGCCAGAGCGGGATCACCGGATTTTCACCCTTTGCGCAAAAGCCGCTAGCGGCAATCATGAGCAACAGCGAGTATTTCAACATCACGTTCCTTTCTAAACTTGCGAGTAAGAAGTTGGATTGAGGATGAGGTTCTCAACATTCGTCACAATCGATTCGAAGCTGAACTTGGGTGTTGCCGTCAGTCTCTTCCACTCCGGATCAGCGCGAAACGCGTTCCATTTTGCATTCATCTCGCTTAAATCGGGAAAGCCCAACATATAAGTCAGATTGGGCAGCCGTTCTCCAATCAGCGTGTCTCCGTAAAACACCTGCCAGAAACCGGCGCGGCGAAAAATTTCGAACTCTCCGCTGTGAAACATCTCAACTTTACGCCGATGATCGCGAATGCTGGGACTCTCATATGTACGGAGCTGAAATACTCGCGAGCTCTTTGCGGCCGTGGCAGGTGGGAGCACGAGTTTCGGCCAGCCCTCGAATGCAATCATCAAAGAGCTTTCGATTGTCTCAAAAGCAGGCTGCGCTGCCGGGGCGTTCAGGAAGGTTTCGGCCGCTTTCTGATACTCATCATCGGTCGCAAGGCGCGCTTGCGTGTTGATCAACAAATCCGCTGAGGCGCCCGGAATCAACACATACAAGGTGGGGGTTTCCGGCCCGAGGTCGACCGTGAAGACGCCGACCGGCTTCATTCCCAAGCGGTTCAGTGCCGGGATGAGCGCTTCAGCGAGATACCGGTCGGTCAGCTTTTGTTGCGGGCCGGAACGCAGCTTATATTTACGGAACTCGTAGTATTCGCGCGCCGCTGGTTCAGCGGCTTTGAAACACACGGGCGCCATAATCGAAGCGGCTGCAGACGCAAGAAATCCTCTTCTTCGCACAAACCCTCCTGGATCTGATTCCAGACCGGATTTTAGCCCAAGCTCATGAAAGTTAACGCGCGGGTGCGTGGCGTGTTACCGATTCCGGAAAGAGTTTTCGTTCTGACGCTGGCACGCGGCGGCGCAGATCGTAGAATTGCAGGCGGCAGCCCCGGCAGTGATAAAGGCGCGCATGCATTTTGCTGACGATGATGCGGACCGGAGTGTTCCACATGGCATCGATGTGATCTCTTCTGGCAAGCACCGAGAGAGAGTATCCGCCGCAGCGCGGGCAGGCAGCATACCGCAATTTTTTAAGTACGGCGAGACGCGAGATGCGAACGCGCAGCCGGCATGCATCGCAGCGATATGCAGAAGTAAATAGCAGGTTTTCGAAGATGCGCCTTCGGGAGCGCCGCATGGAGTCTCCGCACTCCGGGCACAGGACGGTTGGCATATCGCTGTTTCAAATTAGATCAGAGACTTGGAACGAATACACCAGGGTTCCGTTCTAGTACTCAACGGCTGAGATAAATACGTAATCTCAGGGAATTTTATCGATGGCGGGCAGCGGGTGCAAGGCCTTCGATCCGAGCCAATTTTGGCGGAAGGCGCTGATTTCCGGCGTCACTGGGCGGCCCGCTTCTTCGAAGGTGACCAACTCCATATTGGGGTTCTCCGCGAGTGCGAGCTGCACGTGGTGAGGCCTATCTCGACGAATCACCTTTAGTGTCACGGTGTCTCCGGGCTTATGTTGGCTAAGCCAATCATCCAGGTCTTTGGCAGATTTCAATGCTTTACCATCCCATTCTAGAATCCGGTCGCTTTTGTCCAAACCGGCAACGTAAAGCGGCGAGCCTCGCTGTGAATAACTAGCCAGCTCAACTGCTTTATCGGAGAAACTCAAGCCGCGCGGCGGTCCGATCCAGGCTTGTCCCGGATGTGCTTTTCTCAGCACAAGGCCGGCTGCTTCGGCGGCATTTGCGTAATCGAGCGGTTCTTTGCCATAGATATGATGCTCGAAAATTTGTCTTGCGAATTCGCGGCTACCTACCGTTTCGGCTAGCGTGCTTTGCAGATCGTCTAACGTATAAGGTTTGCCGATGTCCGGGTGTTCGCGCCACATGGTTCGCATCCAATCGTCCAGCGACTTACCGGGAAAGCGCTCGCGGATCATCAAGTCAATTCCAAAGGCAAGTGCCTGGCCGTAGGTGTAATACGAAATGAAGTTATTCCCATGTTATTGGGATCGATGGAGGTGGCGGCATCCACAAACGGCGCCATACGGCTCATATCTATGACGTCGAAAACTTCTCTGCCGGGCGCTGACAGGATGTTATTCACCGCCATTCCCATGCTTCTCGCGAACTGATCGAGTGATGATAAGCCGGTACGCTTGAGCACGAGTATGCCGTAGTAATTGGTGAAGCCTTCGGCGAACCAGAGCTCACCGGACATATCGGCGTGCTCGAAGTCGAAGGGCTCGAGCGATTTTGGGCGGATTCTCTTGACGTTCCAGGAATGAAAGAACTCATGAGATACCGTTCCGATGAGGCGGGATGCGGAGTCCGTTAAGTTACCCGTACCAGTGATAACTGTAGAGTCGCGATGCTCCATTCCGTCGCCGGAGGCATAAGGCAAGTAATCGATTAGAAACGTGTAAGTGCCGCCATCATATCTGGGGAGAGCGCCAAAAACACCTTCTTCTTCGAGAACGACTGCCTCGCACATCCTGGCGTAAGCCACAGCTTCGGCATCGGTGCCATGATGATGCAACGAGAGCCGGAATTGCTCATTTTCCACCTTCCATTCGGGGAATGCATGATTACTGATCTCGACCGGACTGTCCATCAACCATTCAAGGTTCGGCGCGCTCCACGTGCCATCCTCGTGCGGCAGCAATTGAGTAGCGATTTTCCAATCAGCTTCTGCCGGAATATGGAAGCGAAGCGTGATGGGCGCGTTCTCGAAACCATGCGCCCAGGCGAGAGTGGCGGGCATGTTGAGATGAGCATGCGTTTCATCGATTGCATCGTAAGTGCCATCGGCGCGATCGCCGAAAACAGTGTAGTCGATGACAACGGTTCCGCCGCGAGTGGCGACATTCCAAGCGGAGGGGTTCGGCCGCACGATTCCCAGCGCGTTTCCGTGATCGTCCGTGGCGTGAAAGTTGTACACATTTTTCGCGAACTCATGCAGGGCGTAGCGGCCTGGGGAGGACCGGCTCATCACGACTTCGAATACCGGCGTGTGTACCCCCGTAAAAGTGGCTTGTACCTGAGCTTCGTGGTGCACGGCATTAGGGAAGCTCACTTCATAATGGACGCTCTGCTGGGCGCTAGCCCCGGCGCAGAATACTGCGAAAACAAGGAGGACGGAGGCGAACCAGCGGACGGTGCAAAGCATTTTTCTCTGTGTTAAATGTAACGGCACTGAACCGCATTGACGCGCTCCGCAAAGTTGCAAGTTAGTCTTGAACCCGCAAGCGGTAGGATTCCAACTCGGCATCTGTAAAGTCATCGTAAGGCACAAGCTTATAGTGCTTTTCCGCCTGAACTTTAGGCAACTCACCGCCAATTTGCTCAAACGAGAATAGCGCAATTACATCATCGGCCATAAACTGCGCGGCTATCGGTTTACAGATCAAGTTTGGGAATTTTTCTTGGCACATTGCCATGTCCTGCTCAATCTGAACGATACCTATTTTGTCCTTGCCACCCTTTGCTTGTACAGCAAACACATACTGGGCGCCTCTTTGATCTACGCCGACATACACCTCGTCCGTTTCTGTTTGGCCCATACCCTCGACCGCGGTTCGAAGATGGTTTTGCAGAGAATAGCAGGTCGTTCTAGTAAATATGTCGATCAATCGGCTGTGGCGGATAATCGCCAATAACGCCTGTTCGTCATTGAGAGCATATCGAAGGATAATCTGGGGTGTTGCATCTGGAACTTTAGTTAGCGCCAACTGCTCGTTAGGGACTATCGGCGTGAGCGCCACAGAAGCAAATTTATATTTGCCTCTACCCGTTCCCCTGATGATCCATGTTTCGACCGGAACCGTCTCCTTCGTAATGGCCTCAGGCAAATCGCGGCGATATCGGAAAGCGTAGACGACATCACCAATGTTTTTTGGTACTGCTAGACCTAAGCGTTGTGCATGGGATGAGATGTCATCACGATCAAATTCAACTTCTTTCGCACCCTTAGTGTACTTCTCCTGGAAAATTGACTCTACGATTCGCGAGTAAGCTGCAGCCATGTTCTTCCCTTTGATCTTATTCTTTGGCCCGGACCATTTCAGTAAAACAACCTCTTCCCGTAATTGTTCTTTGGTGGCGGTCGCTAGACGGGTGCGGAAGAGGTCGATGCCTAAGACGTCATAACCCAACGACTCAGCAATGTCCGCTAAGAGCCTGCCGGTTCGAATCATTATCCTTAAATAGGACGCTTGATCTCCAACAATAAAGGCTAATTTTGCGCCAGGCCGGAGTACGCCGCGTAATTGCGATAAGTGCTGGGACATGCCGCCGAAATAGAGCTTAGTGACTTTCGCGTACAGCCGTTCAAAGCCGGAGGTCTTGCCAAGTTCTATCCGGCGTGCCTCTATCGCCTCCGCGATTTTTTGAATTTCGTCGTTTTCCGTTACAAGAAGGTCATCTTGATCCGTTTTGTAGACGTTACGCGTATTTGAGCGAACTAGCCGTTGCTTCAGACTTCTGAGATCTTGTTTGTTGCGCAGGAAACCAAGGATTACCGATTCCAATCGCGTTGTCCTGGTGTAATCTTTCTCATTCGGGTACGGCGGGGAGGTGATAACGGCATCAATGGAATTCGGTTCCAGCGCGTTGAGAGGATATCGTGCGTCATCGCTAATGATTCGGCTGGCCGTTGCCTCGAGTGCCCCCAAATCTTTCAAATCTTCGCAAATGCCTTCGATGCATGCCAGCCAAATGTCCACAACAGGAGCGTCGCTCTGAATTTTGCCAAGCCCGACTTCGGGACCAAAATCAAGATTGCTGATTCCAGAAACTAGAGCTTTGGCAAGCGCCAACCGTTCATGATCTATGAACCTCATATCCCTATGTGATTCGATAGTCTCCAACAGAATCAGGGTCTTATGTAGTGGGACTGGACTGATCGAGTCGGTTAGTAGAAGTTCCATTGAATCTCCTGGCAAGGTTCGCAGAGGACCATCTATTTTTTGAATCTCGGCGGCTGCCTCCAGCGCAATACGGCTGGCATGCTCAAGGAGTGCATTGGGATTGACGTCCCAGCTTAACTTAACGCGGCTTGCAAAACTCGCTAAAGGATTCGCCTCGATCCCTATGCTTTGGATGCCGAGCTTTTTGCATTCGACAAGCGTAGTCCCCGTGCCGCAAAACGGGTCTAAAATGCAGTGCGCTCTCGATACGCCGAATCGCTCCAAGTATGTCCTAACTACATGGGGAGGAAACGACAGCACAAAACGATACCAATCATGGGCGGACTGATCATATGCGCGAAGCTTATTGTTCTCTCGCATAACAAGATCAAAGGGTATTTGGGCAGGTTCGGTTCTCATCTTTTATTTGCGAGAGCGGCAGAAGCTGTGACGAGCGAACACTTTCGGATGGCCGCCAGCTTACAGCGATGATGCTAATTCAATGCCGCGCTCCAACGCTGAATTAGCACTAATTGTTTTTCCACCTGCTCGCGTTCCGGGGCGTCGCGCTCGAGACGGAGGTAGGTCTCAAAATCCTGCCGCGCCGCGCGATGATTCTGCTGTTTCATATGGATGATGCCCCTATGCCGGTACTCTTCCGCGTATTCCGGCATCGCATGTATTAACAGATCGAGCACTTGCCGCGCTTTTTCAAAGGCTTCCCCGCGCAGATAAATGGCTTTGAGATTGCTTAACATTCGTACCAGAATCTGGCGTTTATTGACGGGCGCTAAAACGGCCGGATTGGCGCGGAGATTCACGCCTGCGGTCTGCTGCGCCAGCTCATTGCAATCAGCGAAGGTTAGAATGCGGCCATTGTGGAATGGGTCAATCCAGTAGCGCGCATCGGCATCCTCGTAAGCCACTACGAAATGGCCAGGCAAGCCAACGCCGTAAACGCTGCGGCTCAGCCGGCGCGAGACTTCCATGTACAGCACGGAGAGCGTAATAGGAATACCGAGCCGGCGCATAAGCACTGAATTGAGACAGCTATTTCGCGGATCGTAGTACTGATCTTCATTACCTCGAAACTGCAAAACCTCAAACAAGACCTCATTCGCCGCCCGGATATATTCGAGCCCTGAGGCATTTCCGCTAATTTGAGATCCGATCTGCCCGGCCAAACTGTCGAGCCGGAGCAGACAGGAATCTATGTCCAAACCGGGGAATTCGATGCTAGCCAGTTCCAACGCGGCTACATCCAGCGGCACCGCCGAGCGTTCGTTGCGTAAGGCATCAAGCAACCGCTGCACGGGCATTAGATTACCACCTCCGACACTATTGCGCGCCGCGAGTTAGCAGCATCACTTTGAGGGTATGGAAAATGATGTAGAAATCGAGCATCGGCGCCACGTGTTTGATGTAGTAGAGGTCGTATTCGAGCTTGATCATTGCATCCAACGCCGTGTCTCCGTACTTGTGGTTGATTTGTGCCCAGCCCGTTATTCCGGGCTTCACCGCGAGCCGCTGGCGGTAATAGGGGATCTGCTGCGTTAACATTTCGACGAACTCCGGCCGCTCCGGCCGCGGCCCGACGATGGCCATCTGGCCACGGACCACGTTCCAAAGTTGAGGCAGTTCGTCCAAGCGCAACCTGCGAAGCCATCGGCCAATGGGAGTTATACGGGGATCGTCCACTTTCGCCCAAACCGCACCGGTGCGGGCCTCCGCATCGGCATACATGGAGCGGAACTTGTAAAGCGTGAACAGCTCGCCGTTCAGTCCGACTCGCTGCTGGCGATAGAGAATGGGCCCGCGCGAAGACAGTTTCACCAAAACTGCCGTTAATAGCATCAGTGGGGAGGTGATGATCAATCCGGCGAATGCGACCACAAAAGAATAGAAATTCTGCATTGTGATCGCGTGGGGCCGAGGGCCCAGCATGGACGTGAAGATGAGCTGGGAGGGCTGAATCTTACGGCTACAGACGCGGCGCATGGCCATTTCATAGGTGTCTGCGGCATCTTCAATAATGATGCCGGAAAAGCGAATCTCGAGCAGATCCTGAACCGGCAGGCGATTCCGGCGCTCGGCCATCCCGACGACAATGCGCGTGGGGCGATATTCGGCACAGACGCGGCGAACATCGGCGAGCTGCCCGAGGCACCGAATCGGGAAATCGCAGGGCTCGAACTCACAGAGATATCCCAAAAGCGAATAACCGAACTCCGGCTTCTCCATGAGCCTTTCGATCACTTCGCCCAGAATGCTGGAATTTCCCATCAGCAGAACGCGCTCCGAACGCATCGCGCTGATGATGTACCTCCAGAAGAAGACCCGCCAGGCGGGGAGGAGGACAATGGCAGCCAGGCTGCCGGTAATCATCATCCACCGGCCCAGAATGTAGTCGTGCTTGATATATCCCAAAAGGGCCAGGAAGAGCAGCGCACACCCGATTGCGAGGCAAACCTGCTGCACCAGGACCATGCGGGATGGGATTCGCAACTCCGTATAGAGATCCTGGAAATAAAGGCCCGTTATGATGACCCCGACAACGACCAGGACCTTCCACCAGTTCCCCTCTGTAATGAAGTACAGTTGCGGGTCCTCGCCACCGGCATAGGAGGCCAAGGTGTAGCAAATCAGAAGCAAGGCGCATTCTGAAATCAACAGCGCAAGTACGCTTGCAGGAATGAAAACCCGAAAAAGTCTAATCACGCAGATGCTTTAGAGCGCAAAGGCCGCGAATGCGCGCCGCCGGACAATAGAGACACCCTCGATCGTGGAGAGAGACACCCCAATGCTGGGCGGAACGCCCGTGATCGCGCCGGTTTTGCGCGAGTTTGTTAATAAGCTGAGTAGCGCCTCCGAGCCCGCCTCGCTATTCTTATCGGCACACGACATTAGGACACTAGCACGAAGGGGCCTAAATCGCGCGGCTGATTTCCCAAGGCCCTCATTGCATTGTAGATAAACGCGTTCAGGACACCCCGAAACGTGTTATAAAGAAATAGGATCTTCTTAGTCCCATATCGCAGTCTAACCCTGTCCAATGCTTAAGCTGACGAAAAAAGCGGATTACAGTCTGATAGCGCTGAAGCATTTTGCGTTGCGGCAACGCGAGACAGGGGAGGCCGTTAGCGCCAAAGAGGTGGCAGATACCTGCGGCATACCGCTGCCGCTGCTCTCTAAGCTGCTGCAAAAACTGGGTAAGGCAGGATTTCTGGTTTCGGAATACGGAACGAATGGGGGGTACCGGCTGGCCCGCGATCCGGGATTGATCTCGGCGCTAGAGGTGATTCGGGCAATTGATGGCCCGATCGTGCTGGCCGATTGTTTCACTGAGCATAGCTATTGCGGCCATTCGGGCCGCTGCACGGTCCGAAAACCGCTGAAGCGAATTCACGAAGGAATTTTGCGTCTGCTCAACAGTGTGAGTATCAAAGATATGCTGCAGGATGGGGATGAAGTGGACAGTGTGATTCCCGCCCCGCTCATTGGTCTTGAAGGCGCGGTTAATTCAGCAACTTACCTGAGGAAATAGAAGAGTTTTATGAAATTACCAATCTACATGGACAGTCACGCGACCACGCGGATGGATCCGCGCGTTTTTGAGGCCATGAAGCCGTACTTCATGGAAATCTACGGCAATGCAGCGTCGCGTAATCACAGCTACGGTTGGGAAGCAGAAGAAGCGACAGAGAAAGCGCGCAAGCAGATAGCAGACCTCATCGGCGCTACGCCGAAAGAGATTGTCTTTACGAGCGGCGCTACCGAATCGAACAACCTTGCGCTCAAAGGCATAGCCGAGATGTATGCCGAGCGCGGCAATCACATCATCACGCAGGTTACCGAACACAAGGCGGTACTCGACACCTGCAAGCGCCTGGAGAAGCAAGGTGTCCGGGTGACGTATCTACCAGTGAAACAGGACGGCTTGATCGATCTCGATCAGCTTCGTGACGCCATTACGGACAAAACCATCCTGATCTCGATCATGTACGCCAACAACGAAATCGGCGTCGTTCAGCCGGTCAAAGAGATTGGCAAGATCGCGAAGGAAAAAGGTGTTCTGTTCCATAGCGATGCGGTACAGGCGGTCGGAAAGATTCCAGTGAATGTACAGGCAGATGGGATTGACGTTCTGTCACTCACCGGCCATAAGCTGTATGGCCCGAAGGGCGCGGGCGCGCTCTATGTCCGGCGCCGCAACCCGCGCGTGCAGATTACGGCACAGATGGATGGCGGTGGTCATGAGCGCGGCATGCGTTCCGGTACGCTAAACGTGCCAGGCATTGTGGGATTAGGCGCGGCCTGCGAGATCTGCCGCCAGGAGATGCCGGAAGAATCTAAGCGCTTGCGCTTTCTACGCGATAAGTTGAAGGACAAACTGCTGAATGAATTGGACGAAGTCTATATCAACGGCTCGATGGAGCACAGGCTGCCGCATAATTTGAATATCAGCTTTGCCTATGTAGAAGGAGAGAGCCTCTTGATGGGCATCAACGACATTGCGGTGTCCAGCGGTTCGGCATGCACTTCGGCGACACTCGAACCGAGCTATGTTCTGAAGGCGTTGGGTGCGGGTGACGATCTGGCGCATTCTTCGATTCGTTTCGGACTTGGCCGTTTCAATACGGAAGAAGAAGTCGATTATGTGGGCAACAAGGTCATCGAGGTTGTTCGCAGGCTGCGTGAGTTATCGCCGCTGTACGAAATGGCGAAGGAGGGCGTGGATCTCTCTAAGATGGTTTGGACGGCGCACTAAAAATGGGATCGCGCACAAGGGCAGGCCTAGTGTGCGGTTGGGTTTATTAGAAAATAGGAGAAGAAATGGCTTACTCTGAGAAGGTCATCGATCACTATCAGCATCCCCGAAATGTGGGTTCGCTGGATAAGAACAGCCCCGACGTGGGGACCGGCATGGTAGGGGCGCCCGAATGTGGCGATGTGATGAAGTTGCAGGTCAAGGTGAACCCGGAAACGGGTGTCATCGAAGACGCCAAATTCAAGACGTTTGGCTGTGGAAGCGCGATCGCCAGTTCTTCGTTGGCGACGGAGTGGCTCAAAGGCCGAACAGTGGACCAGGCGCTCGAAATCAAGAACACCGACATCGTGAACGAGCTCTCACTGCCGCCGGTCAAAATACACTGCTCCGTGCTCGCCGAAGACGCCATCAAGGCGGCTATCAGCGACTACAAAAAGAAGCAGTCCTCCAGAAAGCCGGAAGCGGTCGCCGTCAGTTGAATATGGCTGAGTTGACCCAGCTCGGCGGCGCGGCGGGGACGCAAGGCCCGGTTGGTTCCAACGACACGCCGAAACAGATTCATGTGACGCCGAGGGCGGTTCAGAAGATCCGCGAAGCATTTGCGCGCGAAGGCGTCAAAGGTGGTTTACGGCTGGGCGTGCTGGGCGGCGGCTGCTCGGGTTTGAGTTATCAATTTAAGTTCGCGCCCGAGCCCCGCCCGCGCGATCACATTTTCGAATTCGAAGACGTGAAGATTTTTGTAGATCCTAAGAGCATGCTGTTTCTGGACGGCATGACGTTGGATTGGAAAGACTCGCTGATGCAGTCCGGCTTCGTCTTCAATAATCCGCACGCACAAAAGAGTTGCGGCTGCGGATCTTCCTTCTCCGCCTAGAGCAAGACGGCCCGTATCGCGCGCTCTCGCGCCTGTAATCTATGCCTACTCTCTCGAACGATTATTACGAGTTCTTCGGGCTCGCTCGCAAGCTGAATGTCGATCAAGCTGAGCTGCAGAAACGCTTCTATGAGCTCAGCCGGCAGTGGCATCCGGATCGCTTCAGCCGGAAGAGCGCCGCGGAACAGGCGCAGGCGCTTGAAGCGACAGCAATTCTGAATGACGGTTACCGCACGCTGCGCAATCCGGTGCGACGGGCCGAGTATCTGCTCAAAGAAGAAGGCTTTCCTATTGGCGAGCAACGGTCAAAAGATGTTCCGGCGGAACTACTCGAAGAGGTGTTCGAGTTGAACATGATGCTCGAAGAGCTGAAAGAAGGCGACGACTCCGCGCGCTCACAACTCGAAGCGGCGCAGCAGAATTTCATCGGTTTGCGCGATTCTGTCGACAGCGAGCTTGAAAAGCTGTTCAACAAATACGATGCGTCTGAACCGCGGAGCGAGACCGCTAAACAGGCGCTGCATGAGATTCGCGGTGTTCTCAACCGGCGGCGATACATAGAGAATCTTCTTCGAGACGTAGACCGGGCGATTCATCCGGCAGGCGCGCAGACCGAACCGGTTGAGGACCGCCTCTGAGGCAATTATGAGTACTTTTCAAATCGATTTCGGCGAAAGCCGCACTTCGAAAATTGTTGGAATCGATCTCGGCACTACGAACAGCCTGGTTGCCGTAATGGGTTTGACCGGCCCCGAGATCATCGAGGATTCCGAAGGCCGAAAAATTGTTCCGAGCATCGTCTCATTGACTGATGACAACAGACTGGTGGCAGGGGAACAGGCGCGCGAACTGCTTCTGACCCGTCCCGATCGCACCGTTTATTCGGTCAAGCGGCTCATGGGGCGTGGTGTTCAGGACATACAAGAAGAACTTAAACTGTTTCCGTTCCGCATCGCAGAGCACAGTGAGTCGGTTATAAAACTGCGGCTTGGCGAGCGCACGTTTACTCCTCCTGAGATCTCGGCGGCGGTGCTGCGGCAGTTGAAAGACAATGCTGAAGCTGCGCTGGGTACGCCGGTGAGCGAAGCAGTGATCACGGTGCCCGCTTACTTCAACGATGCGCAACGTCAGGCCACCAAAGATGCCGGGCGACTCGCAGGGTTGGAAGTGCTTCGACTGGTGAACGAACCGACTGCTGCATCTCTGGCGTACGGCCTGGACAAGCGGAAAGACGGTATTGTTGCTGTCTACGATTTCGGAGGCGGCACCTTCGACATCTCGATTCTTCGTTTGCATGAGGGCATATTCGAAGTGCTCGCTACGAATGGGGATACCCATTTGGGCGGGGACGACATTGATAATCTGCTGCTACGGATTGCGCTTGAGGATATTCAAAGCGAGTGGCGTGAGGATTTGTCGTTGGACTCAGAAGGCGTTCAGCGCCTGCGCCGCGCGGTAGTGCAAGCGAAAGAGCAACTTTCGTTCGTTCCCGAAACGACTATCGAACTCAGCTACAAAGGCAAGCGTTATCAGCGGGTAATTCAGCGTGAGTTATTTGAGCGCCTCATCGCGCCGATTGTAGAGCGTACCCTTGAACCATGCCGGTCGTGCCTTTCTGACGCGAAGCTCACGCCGGAGCAGATTGACGAAGTGGTAATGGTCGGGGGGTCGACGCGCATCCCGCTGGTGCGTGCGGCCGTCGAGCGGCTCTTCAAAGCGAAACCGCACACCGAGCTGAATCCGGATGAAGTGGTCGCGCTTGGGGCTGCCGTGCAGGCGGGCATTCTGGCCGGCGATGTCGAAAATAAGCTGCTGCTTGATGTAACGCCGCTCTCGCTGGGTATTGAGACGATGGGCGGCGTTGTTTCGAAATTAATCCATCGGAACTCTACCATTCCCGCCAGCGCTACGGAGACATTCACGACGGCTGTGGATGGGCAGCGCAACGTTTTGATTCATGTACTGCAGGGCGAGCGCGAACTGGTGAAAGATTGCCGCAGCCTGGCGCGTTTTGATCTCAAGGATATCGACCCGTTACCGGCAGGCATGGCGCGCATTGAGGTTCGGTTTTTGATTGATGCGAATGGGATTCTCAATGTTACTGCACGCGATGCCCGGACCGGCAAAGAGCAATCAGTGGAAGTGAAACCCTCCTATGGGCTCACTGAGGACCAAGTAGAGGCGATGATCCGCGAATCGTTCGAAAAGGCCGAAGAGGACATGCGCGAGCGCCAGTTGCGCGAAGCTCGCGTGGAAGCAGACAATATTCTGGCTGCGACAGCAAAAGCCCAAAAGAGCGATGCCTACCCCGCGCTCGCGCCGGAGGAACGCAATGCGATTGAGTCAGCGATTCGGGACCTCGAAAGCGTCTATCGCGGCAATGACCATCACGTACTGAATGAGAAAATCGAAGCGCTTAATCGCGCCACGCAACATCTGGCGGAAAGCATGATGAATACGGCGGTACGCGGGGCGCTAAAAGGCACAAAGATCGACTAGTCTCGTGCCGGGTGCTGCGAGATGCTCAGCGTATTCCCATCCGGATCTTTGAACCACGCTACCTTGGCGCCTGCTGGTGTGGTCCAAATGCCCAACTCATCCTGTTTCATGAATCCGTAGCGCTCGAACTGCACGCCAGCCAGCTGCAAGGCCTGCACGGCCGCAGCCGCATCCGGCACTTGCCAGCCCAAAACCGTCCCCGTAAAGCTCAGTTTCTCTTTCGCAATTGCAAGGCGCAGCATAATTCCGTTCGCATCGAACACCAATGCGTAGGGAAGTTCCTCGGCAATCAGCTTCAGTCCGAGCGTATTGCGATAAAAAGTTCTCGCGCGGTCCGGATCGGTAATTTGCACAAACGCAACCATGTTGCACTTGCTGAGATGGAAAGGCACTGGTGGCATTCTATGCCAACCTAGACCATTCCGGTAGCCGGCTACAGAGGGGTTTCAGAAATCGCGATCATTCCTCGGCGAAAATGTCTGTGACGGAAAGCCGGATATCACCAGCCGTCAGGAGCCCGTCTGCGTCCGCGAGAGTGAAATCCTTTCCGCCGTGGTATTCAAAGCACGCGCGTACCTGCGAATCAATTATCCAGCAATGGGGCACACCCCATTCGTTGTAGCGGTAACACTTGCGAAAAAGCTCTGCCAGGCTCTGGCCTAGCGAGATGATTTCGACACAAAGGAATGGTGGGGATATGAGATATCCTCGACTATCAGTTTCAGCACGATTCGGGAAAGTGACGAGCACATCGGGTATAAGCCACTCTTCGCCTCGAGCTATGGTCCATTCTTGCAATGCCTTTGCCCCGCGGGCTTTGGCAAGGGGCCTAAGCTGATTCGTGCGCCTCAACTGCAGCTCGGAATGAGTTTCGGTTCCGATAACGCGCTCCACATACTGGCCGTCAATAAATTCAAAATATTTCTCGCGCTCGATGCCGGCGTCGAGAGGGCGAGAGATCGTTTGAGTGGCCATATCCTTCATTGCCATTGTAGGCCGGAAGGCGAAGCCGTGTTATTCTCAACTCAGGGTGTGCCACAGGATGCGTGTGTCATGACCCTTCCGGTTTGGGTCTTCGCTGCAACAGGCGCGGGCTCATCCCACCTTCTTCTCCCTGTTTGGGATGAAGCGCACAGCCCGGTTTGCCAGGCGTTGTGCGCATGGGAAGACGACTCCAGGATTTGAGAACACAATGGCGAAAGAGAAATTTGACCGCAGCAAGCCGCACGTAAACATTGGGACGATCGGGCATATCGATCACGGCAAGACGACTCTGACGGCGGCCATCACGAAGGTGC
>JAJPJN010000138.1 GCA_021324185.1 Terriglobia bacterium | reverse complement strand
TGGGTGCGGCGATTTTCGGAGACCTTGGCCTTGGTAGCCGCAGATTTTGGACCGCAGGAGTTCAAAGAATTCAGACGATTCGCTTCGATTTGCTTTGGTGTAGCCATGATGGCTCCTTTTGAAAAGAATTCGCAGACAGGCAGAAGGATGGTTTGCCCGCTACTTCTGTCTATGAGCTTGCGCCGGGGGTGTGCGGCGAGGCGGTTCGAAAGCGAGGCAAATTGCTGGAAGTGCTGGGGAAAGAAAAAGTGCGGCGGCCTGTGACTCCAGTCCCCGCCACCGGGCGGTTTCACTTGTCAGGTCCCTTGCTAACCTGACAACGCATGGAAATTGTCAAGGTAGTTGGCAGGGAGATTTTAGATTCTCGCGGCAATCCAACGGTTGAGGCCGAGGTTCATCTGGCCGATGGAACGATAGGCCGAGCGGCCGTTCCCTCAGGCGCTTCCACTGGCGAGCATGAAGCCGTGGAACTCAGGGACGGGGAAAAATCGCGCTATTCAGGCAAAGGAACCCGAAAAGCTGCGGAGAATATCAGCCAGAAGATTTCGCCCGCTCTCGCAAACATGGATGCCGCGGATCAGGCATTAATCGATCGCACAATGCTCGATCTGGATGGAACGCCGAATAAGAGCAAGCTCGGTGCAAATGCGATTCTGGCGGTGTCTATGGCGGCGGCCCGCGCTTCCGCGCAATCGGAAATGACGCCTCTGTACCGCTATATCGGCGGCGTAAATGCGCGCGTTCTTCCCGTCCCCATGATGAACGTGATTAACGGGGGAGCGCACGCCGACAATTCGGTGGACCTGCAGGAATTTATGCTGGCTCCTATAGGGGCCGAAACATTTTCGGACGCTCTGCGCATGGGAGCTGAAACGTTCCACACGTTGAAGAGCGTTCTGAAGAAACGTGGCTACTCGACGGCGGTTGGCGATGAGGGCGGCTTTGCCCCCAATCTGAAATCGAATGAAGAGGCGCTCGAAGTGCTCATGGAGGCGATTGAGAAGGCCGGCTATCAACCCGGCGGGCAGATTGCTATTGCTCTCGATCCGGCCTCCAGCGAGTTTTATGACAAGGACAAGAGCCGGTACGTTTTCAAGAAATCCGATAAGAGCGAGAAAACTTCTGCGCAGATGGTGGAGTTCTGGTCGAAGTGGGTCGACGAGTACCCGATCCTCTCGATTGAAGACGGAATGGCGGAAGACGACTGGGATGGCTGGAAACAACTGACAGAGGCGCTCGGCAAAAAGATCCAGCTCGTCGGCGACGACTTGTTCGTTACAAACTCCCAGCGTCTGCAGGAAGGCATCGAAAAAGGGATTGCCAATTCGATTCTGGTGAAGGTGAACCAGATCGGTTCCTTGACCGAGACGCTGGACGCCATGCGCCTGGCGGCGAGCGCGAATTACACTGCAATGGTTTCACACCGGTCGGGCGAAACAGAAGATACGTTCATTGCCGATTTAGCGGTAGCCACCAACTCCGGCCAAATCAAAACAGGGTCGGCGAGCCGTACGGACCGAATTGCAAAATACAACCAGCTCTTACGAATTGAAGAGCAGTTGGGAGATTCGGCCATCTATCCGGGCAAGAAGGCGTTCCGCCAGTGAGGCAGATGGAAAGACTGAAACCGCTGGTTCTGACTATTCTGGATGGCTGGGGCTATTCGCCCGCCGTCGAAGGGAACGCCATCGCAATGGCTCGCAAGCCCACTTACGATCATCTCATTTCGACTTACCCGAACACGCTCATTCACACCTCCGGCCCCTATGTCGGGTTGCCGGAAGGACAGATGGGCAACAGTGAAGTAGGTCATATGAACATGGGTGCCGGGCGCGTGATCTACATGGACGTGACCCGCATCGACATAATGATCAACTCGGGTGAGTTTTTTCGAAATCCCGTTTTGCTGAACGCCATTGCAAAGGCGCAGGGGCGCCGGCTTCATCTGCTCGGTTTGTGCAGCGATGGCGGCGTACATGCCCAGCTTACGCATCTCTACGCGCTACTCGAAATGGCCAGGCAGCACGGCCTAAAGGATGTGTTTGTGCACTGTTTCATGGACGGCCGGGACACGCCTCCAGAGAGCGGCGCCGGCTATATTGAACAGCTCGAACAAAAGATGCGCGAACTCGGTATAGGCCGGATTGCTTCCGTGTGCGGCCGCTACTACGCCATGGACCGCGATAAGCGCTGGGAAAGAATCGAGCGTGCTTTCGGGGCCATGGTGCTGGGTAACGGCATCAAGGCGCAATCGGCAGCAGCAGGGGTACGCGCTTCCTATGAAAAAGGCGTCACGGACGAATTTATTGAGCCGATTACGATTGTGGATGCGCGGAATGAACCGGTCGGCCTCATTCGCGATGACGACAGCGTGATTATGTATAACTACCGCGCCGACCGCGCCCGGGAAATCACGCTGGCACTTACGGACGCGAAACTCGAAAAACCAGCCCGCTCATTAGTTCCGCGGAATCTCACTTACACGATGATGACGCAGTACGACAAAACCTTGCCACTCCCATTCGTATTGCCACCTGAGCACCCCGATAACATACTGGCCGAAGTAATGGAGAAAGTGAACTGGCGGAACCTGCGTGTGGCCGAAACGGAAAAGTATGCGCATGTCACTTATTTCTTTAATGGCGGTAACGAAAAGCCATATCGCGGCGAAGACCGGGAGCTGATCGCGTCTCCCAAAGTTGCTACCTATGACCTTCAGCCGGAAATGAGCGCCGCGGGAGTAACAGCCAAAGTAGTCGGCTCCATCGAACACGGCGGCTTTGACGTGATCGTGATGAATTATGCCAACGCCGATATGGTGGGGCATTCCGGAAAGCTTGCTCCGACGATTCGCGCCATTGAAGCTGTGGATGCCGGGCTATCGGAGATCTATTCGGCGCTCAAGCGGCACGGCGGTTCCTGGCTGATTACGGCCGACCACGGCAACGCTGAAACGATGATTGATCCGGTCACGAAAGGACCGCATACGTATCACACGACAAATCCGGTTCCTTTGATATTTGTCACAGAAGAAAAAGTAAAACTCCGGCAGGATGGAGCGCTCAAAGATGTGGCGCCAACAATTCTCGGAATTCTGGAGCTGGAGAAACCAGCCCAGATGAAGGGTCAGGATCTGCGAACACTGGTAGACCAATCGCCTTAGTACGCACGCACTCGTACAATTCCGGTGCGTGCTGCCGCATCACTTCCGGTGAAAAAAGTCGTCGATAAGGCAGAAGCGCATGAGCGCTTTTTGTTGAAAGCGAATACACATGGAAGAACTTCAAACTGCGGTTAGGAAATATACAGAGATGGGTGATGTAGAACAAAAGATCCGATTCGGCATCGGTTCGGCTGCGGCTGCAGCGGCGATCTTCGCGCCGCTCAGCTACAAATGGAAAGGTGTTTTGACGGCGGTGGCGGCGGAAGCCATTCTGACGGGTATTTTCCGCGTATCGCCAATCAGGCGCTGCCTTCCAGGGTAGTCCGGCAGCACACCTGCCTCAAGTTCGGGCGGCTTATCGGGCCGCCCGCGCTCTCCGCCGCCGCGTGAATGCGTAAGATGGATCGACAGAATGCATCAAGCCATCTACGCGGATGAATCCTGATAGCCACGACCCACAGCGCGATCGCGAACTCGGCATGCACCGGCGCATCACGCGCCGCGATTTTCTGAACGGCTCGGCCCTAGCGATCGGTTCGGTGTGCGCGGGCGGCCGCGCCCTCGGCAGCGATGACACGTACTATCCACCCGCACTGACGGGCATGCGTGGCAGCCATGCCGGATCGTTCGAAGCCATGCATGCTTTGCGCGATAAACGATCAATTTCGATTTTCGGCGCCGCCATTGACACGAAGGAAAGCTACGATCTTGTCATCGTGGGCGGCGGCATCAGCGGCTTGGCCGCAGCCTACTTTTATCGTGCTCAGATGGGCCCTGCAGCGCGTATCCTGATACTCGAAAATCACGACGATTTTGGGGGCCATGCCAAACGGAATGAGTTTCGGCCTAAGGGCCGATTACTCCTGGCGAACGGCGGAACTTACGCGATCGAATCCCCCACTCCGTACAGCCGTCAGGCGCGCGGGCTGCTGGAGAAATTGGGCGTCTACCCCGTTGCTTTGGAAAAGAAATGCGCGGATGACGGCGTTTATCGCGGGTTGAGTGGAGGCTTCTTCTTCGATAAGGAGACGTTCGGCGCCGACAAGCTGGTCCCGAACATGCCCAAACGCGACGGTTCAGGACCGTGGCGCGCATTCCTCGGCAAGACTCCATTACCGGCCAGCGTGCGAGAGCAGATCGCGCGCCTGGAACAAGATACTTCCGACTATCTGCCCGGACTGCCGCAAGCGGAGAAGAAGCAGCGCCTCGCGAAGATCAGCTACCGTGATTTCCTGGCGCGATATGCAGGGCTGAGCGAAGAGGCAATCGGGTTCTATCAGACGCGAACGCACGATCTGTATGGCGTGGGTATCGATGCGGTGAGCGCGCTCGATTGCTGGGCTTATCGTTATCCGGGCTTCGGCGGCATGAAGCTGGACCGTGTTCCCACACCGGGGCTGGGCTATACCGCAAGTGGTGAAGTCACCAAACGCGAGCCATACTTCTTTCATTTCCCGGACGGCAACGCCTCTATCGCGCGCTTGCTCGTGCGTTCCCTGGTGCCCGGCTCCATTACCGGCCAGACTGCCGAAGACATCGTGCTGGCGAAGACCGATTACAAAGCTCTGGACCGGGCCTCCTCGCCGGTGCGGATACGGTTGAACAGCACCGTCGTGAACGTGGCGCAGAACGGTGAAGTGCAGTATGTCACACGCAACCAGCTTTTTCGCGTGTCCGCGAAAGCGATTGTCCTGGCTTGCTGGAATATGGGGATTCCTTACATCTGCCCGGAATTGCCGCAGGATCAAAAAGCTGCTCTGGGATACGGCGCCAAGGTTCCGTTGGTCTACACGGTTGTAGCGATTCGAAACTGGCGGTGCTTCAAAAAAATCGGCGTTTACCGGGTAGAATCTCCCGGCATGTATCACAGTTCGTTGTATCTGGATGATGCAGTCGATATTGGCGGCTACAAGTCGCCGAAAACTCCGGATGAGCCGGTTCTTGTGCGCATGCTGCGGACCCCCTGCAAACCGGGTCTTCCCGAACGGGAGCAGCATCGAATCGGCCGGTACGATCTGCTTGCAACCACGTTTGAGACATTCGAACGGAAGATCCGCGATCAGCTTGCGCGGACGCTCGCCTCAGGCGGATTCGATCCTGCCGGGGACATACAGGCGATTACCGTGAATCGCTGGCCGCATGGATATGCGTATGAGTACAACTCGCTGTTCGATCCGGATTGGCCGGCCGGACAGCGGCCGTGCGACATTGCCCGGCGCCGGTTTGGCCGGATAGCGATTGCAAATTCGGATGCCGCAGCGGCTGCGTATACGGATCAGGCAATCGATCAGGCTTATCGAGCAGTTAGCGAGTTAGTAAGTTTATAATCGCGTAATCAAGGAGCCTGCATGGCCAGCGCGAACACACCTGCTCCCGGCGGTACACCGAAACCGCAATACAAAGTATTTATCAGCTACGGTCATGACGAAAATGCCCCTGAAGACCAGAAGATCTGGCCGCTGCCCGAGCGCCTCAAGAACGACCTGGAGAAACGGGGCTACACGATCTGGGTTGATTTCGACCGCCTCTATGCCGGCTCCGACTGGTTGGATGAGATCGAGAGCGGCATTCAGTTGACCGCCGAGGATCGCGCGCGCGGGCGGTTCATGCTGCTGATGACTCCTTACTCGCTTCGCAAGGAAGGATTTTGCCGGAACGAGCTGTTGCTTGCGATCGATCTGGGTCTCCGCATTGTGCCGGTTCTCGTTATTCAATGCCGGCCGC
The DNA here is from genome assembly GCA_021324185.1 of Terriglobia bacterium. GTDB lineage: Bacteria > Acidobacteriota > Terriglobia > Bryobacterales > Bryobacteraceae > Bog-105. The sequence goes on along the minus strand of JAJPJN010000138.1, from coordinate 10,190 downwards.
CGCTGGCCATTTACACGACGCAATATCTTAAGATGCTGGACTGCCTGCCCGTCCAGCAAAAGGAGGAGCGCTACAAAGCGGTTCTGGAACAGCTTGTGAAAGCGCTGGAATCGAGCGGCAGCGAACCTGCAGCGCCGGTCACGGGCGACAGCGTTAATCCGGCAAGCAGAATGCTGGCGTCCGGCGGAATTCCCGACGCTAGAGGGCGCTTCAAATTGCACCAGCCCTACTTCACAGGACGCCAATGGGTTTTTGACCGATTGAAAACCTGGTTGCAGGATGCCGATTCGGATGCCTCCCGGGTGTTCTTGATTGAGGGATTAGCCGGTACCGGAAAATCGGCCATTGCCGCAAAGTTCTGCGCCGATGAACCGGAGTTGGTTGCCGCTCTATATGTCTGTGTGCACAACGATCTGTTCCGGTCCGACCCTCTCAACTTCGTCCGGTCCATTGCTTACCAACTGAGCACCCAAATACCGGAATACGAACAAGTACTGAATGAGCTGAATTGGGAAACGCTGCAGCCGGTGCTCAAGGGCGCAAGCACTCAAGCCGAGCAATTCGACCGTGCTGTGACGCTGTTCAACACTCTAATTGGAGCCGAGCTCCAGAAGATTACACCGCCCGATGGGCCCCGGATTATAGTAGTCGACGCGCTCGATGAAGCCGAGCGCGACGGCTGCAACCCGTTGGTGGAGTTGATCGCCAAGTCGTTTGAAGAAGGGCCAAGCTGGCTTCGGCTGCTTGCCACCACTCGGCCTGATAAGAAAGTTATGGGAGCTCTTTCGAGATTTGAGTCTCTCGAACTGGCGCCTGACACGGAAGAGAACCAAAACGATATTCGGCAATATGCAACACAGCGGTTAGCGGAAATTCAGTGCGATGACGCAAGTCGAACCAATGCCGTCCAAGCCATTGTGGACCGTTCCGGCGGAATATTTTTGTATGCGCGTTGGGTCTGTTACAACCTCAAGAAAGGCTATCTGAAAGTGGATCAGAGCTCGTCATTTCCGCGCGGACTGGACGATGTTTACCATCAGTTTCTCAGGCGGTTGTATCCTGATGCGAAGGCTTATGCATCTGCCAAGCCATTCTTAGGCATCATGACGGTCGCCTGCGGCGATGCAGTACCTGAACAAGTTATTTTCGAACTGTTGCAGTTAAACGAGGGCACGTGCAGAGCGTTGCTGGACCCTCTGGCGCCCTTGTTTCCAAAGGCCGGCGACTCGTACCGCCCATTCCATAAGTCGATTCTGGACTGGTTTTCCGCAAAAAAAGACCCCATTTACTCTGTCGATATGGAAGACAGTCAAAAGCGCCTGGCGGAGTACTGCTGGAACAAATGCAAAGAGCGCGTGCAAAGCGATCCTCCGTGGGACTTGAGCCGAAAGCAATATCAGCAGTATTGGTTCCGGTATGGCGTGCGGCACCTGATTGCCAGCAGGCGATTTGCGGAAGCAGTCGAGCTTCTGGATTATCTATTCACTCATAATGCGGAGCTGAATCCGGAAGAATGCGCCGAATTAGATCAACAGGCGAAGTTACTTACCATCTCACTGGGTGATAAAAAGCGGCCGGTTACTGCGCAGGAAGCGGCGAATATTTCTCCCAGCAAGTTGGCGGCGCGCATCGAAAAGCTATATATGACAGAGCCGCTGATAGGTGGCATGGCGATTCTCGCGCGCTATCACCCGTCCGAGCTTGACCACTTACTGAATAGAATGCTGGCGACGAACGACTACGTGGTGCGCTACGCCATTGCCGAAGCGCTTGCAACCGTCTACGTCGATATCGGCGATCCGAGACTTCTGAAGAAGATAGAAGGCTATCTTGCGCCGGAGCAGGATCTGAATACACGAGAGTTGGGCGCATATGCTCTCACGGCGGTTTATGCCCAGAAGCCCAAACTGATTAAGGACGAGTACCTCAAGCTGCTCGCTGATGGGCCGATCTATCCGTTTCGCTCGGCGCTGGGGGATATGCTGGTCGCGCTGAGTTTGGAAGGCATTGACAAAAACGAAAAGTACTCCGGGCGTTTGGCCATTATGGATCGGGTGGATAAGTCGAGTGCCTTTTGGGATCCGATTTGGCGGTTTAACCGGATGGATGTCGCCGCGCTACAAGCGATCCGGCGCTTCGCGCGCCAGGAAGCGGCGACCGAAGATGCGGCCGATGTGCGTCAGGCTTACGACGCGTTGGTCCACACGCAGGAACTGCTTCAAAACATGCGGCAGCAGTTAACCGGCGAAGGAAGCGATATTCGGGAGATCGTTGATTCTTATTACCACCTGGGCGTGCAACAGGACTTGATACCAGAGGACGCTGCTGCAATCAAAGACCTGCCCGGCTTGCAGCAATTCTTCGAGGTGCTGTTTGCTTACCCGCTGTGGGATATCACGGAAAGCGCGGCGTCGTTACTGGCGTCGCTAGTCGACCAGGATACTGCGAGAGCCAATATCATCAGCAATCTTTTCGACAGCAAATATTTTTGGCGCGTGAATTACGGCGCTGCAGAAGCTTCTTTCGTTGCCCGGTTTAGCAACCGAAATCAGCTATTTGAACAAGCGATACACAGGTTTTATAACCATCCCGAACCTCTTTTGCGCGGGAACATCACGGAAAATCTGGGCGCGTGGATTTTAGAAGAGACGTCCGAAAGACGCGCCCAATTGCTGGATCACTTCGCCGCTGAAATCACATATTGGCTTACGGACGAGGACGAGGACGCCTGGGTATTGGACCATCTTTACCGTCTGTTTCACGAGCTTTGGGATGAAGGCCGTGGCACGACCCCGGAAAACACGCCACTCATGAGAGTCAAAGTATCTTCCCTGCTGGCAGGCGATCCGGTCTGGTATACGATGGAGCGGCAGCCGTTTCTGGTGCGAATTGAAGAGCGCAGGAACAAGCAGAAGAAGAATGTCCAGATAGCGTCCGCGAAAGCGTAGCTTCAAATACTGCGCACCGGCAGCGCAACGACGTCGTCCACCTGCATCGCTTCCTTTACTACAAACGGTTCGCCGTAACGGACGCCGATCAGGTTGCCGTAAAAACGCGCCACAGCCGCGAGGCGTTCCTGCACTTCTGCGTGAGAAGGGAAAAGATCTGACGCTACAGCGTTGTCACCGTACTGCGAAGTGTAACTCAGAAGAGCCTGCATGCGGCGCTCGAATTGACGCGAGATGTCGACCACAAAAGACGGCGCAACATTAGCGTATTGCGAGGAATAGAGAATTTTGAACGGGCGATGCGGCGGCATGTCTTCTTCGAGGCGCCGTAATCCGGCGAGAAAACAGGCTTCGTAGCCGATTTCCGAGGCGCGGTAATGATCGGGATGGCGGCCGATCCAGTGAGGCAGAATGACGACGCGAGGCCGAATGCGGCGAATCACACCGGCTAACGTCATGCGGGCTGTGATGGTGTTCTCCAGGCGCGCATCCGGCCAGCGCAGATTCTGACGCCAGGCAAGGCGCATCAGGCGGGCAGCCGTTTGTGATTCTTCGATCCGGATCTCGGGTGTGCCGCGGCTGCCCATATCTCCCGCAGTCAGATCGAGAACGCCGGTGCGGTAACCCATCTCCGCAGAACGGATCAGTGTACCGCCACAAGTCTGTTCGACATCATCGGGGTGGGCCGCGATGGCCAGGACGTCGAGCGGCCGAAGATTTTCAAAGGCTTCGTTGGGATCCGTAAAATCCTGCATTCAGGTTTAATACGAGCGCACAGGGCGACTGCTGCCCGCGGTGCGCGACTTTAATACGAATACCGGCGCCGGTTTCCCATGAAAATTTTAAGCAGCAGGATGCCGGCGAGAAAGCCGCCCACATGCGCAAACCAGGCGACACCGCCCTGATCGGAGAAACTGCCCACGGAACTCAGGCCGCTAATCAGTTGGATCGCGAACCAATAGATCAGCATGAATGCGGCCGGGATTTCCACTGTCGTAATGAAGACGACGATGAAGATCAGTGTCACGACGCGCACACGTGGGTACAGAAGCAGAAATGCACCCATCACGCCCGCAATTGCGCCGCTGGCGCCGATGGTTGGAACCGGGCTTCCAAGGCTCATCATCAATTGAACAATTCCCGACGCAATGCCGGATACAAGATAAAAAACCAAGAATCTGGCTGAACCCAGCGCGTCCTCGATATGCGATCCGAAGACCCAAAGAAACCACATGTTGCCGATCAGGTGGAACCACCCGCCGTGCAGAAACATAGACGTGATTAACGAATAGGGGCGCAGATGGTCCGGGACGAGAGCATAGTGGGCGATAAAGGCGTTTTGCAGATATCCGGGCTGAACTTCCTCAACCAGAAAGCAGAAGGTGTTGACAATGATGAGCAGCACGGTCATCACCGGCATCGATTGACGACGCAGCAAAGCACGAAGAGGGATCATCGGTTAGCGACTGAGGCCTGTAGAACGGCTGCGCGGCAGCGGTGCGCGATTTCAGCATTCCTGCGCCGCTTAGCTTTGCCCTCGGAAGCTGAATGCAGCAGGGCGTCTACTTCCGCGCGCGCCGGCACGTGGCCGCGCGCCCCGATCGCTGTGCAATTCATCGCCGCAGCAGCATTGGAAAAATCCAGCGCCTCCTGCATGGGCATTCCGGCGAGCATTGCATAACAAAAAGCGCCGTGAAATACGTCGCCGGCGCCGGTTGTATCGACACACGCGACTTCGAAAGCAGGTGAGTACGTCCAGGCGCCATCCGCATAGGCCAGCGCTCCGTGATCGCCCAGTGTCATGGCAGATACTCGAAAACCATATTCGGCTTCGAGCATGGGCAGCGCGACAAAAGGATCAGCTTCGCCCGTCCATTTCTCAGGCCATCCGGAGCCGGCCACAAGATAATCCACGTAGCGAAGCACGGATTCAAAGCCAGGATAGACCGTGTCGACATCAAGGGAGACCGGAATACCGGCGTTTCGAGCAATCGAGGCAGCGTAGGCGGCCGCTTCGATATCGTAGCCGTCGATGTGCAGCATGCGAGCGCTGCGAATATAGTCGGGGCGGATCTCGGAGGGGGATAGCCGCAAACAGTCAAAACGGCGCCAGAGCACGGTTCGTTCCCCGGTACGTTCGTCGATGATGATGTAGGCGGTCTGATTGGGACATCCTGCGCGTACAATGAGGCCGCTGGTATCGACGCCTGTTCCTTCGAGACTCTCGCGCTGGATCTGGCCGCGCAGGTCGTCCCCAATTGTGCCGATATACCTGGTGCGCAGACCCAGGCGCGCGCAGGCCACGATCGCGCTTGCCACCTGGCCGCCGGGGCTCAGAAGCTCGCGCTCAAAGGCGACTTTGCCGGCGTAGGGAGGAAACTCGCCAACCAGAAGAAGAGTGTCGGTTGCGTTGAGCCCAATGCCCAACACGTCACAGGTCAGACTCAATCGAGCCTACTTTTTAATGGAATCGGGAACCTCGTAGAGGTAGATGGTGTGAGTGATGCCGCTGTGACCTGGGCTCTCTCTGGTTTCAATCGCCTTCCATCCGGGAATCGGGTAATCGTAGGAGACCACGCGCGTCTTGGGCCGCAGATAACGTTCCAGGTTCGGCCGAAGCGTATCGTTCGCGGTTGTAGCCAGGTAAAGCGTGACCACATTTGCATCACTCAGATCGGTGCGCATGAAGTCCTGATGGATCACCTTGACGTCGTTTTCCACCCCGGCCTTGCGGGCATTCTCAACTGCCTTCCGGGCTAGCTGCTCAGAGATCTCCACGCCAACCGCCTTGACCTTATAGCGCTTGGCGGCAGCGATAATGATGCGCCCATCGCCGCAGCCGAGATCGTACAGTGTCTCGCCGGGTTTGAGGTTAGCCATCTCGAGCATCTTGTCGACAGCGTGTTCCGGCGCGACTACATACGGGGCAAGATTGTTCTTGAAGTCGGAGAGATTCGGCTGCTGCGCCTGCGAGCAGACGGACGAGGCGAACAAAAATGCCGAGATGATAGTTGCGCTTCGAATCGCCGCTAAGCTCATAAAGCTATCTCCCCTGATGGTTTTAGCTTACCGCGTTTATCGATGAGCGCGCCAATTATTGCGTTCCACCGGCGCTGGAGGCAGCGCTTGCGTGCTGCCGCTTGGAGCGAGCAATACGGTTCACCATTTCGGTGGTAGAAATCCAGAGATCGCGCGGGCGAGAGATGGTGTATTCGGTACCCTTGAACGCGCGGATGGCGTGACTGATGGCGTCTTTCCACGGCACTGCCTGCGGGTTCAGGTTGTAGTTCATGTAGAAGACCGGACACTCTACATCTCCGATGCGGCGCAGGTCTTCCTGGGGTACATTCGCATCCAGCATGGCTTTGGGCCCGGCAAAGATCACCGCGTCGGGATGCGCGCTGGCGCCGATTTCCTGCTCAATGAGATTCTCCAGAAAGTCGGTTTCGCTATGCTTTTGCCCCAGCTTGCCGAGATCGACCGTCCCCAGTTTGACGGACCTGAGGGCCTTGCCGAGAGCCGGAAAATCGATGTTGTCGGCCGTGTCCTGCCGGTAGACGATTTTTCCTTCCTCCATGTTGAACGCGACCAGGGCGATGTGGGCCACGCGTGGATCACGTTCGATAGCTTTTAAGATGCTGACCAGAGCCTCTGTGTCAGTTCGCTGAAGTGCAGCAGAGTTAGCAGCTTGCGGGGCGAAATTTACTAAAAGCTTTACATTCAGGCCGTCCTGGAGTGCGGCGGGGTGGCGAGCCGCCACATCGTTTACAAAGGGCTCGGGCGCCGATTGGAGTACTTCATTGGCATTGATGAACAGCGTCATCGGCTTGTCTTTGGGCGAAAGCGCGGCCTCGGTAGTCCAGGTACTGGAACAGATACGCTCAGACTGGTCCCGCATCAGCCAGTCGACATGGTATTTGCCTTCGCCGACATCCACCGTACCTTCGAGCGTGGCATCGCCCTTGGCGTCGTCGTCGATGGGTGGTACACGGAAATGCTGGACGAAATACGCGGCGTGATTACGATCTTCGTCAGGCGCTACGCGGAAAATAATGCTCAGCGACCCTCCGTCCCCGGCGAGTTCCTGAAGCGGTATGGAAACATCGTAGCCGGCGTGGAAGCGCAGGTCGAATCCCAGTTCCGGCTTGCGCGGGGTAACGGTGCAGGAGATGTCTTTGCGAGGTTCGTCCGATTCGAGCACCACGACATCAGACGGCAAGGGATGGACCAGTTCTCCGGCTTCGGCCGGGCGCAACATCACCTGGGCATCTAAATGGGCCGCGGCCAGAAACAGCAGCGGCACAGTTGTCGATATCAGCGCGCGAGATTGACAGAACCGCGATGCCATAATCCCTCAGGTGGCCGCCGCCGGCACACCAGCGGAACGAACCGCCGACTTGCCATATTATGCCGCAAGTCTTTCCGGCTGAACAGCCTCAAATGCATCATTTCTGTAAATAGTTGATGCAAAGGTGTGCCACATCGAAACGCAAAATCTCAGGTGACCCGTAATAGTTCAGCCAGTGTGTTAACGTCGGAGAATTATGGCTTCCCGCAGCGTAAACAAGGTCATCCTGATTGGGAATTTGGGACGCGACGCCGAGACAAAATTCACCCCCTCCGGAGCCGCTGTTACGCGGTTCTCTGTGGCTACGACCCGAAGCTGGAAAGACCAGCAGACGAATGAGTGGAAAGAGGAGACCAACTGGACGGACGTGGTGGTATGGCGCCAGGAAAACGTGGCCAACTACCTGACTAAAGGTAAACAGGTTTACGTCGAAGGAAGACTTCAGACACGCAGCTACGACGACAAAGACGGTAAGAAGGTCTACCGGACAGAAGTGATCGCCGACGAGATCATTTTGTTGGGCGGAAGAGCCGAGGGGGCGGGCGGCGGTTTTGAGAGTACCGGAACGGCTCGTACGCGCGCAGGAGCGGCTGCCGGGCGGAGTGGAGCGGCGGCGGGACCCGAAGATAACGATCAGTTCGGCGGCATCACCGACGACGATGTGCCGTTCTAGCAAGTCTTCTGAGGCGGGGAGATGTTTTCTTCTGCTGCCCCATCTTGCTTGTGCAATATTGCTGGCGGCTAGTTCCGTATGGGGCGGAACGCCTGACCACGCAAGATTTCGAATCGGCGTGGCCGGCTTGGTTCACGGTCACGTGGCGGGCTTTTTCCGGCAGGCACGGAATCGTCCGGAAGTGGAAATCGCCGGCATAGCGGAGCCTGACCGCGCATTATTTGAAAGTTACGCCGCGCAATATCGCCTCAACAAGGCGCTTTACTTCCCTTCCCTGCAGGCGATGTTGTCAGCGGCCAAGCCGGATGCCGTGGTCCTTTATACAAATACATTCGATCATCGGAGTGCAGTAGAAATCTGCGCCAGAAATCGCGTTCCGGTCATGATGGAAAAACCTCTGGCCGTGAGCTATCGCGATGCGCTGGCCATGGCGAATGCCGCGCGCGATGCGCACATCCATGTCCTGGTGAACTATGAAACCACCTGGTACCCGAGCAACAAAGCGGTTTATGATCTCTTGCGGCAAGGGGAATTGGGCGAGCTGCGAAAAATGGTTTTTCGCGACGGGCATCAAGGGCCGAAGGAAATCAAAGTTTCTCCTGAATTTCTTAGGTGGCTGAAAAACCCTGCGTTGAACGGCGCGGGCGCGCTATATGATTTCGGCTGCTATGGCGCGGATTTGGCGACGTGGTTGATGAACGGCGCGCAACCCGAATCCGTGACGGCAGTCACGCAACAGATTAAGCCCGCCATTTATCCGCGGGTGGATGACGAGGCCGAAATCATTCTAAAGTATCCAAAGGCAATCGCCATTCTGGAAGCGTCCTGGAACTGGCCATACAACATTAAGGACGGCGAGATATTTGGCACCCACGCCTCGGTAAAAACAATACTTCGCGACGGCCTTTTGCTGCAGCGGCGACTCGATAAAGAACCGCAAATAACCACGGCGCGGCCGCTCGACGCGCCGTATGACGATTCGCTTCATTATCTGGCTGCGGCGGTCAAAGGCGAGATTCAGCTTGACGATACGAGCTTGTCGAGTCTCCAGACCAATGTCACTGTAAGCGAGATTCTGGACGCCGCGCGGCAATCAGCGCAATCCGGTAGAACCGTGGTTTTACCTCTGAAGTAAACTCCGGCGGCAACTTGATGGACGCATCCGACCAGCGCCGGGCAAGGGTCTGTCTGATTGTCCCCTGCTATAACGAGGAGCGGCGGCTCGACCGCGAAAGCTTTCGCCAGTTCATCGCTAGTCATGACGGTGTAATGCTCGTTTTCGTAGATGACGGCAGTCGCGATCATACGCGCCAGGTACTGGAGCAGTTGTGCGATGGCACGCAAAATAGAATCGCGATCGTAGCTCACGAGCGAAACCGCGGCAAAGCTGAAAGCGTGCGAGCGGGCGTGGAATATGCATTACGTTCGTTGAATCCGGAAATCATCGGATATTGGGACGCCGATCTGGCGACGCCCTTGACCGCAGTCGACGAGTTTTTGAAGGTCCTGGACGAGAACAGCCGAATCCTGATGGTGTTCGGCGCGCGAATAAAACTTCTCGGCCGGCGCGTAGAGCGCCACGCGGCGCGGCATTACCTGGGCCGGGTGTTCGCCACGGTTGTTTCCAATATCCTGCGCCTGGACATCTACGATACGCAGTGCGGCGCCAAACTATTCCGGGTGAACGATGCGCTTCGCGCTGCCTTTGCCCAGCCGTTTCTATCGAAATGGGTCTTTGACGTGGAGATCATCGCCCGCTATCTGCAATTCTTCAACGGCGATACACGCACCCTCGCCGAGGTCATCTACGAATACCCGCTGCAGGAATGGGTCGATGTCGCAGGATCGAAAGTTCATCCTGCCGACTTCTTCAAAGCATTTGTGGATATCGTCCGCATTAAGCGCCGGTATTTGTAAGCGCCACTAGTATGCGAGTGATGGTGCGGCTGATCCGTAGAATAGAAGAATATGCCAATTAAAGTAGGGATCAACGGCTTCGGCCGCATCGGGCGGAATGTCGTCCGCGCCGGGCTGCACAACTCAGAAGTGGAGTTTGTCGCCGCGAACGACCTCACCGACACCAAAACGCTCGCGCATCTATTCAAGTACGATTCGATTCTCGGGCATCTGCCCGAGGACATCCAGGCCGATGGCGAATACATCCGCGTGGGCGACAAGAAGATCAAAATTTTCGCGATTAAGGATCCGGCCGAGATCGATT
>JAJPJN010000073.1 GCA_021324185.1 Terriglobia bacterium | reverse complement strand
GGGACTTGCGTTGCCCAGCATTCAGTGGCCTGAATTTCCGGTGAACGCGATTCCGCTCATGATCCTGAGCATTAACAACAACATTCCCGGTAGTTGCCGCTATTACGCAACGCAGGGAGTTACTTTACGATCAGATTACGTGGGAATCAACGGCGACCACGGGCCGAGCGGTACATGTCCATGGTAGAAGCCGGACCAAGAATAACAAGTATACGCTCTCTGGGGCTGGTTATTGGTCTACTCATCATTAACCGGTTTGACCGGGACTACTGGCTGGAGAAGGCTCCAGGAAATCGCCCTCAGTGAAACACCCGCCGTCCGCCAAGCCGCGTCTAACGAGCTCTCAAACTGGAATCAATCCTGCCCTAAACTGCCCGGCCGCTAGGCATGCACGATTTCGGTCGTGTCCGCCGGCAGCGATGCGCCCTTCTCCCGAAATTCGGCTTCGATCATCGTAAACCCGCTTTCGGGCTCCAACAGCGCCTCAGTCCTGGTGGGCATCAAAGCGTAGCAGCCTGGGATCGAAGGTATTTCCGCAACCCAGCCACAAGGCTGATTGCGATAAAGGACCACCTTGTACTCGTCTAACGGCATGAACCCTTCTCATTCTACGCCGCGAATTGAGGAATTAGCCGGTAGCTGCTGGTCTCTTTAACCCTTCAAAGCAGGGTCGCCGGTCTCCTTGCGAAGCTGCGTCATTCGCTGCTGCAGCGTTCGTGTGAGTTCCGCATATTGTGGCTTGCCGTAAAGGTTATTTCGTTCCCCAGGGTCGGTTTGTAAATCGTATAACTCAAATTCCTCCGGCGGCAAGTAATACTGGATCAGCTTGTACCGCTCCGTGCGGATGCCGCGGTTCGGCCGCACCTGTTGCGAACCCGGGTATTCGTAATACTCGTAGAGCCAGTCTTTGCGCCATCCCGCCGCCTCGCCTTGGCCCAGCTTGACCATGCTCTTTCCTTGCACGCGCTCAGGAATCGGAAGGCCCGCAAGTTCGAGCAATGTCGGCGCAATATCGATGTTCAAAACCATCTGATCAACCACGCGCCCCGCTCGAAATGCGCGCGGATAGCGGATCATCATGGGAACCCGTATGGATGGCTCGTGCATAAAGCGCTTGTCATACATACGCCACTCTCCCAGGAAGAACCCGTGATCGGACGAGTGAAGAATCACCGTGTCGTCAAGCTGTCCGGTCTTCGTGAGCCAATCGAACACACGCCCGATATTGCGGTCGACGTCCACCAGCCCGGCATAATAATCCTTCACCAGCTCTTCGAGCGAGCGCGGATCGTCGTCGCTGAGAATCGTCGTGCCGATCTTGTTATCGGCATTGGCGAAGGCGCGCGGTTTACCGGGATAGCCTTTCAAGTCATCATCGAACGTGTCCGGCTTGGCAATCGGAATCCCGTTATAAAGGTCCAGATCTTTGCGTGCGCGGTAAAACGGCGCATGCGGCGCCTGAAACCAAAGACATAAGCAAAACGGCTTTTCGCGTTTTTGGCTCAGCCAGCCGAGCGCGCGATCCACAATCAGATCGTCTGCATAGCCGTTGTATTTCTCCGGTCCCGTGATTTTGCCGTTTTTGCCTTCATACATGATCGGGTGATAGAAGTTCGTCGAAGGTGCGTTATAGGCAAAGTAATAATCCCAATAGCGGTCGCGCGCGCCTTCCCCGATATGCGCTTTCCCGCAAAGCGCCACCTCATAACCGGCCTGATGTAACACATCCGTAAACATCGGAATCGATGGCGGGATCGGATGGCTCGTGTCGTTACCCAATGCGCCGGTCGAATGAGAGTACATCCCGGTCATGGCGGCGGCGCGCGAGGGCGCGCACAGCGAATTGATCACAAAGGCGTTTCGGAACCACACGCCCTCACGCCCAATCCGATCATGATTCGGAGTGCGCAGAATCCTGTTCCCTGCCAGGCTTAAAGCATCTGCGCGCTGGCCTTCGCCAAAAAGAAAAATGATGTTCGGCCGCCGCCCGTTTGCTGTTTGTTGCGCCAGGCCTGAGGCGCCAATGGCAGACGCCGCCAGCGCGGCGCCGCGTCCCATAAATTGCCGTCTGGTTTGCCGGTCCTGATTCATTGTCAATATGGAATAAGCAATGCTAGTTATATCGCAAGTTCCTAAGCCCTCGCGAAAAGAAATTGCGCTTTACTACAAAACCCACCGCTCGCAGTTTCAAATCCCCGAGCAGCTTCACGTGCTCCACATTGTCAAACATCTGGATGAAACTGCAGATCGGGAAACCGCGGCCGCGGCCATGCAAGAGGCGCTCGCGGAGCTAAAAAATGGAATGCCCTTTTCGCACGTGGCAGATAAGTATTCGGATTGCGCCGGCAATGGAGGCGATCTCGGCTGGATAGAGCGCGGCATCATGGTGGAAGAATTTGAGGATGTCGTGTTCAACTTGCCGCTGGGCGAGATCAGCTCCATTTTCGAAACACGCTTCGGACTCCACATCGCAGTCGTGACGGAAAAGCGCGGCCCGGGCATACTTCCCATGAGCGCCGTTTACGATCAGATTGCAGAATTTCTCACGTCCCGGCGGGCTGCGCGCGCAGGTTCCGCATGAACAAGCCGGCCCCACCGTGTTGTGTCCCCAGTAAGGAACGGGCAATCGTTCTGGATGCTTCGCGCGAAGTGTCTGCCCGGCGGGAAAAAGCCTTGACGGGTTCGCTTGAAAACATGATTCGCCTTGATGGCGGCCCTTTCCTGATGGGCTCGGAAACACCGTTCGGATTTCCCGAGGATGGCGAAGGACCGGTCCGAAAAGTAACACTGGACCTTTTCTATATCGATCGGTTTCCGGTGACCAACGAATCGTTTGCTGAATTCATCCGCGCCACCGGCTATGTTACCGAAGCGGAGCGCTTCGGCTGGTCCTTCGTTTTTCAAGGGCATCTGGCGCCGGAGCACTATGCACTGTTAGTCGAAGATACCGTCGCCGCCGCGCCCTGGTGGTGCAAAGTGAGAGGCGCGCATTGGCGCTGCCCCGAAGGACCCGGCTCAAGCATCGATCACCGGCCTCATCAACCCGTCGTGCATGTTTCCTGGAATGATGCCCGGCGCTTCGCGCATTGGGCCGGCAAGCGTTTGCCCACCGAAGCGGAATGGGAATACGCTGCGCGTGGCGGGCTCGAACAGAAACTTTACCCCTGGGGCGATGAACTCACTCCCGGCGGCAAGCACCTGTGCAACATATGGCAGGGGACTTTTCCCGTGCTCGATACCGCCGAAGACGGTTACTCCGCGCCCGCTCCCGTCGATGCTTACCCGCCCAACGCATTCGGGCTGTATACAATCACCGGCAACGCCTGGGAGTGGTGCCTGGATTGGTTTAGTCCGGCGTTTCATATTTTCGGCACGCGTCTGAATCCCGCCGGACCTCCGGGCGGCTCGGCGCGCGTGATGAAGGGCGGTTCTTATCTGTGCCATGAATCCTACTGCAACCGCTATCGCGTGGCCGCGCGAACCGCGAATACGCCCGACAGTTCAACTACAAACATCAGTTTTCGCTGCGTTCGTGATGTCAGCGGCTAAGGGCCGCCGCTCCGGTGCTATGGTGAGAACGAGGTGCAGCGCAGCGGATCATCCATCCGGTCTGCGCTTGAAACGGTCATGCCCATTCGAAAGGCCGGGTGGATAGCGGTTTCCATTTTTGCTTTCTTCGGAACCGCGCTTGCCGTAGATCATAACCTGCCGCACGCCTTTCGCGAATACCCGGGCATCGAGTACCGGCTCGGCTCCATTCCGTTGCCGCCCGATTACCAGGAAAGAACGGAATGGGTATTCGCCCGCCTCATGTACCCGCCCGGATGGAACAACGGTTACGCCGGGCGCGACAATCCCGATTGGACCGAAGGCACATCGCTCTGGAGTCAGGATTTTCCACGCGCTGACCGGCACTTCGCCGAAGCGGTGCGGCGGCTCACTCGCATCCACGTGCGATCCGTCGAGCAATGCGTCAATCTCGACGACGGCAACCAGGTCTACAACTGGCCCTGGCTTTACGCCGTCCAAGTTGGCGAGTGGGGCATCACCGACGCCGAAGCCGCCAAGTTGCGCGATTATCTGCTGCGCGGCGGATTCTTTATGGCTGACGATTTTCACGGCACCGTCGAGTGGCAGGTCTTTCAGGAGAGCATGAAGCGTGTTTTCCCGGACCGGCCCATCGTCGACATTCCCGACAGCGATGCCGCATTCCATACTGTCTACGACCTCGATGATCGCTATCAGATCGTCGGCCACGACCATCTCCGGGAAGGCCACAAATACGACGGCTATGTTGCGCGCTGGCGTGGCATCTATGACGACAAAGGCCGCCTGATGGTCGCGATCTCGTTCAACTCCGACATCGGAGATTCCTGGGAGTGGGCCGATTCGCCCGAGTATCCCGAAAAATATTCCGCGCTCGGCGTGCGTGTCGGAATCAACTACATCGTCTATGCGATGACGCATTAGGCGACCGGCGCCACCATCGTCTGAACCTGGCTCCTGTCACACTGAAAGCGCATGTACACCAATGCGCTCGCGAACGAAAAATCTCCCTATCTGCGCCAGCACGCTAATAATCCGGTCGACTGGCTGCCGTGGGGCGAAGCTGCCTTCGAAAAAGCGCGCAAAGAAGACAAGCCGATCTTTCTCTCCATCGGCTATTCGACTTGCCATTGGTGTCATGTGATGGCGCACGAATCCTTCGAGGATGCGCGCGTGGCGGAGATACTCAATCGCGAGTTCGTCCCCGTCAAAGTCGATCGTGAAGAGCGGCCCGACGTCGATCGCATTTACATGCTGTTTGTGCAGGCCACCACCGGAAGCGGCGGCTGGCCCATGTCGGTCTGGCTTACGCCGGATTTGCGGCCTTTCTTTGGCGGTACATATTTCCCTCCCGATCAGCGCTACGGCCGCCCCGGGTTTCGCGATATTCTGCTGCATCTTGCGCAGGTGTGGAAGCAGGAGCGCGGGCGCGTCGAAGAATCCAGCCTCGATATAGCGCGGCAGCTCCAGCAGATCACCGCGGGCTCGCAGCAATCGCTCACCCCCGATCGCGGGCTCTTCGAAGGCGCCTTTTGGCCTTTACGCCGCAGCTTCGATCCGCAATATGGCGGATTCGGCGGCGCTCCCAAATTTCCTCGCCCCGTCATCCTGAATTACCTGCTGCGCTATTACGCCGGCACGAACAGCGAAGAAGCGCTCGAGATGGTCACGCGCACGCTCGACGGCATGGCCGCCGGAGGCATGCATGACCACCTTGGCGGAGGCTTTCACCGCTACTCAGTCGACGAGCGCTGGTTTGTGCCGCATTTCGAAAAAATGCTCTATGATCAGGCGCAACTCGCCGTCTCCTATCTCGAAGCATTTCAAGTTACTCACCAAAGCAGGTTCGCAAACGTAGCCCGCGGCATCTTCGATTACGTGTTGCGCGACATGACCGATGCTGCGGGCGCCTTCTATTCGGCGGAAGACGCAGACAGCCCGGACCCCGAAAACCCGTCGCACTCCGGCGAGGGCGCGTTTTATATCTGGCGGCAATCTGAAATTCAAAACCTGCTGGGCGCGGATGCCGCCGAATTCTGCAAGTATTTCGGCGTACAAGAATACGGCAACGTCGCAAACGATCCGCAAGGCGAATTCGTGGCGCGCAACATCCTCTACCGCCCCATCGATGCGGCCGCTGAGGAACCGCCCGGCATTCAGCGCTCAAAACAGATTCTGTTTGAAGCGCGCGCCAGGCGGCCGCGCCCTCATCTGGATAACAAAATTTTGACGTCCTGGAATGCCTTGACCCTCTCGGCTCTGTCGCTCGGCTATCGCGCCCTTAATGACGAGCGTTATCTCAGCGCCGCAAAACGCGCCGCCGATTTTCTTCTCACAACCATGTATGATCCATCCTCTGGCCGCCTGCTCCGGCGTTTCTGCGGCGGCGAAGCGGCGGTGCCTGGGTTTTTGGACGATTACGCATTCCTCGCGCAAGCATTGCTGGATCTGTTCGAATCTACTTTCGACCCGAGATATCTTTCCATAAGCGTCGATCTCGCTCGCCGCGGGTTAAAGTCATTCGAAGATGAAGAGCACGGTGGCTTCTTCAGTACCATGCAGGGCGAGCGCGATCTGCTGTTGCGAATGAAGGAGGATTACGACGGCGCAGAGCCGTCGGGAAATTCCGTCGCCACCGACGTCCTCCTCCGGTTGGCTCATCTCACCGCCGATGAAAATTTCGCGCGCCGCGCGCAACGATCCTTAGAAGCATTTTCACCCAAGCTCGAAGCCCAGCCCACCATCGCCCCGCAGATGTTAGTGGCCGTGAATCGCTGGCTCTCCGGTTCGGATCAACTGGTCATCCGGTGTGCCGAAATCGACGCCACCGTTCAAAGCAGACTCCAAGCCGAGTGGGCGCAGTTCAAACCCGGGCAAGCCGCAATCGCCCTGAATGACCAGACTGCCGCCGAATTGTCTTCTGTAGCCCCGTTTCTGGCGGGCCTCGAGCGGCGCGGCCGCATCACCATCTATCGCTGCCGGAATTTCGCCTGCGAATTGCCGGAGGTCATCGAATAAATTAATCGCGTCAGCTTATCCCGCTAAACTCTCGCCCCTGCTAAACTGTGGCCGATGGCCAATTCGAACCGCACCACAACTTTGAAGGGCAATCCCTTCCGCCTGGACGGACCAGAGCTGAAACCGGGCGATAACGCACCTGATTTTGAAGCTGTGGACGCAAGCTTACAGAAAGTGAATCTCGAAAAAACCGGCCGGGGCGTACGAATCTTCAGCGTAGTACCGTCTCTCGATACTCCCGTCTGCGACGCGCAAACCAAACGTTTTGAAGAAGAAGCGGGCAAGTTGCCGGATGTGCGAATCTTCACCGTCAGCATGGACTTGCCCTTCGCCCAGAAGCGTTGGTGTGGAAATTACGGCATCAGCAAGGTAGAAATGATTTCAGACCACCGCGACGCGTCTTTCGGCCACCACTATGGAACTCTGATTCCGGATCTGCGGATCGAAAGCCGGGCGATTTTTGTCTTGGATTCCGACAATAAACTTCGTCACGTAGAATACGTTCCAGAAGTGGGCAGTCACCCGAATTACGAAGCAGCGCTCAACGCAGCGAAGGCTGCCTTGGAAATCAGCGTGGCGAAGGCGTAAAACCCGTTAGTGGGCGTAGGCAGGACGGTATGACGCCGTTGCGGCAGGCGGGAAATGGTCGGGCAAGGTCGCTGTCAGGAACCAGAAGTCTTCTATCGCGCGCACCACATGAACGTATTCCTGCAGGTCGCTGGGCTTGGTGATGTAGCAGTTCGCGTTCAATTCGTAGACTTCGGCGACGTCTTCCTCGGAGGTGGAACTGGTCATGACAAGCACCGGAATCTGCTTCAGGCCTGGAGAGGCTTTGATCTCCGCCAGCACTTCTTTCCCGTTCTTTCGGGGCAGGTTCAGATCAAGAAGCACCATGTCGGGCCGCGCCGAGCGTCCGGTCTCCGACTGCCTCAGCAGCTCGATCGCATCCACGCCATCTCGAGCCACCGTAATTTGAACCGGAACCTTCGCATCCTTCAGCGCTTCCCGGATTAGCCTCACATCGCTGGGGCTATCTTCTACTATGAGAATTCTTAGAGGCCGCATGATGAATCCTTCATCTACACCCCCCGGGAGAGCAACTTAGGGTCCACTTCCTAAGATTCTCAATTCAAACGCTCATCCCTGGGACTCATACGGATCATCGGGTAAATAAAGCACGCAAATCAGGAAAAAATGTGCTACTCGACACTCGAAATTCCGTCGAGACCGGTTTTTTTAATCCACGCTTTAGATTATTTGCACCCCGGCCCTGGAAAACAATCAATCCAGCCTCAGCGACTTAATCGGATCGATCCGGGCAACTGCCCATCGAGCGGAACCGAGTTCACGATGGCTGCATCGGTAACGCCCTGCAGATTGTGCGCCCGAGCAAGCAGACGATCGTGGAACGCGATGCACGCCTTCCGGTGCGCGAAAGGCCCGCGCTCGTTCTCAGCGGCGCTCAGGCGCGCCGTTGCATTGACACTGAGCTAAATGGCTTATTATCATTGGCATATTGCCGCCACGCGCCGTCCTGGAGATTTTTCAGCCGGCGTAGGCGGAGCGTGGAGGCGCCTTGATCAAGCTCGACATCATCAACGAAGTCGTTAATCGCACGGGCATTACCAAGACCAAGGCCGAGCAAGCTGTCGAGTCGGTGTTCGAAACCATGAAGAAGGCGCTGAGCGAAGGGGATCGCATCGAACTGCGCGGCTTTGGCATCTTCACCGTGCGCCCGCGAAAGACCGGAATCGGGCGCAACCCGCGCACGGGCGCGGAGGTGGCCATCCCGCCCGGCAAGGCCGTCCGCTTCAAACCGGGAAAAGAGCTGCAGACGCTGCAGTAATGTCCGGCTCCGACGCTGCGCGGCCCAGGCGGCGCTGGTGGCTCCACGTCCTCCTTTTCCTCATCACCTTTGTAACCACTACCGCCTTCGGCTATGCGCTCGCCCGAAGCTTCGCAGCCGGCCAGCCCGTCAGCGACGCCTTCATCGAAACCAGCTACCGCCGCCTCCTGTTTGGAGATCACGCCATCTGGTCGGGCGTCATCTATTCGATTCCGGTTCTTTTCATTCTCATGGCGCATGAGATGGGCCACTTTGTTGCCAGCCAGCGCTGGCGCGTGGAAGCCACGCTCCCGTACTTTCTACCCTTTCCCGCTTTGGGAACCCTCGGCGCCTTTATCCGCATCTCCTCGCCCATTTACTACCGGCGGACCCTCTTCGATATCGGAATCTCCGGACCCATCGCCGGATTCGTCGCCCTGCTGCCGTTTCTTTTCGCTGGCGTCTGGATGTCGAGAGTCGTTCCGGCCGTGCATCCGGCCGGCTCGCTCCTTTTCGGCACCCCGTTGTTGCTGCGCGGGTTAGAGATCGTTCATTTCCCCGGCATCCCGCCCGATCGCATTCTCTTGCACCCTATCGCTATGGCGGCTTGGGTCGGCCTTCTCGCCACCTCCATCAATCTCCTGCCCGCCAGCCAGTTGGATGGCGGCCATATTCTGTACGCCCTCACCAGAGAACGGATACACAAAATCGTTACCCTCGTGATGGTTGCCGTCATGGCTCTCTTCGGCCGCTTCTATCTCGCCTGGCTGTTTTGGGCGTTACTGATCTTTCTCTTCCGCCGCCACCCGCTGGTCTACGACCGCGAACCCCTCGGCCCCGGCCGCGTCGCCCTGGGTGCACTCGCTGTTATCGTGCTGATCGTCTCTATGGTTGTAGTGCCCGTCGAAATCACCTGAGCGCGATGAAGATCACGGCGACCATCATCACCTTCAACGAAGAGCGAAACATTGCCCGCGTGATCGAGAGCTTGCGTTGCTGCGACGAAATTCTCGTGTTGGACAGCGGTTCAAATGATCGCACCGCCGAAATCGCCAGAAAGCTGGGCGCGCGCGTCGAAGAAGCATCATGGCATGGCTATGCCGCCCAAAAAAACATCGCGGCGGAACTGGCCGCCTACGATTGGATTCTTTCCCTCGACGCCGACGAAAGCCTCAGCGAAGCCCTCGAAGCCGAAATATGGCAGATCAAAAAAAGCGGGCCCATGTTCGACGGATACACCGTCCCAAGACTCGCTCAATACCTGGGCCGCTGGATCTTGCACGGCGGCTGGTATCCCGATCGCAAGGTCAGATTATTCAATCGCAAAAAAGCCAAGTGGGTGGGCGATTTCGTGCACGAATCGGTTGTGGTCGAAGGCCGCGTCGGGCATCTGCAATCGAACTTGCTCCACTTCACCTGCAATTCCCTCTCCGAGCACCTCAAAACCATGGACGGCTACACTACCCTCGCCGCGCAGGAAATGGCCGCCTGTGGCAAAATACCCGGCATTGCCAAAATTCTCTTCGACCCGCCCTGGACGTTTTTTCGAACCTATGTTCTGAAGTTAGGCTTCCTCGACGGGCCCGAAGGTCTGGCGATTGCCTATATGGCCGCCTTTTATAATTTCGTGAAATATTCGAAAGCCCTGCTGATGAGCACCGGCCGCAGATCCTAACTTGAGTTCGTGGGCAGCCATTCCTGGCTGCCGCCGCCTTTCCCAAGGCCTCCCCCATCCTCGCGCTACCATAAACGACACACGCACGATGCAATATCTCGAGCGCATTCCGGCTCCTCCGCTACGCCGCTTCGTGCGGAGTCTCTGGTATGCCAACGGGCCATCAGCACAATACGCCCGCGAGCGTATTCTCCCCAGCGGTTGCGCCCAAATTGTAGTGACTTTGTCCCGCAGCTTTCTCACCGATTGTCCGGAAACCGGACCGGAACGGCAGATGCCGCCGGGCATCCTGGTCGGGCAGCGCTCGGCATGCGAGATCATCGCTACCGCCGATCTTGTGGATCTCGCCGGTGTCCTGTTTGCGCCAGGCGCCTTGCCCGCCCTGATAGCCGACCGCGCAGATCAGCTAACCAATCGAAACGTTCCACTCGATCAAATCCAATCTGGATTTACAGATAATCTGCGCACTCGCATGCTGGACGGCTCCTCGCCGGAACAGCGCCTTCGCATCCTGGAGGATTGCCTCGCGCCGCTTCTTTTGACCAGCCGTGCAGAGCGCGCTTTCACGCCCCACCCGGCCGTAGAATTTGCCTTGCAGCAGTTTGCAGCCGCGTCAACTCGGCTTTCTATCGCAGAGGTCGCGCGCCGCACCGGCTGGAGCGAACGCCGCTTTTCACAACTATTTCGCGAGCAGGTTGGATTTCCGCCCAAAGTCTGGTTCCGCCTCCAGCGCTTCCAACGCGCAGTGCGCCAGTTGCGCGCCGGACGGCAAGTTGCCTGGGTTGAGCTCGCCATCGAATGCGGGTTCTATGATCAGGCCCACCTGGCAAATGAATTCCGGTCCTTCTCTGGCCTCGACCTGACCACCTACACGGCCATGCGCCACGAACTCTGGGCAAACCACGTCCGCACCGGCTAGCGAATTTCCGATTTTTCCAAGCGCCCACGGACCCGCATGCTGCAAGATGAGCTGTAGAGAAACCAATATATGACGACTCTTGCAACACACACCAAATCAACCATCATGCCCGCGCTCCGCTATCAGGACGCTCCGGCTGCCATCGAGTGGCTCTGCAACGTGCTTGGATTTGAGCGCCACGCGGTCTATCCCGGGCCGGACGGCTCCATCGCCCACGCCGAATTAACACTCAATGGAGGCATGATCATGCTCGGTTCGCAGAGGGACGACGAGCACAAGCAAAGATTCATGTCACCCAAAGCCCTGGGTAATCTGGAAACATGCAGCATCTATGTCGTTG
Organism: Terriglobia bacterium; assembly: GCA_021324185.1. Taxonomy (GTDB): domain Bacteria; phylum Acidobacteriota; class Terriglobia; order Bryobacterales; family Bryobacteraceae; genus Bog-105. The sequence goes on along the minus strand of JAJPJN010000073.1, from coordinate 16,412 downwards.
TGACCGACGTCGACGCCGCTTATAAGCGCGCTCAGGCAGCCGGCGCGACCATTGTGAAGCCCATGGAAGACACGCACTACGGCAGCCGCGAGTTTGGCGTAAAGGATTCCGAAGGACATACGTGGACGGTTGGCACTTACGATCCCTGGATCAAGCAGGAGTAACAACGGCGGCGCGGCAGTCGCGATTCGGCCCGTTCGCGACCTAGCGCCGCTGACGAACCTCAGCCAGTGAGAATTCTTCACGTCGATACCGGCAAACAAATACGCGGCGGCCAGATTCAGCTTGCCCTCACGATAAAAGGCTTGCGCGAGGCAGGCCACGACTGCGCGGTGCTTGCGGCAGACGCTGCCAGCCTCTCTGCGCTCTGGTCGCAATCGAAAGCATTCGATCTGGTTCACGCCCACGATGCCCGCGCGCATACGCTGGCGGCTTTAGCCTCGCGCTGTCCATTCGTCGTTTCGCGCCGCGTCGCGTTTCCAGTCAAGCGCACGCCCGCTTCGCGCTGGAAGTATGCGCGCCCCCGCCGCTTCATCGCTGTCTCGCAGTTCGTCGCGCTCCAGCTACAGGCCGCCGGTGTCCCCACCCAAAAGATCGATGTCGTCCACGACGGCGTGGAAATCGAACAGTCGGCCGCGGAGTGGAACCCCGCGAATCCGCCCGTGACCTTGGCCTCCGACGACCCGCTCAAGGGCCGCCTCCTGGTCGAACAGGCAGCGCGAATCGCAGGCCTGCCGGTTCTCTTCTCGACCGATCTAAAGCGCGACCTGCTGCACGCCGGCATGTTCGTCTACGTCACGCAGTCGGAGGGTTTAGGATCGGCTGCGCTGCTCGCCATGGCCATGGGCGTTCCGGTAATTGCCAGCCGCGTGGGCGGTCTCGCCGAAGTCGTCGAAGACAGAGTATCCGGATTGCTCGTCGCCAACCAGCCGCAAGAAATTGCCGGCGCCATGCGCGCCGTGCGCGAAAATCCGGGCTTGGCGGCAACTCTCATCAGAGAGGGTAAACAACGCGTGAAAAGCAAATTCAGTAAGGAACGCCTCATCGAAGGCACCTTGCGATCGTACGAGTCTGCGCTTGCCAATTGAATGGGCGCTGCCCTACCTGGTCCTCGCGGCTGCCATTGCCGGTCTGCTGACCGGCAGCTTCTTAAACGTCTGCATCTATCGCATTCCACGCGACCTCTCTGTCGTCGCGCCGCGTTCCTTCTGCCCTGAGTGCGGCAAACAGATCGCCTGGTTCGACAATATTCCGGTTTTTAGCTATATCGCATTGCGTGGCCGCTGCCGCAGTTGCCGCCAGCCGGTCGGGCTCCGTTACCCGCTGGTCGAGCTGATGACGGCGGCTCTGTTCGCCCTCATTGTCTACCGCTACGCCTTCACCGCCGTCGCCGGCAAGTGGCTTCTCTTTGAAGCCTTTCTGGTAGTGCTGTTCTGGACTGACCTCGAAGAGCAGATCCTGCCGGATGAATTGACCCTCGGCGGCTCCATCGCAGGATTGATTATCGCCTGCTTTGTTCCCATCCCCGGCATGCTCACCACCGCGCTTTTCCCGGGCTGGAAACCGGTTTGGCGATCGCTATTCAGCATCGGCCTCGGCTTTGCCTTACTGGTGCTCCCCGTTTGGCTGCTCGGCGTCATCTACCAGAAACTTCGCAAGCGCGAAGGCCTCGGCTTCGGCGATGTCAAGCTGCTGCTTCTCATGTGCACCTTCCTCGGATTCGAAAACAGCATATTTGCGACCATGTTAGGGGCAGTCGCCGGTTCCGTCCTAGGCATCGCCTACTGCCTTCTTACGCGCAGAAAACTCGCCGAAACGCATCTCCCTTTTGGGAGTTTCCTCTGCGCCGGAGCAGCGCTTATGCCGATTATTTATCGGCTGACAGCTTGATCGCCCTTGATGTACCATAGAGCTTTGTGAAATGAAGGAACTGCTTCAGGTGCTTACACCGGGCGAGCGCGATTGGCGCATCGCCTCCAGTCTCGATCCAAAGCGTTTGCCAGCCCACATTGCCATCATCATGGACGGCAACGGCCGTTGGGCGCGCCAGCGCAACTATCCCCGCATCATGGGCCATAAAGCCGGCGTCGATCCGGTCCGCACCGTGGTGGAAACCTGCGCCCAGCTTGGTTTGGAAGCCCTAACCTTATATGCGTTCTCCGTTGAGAACTGGAAGCGCCCGCGTCACGAAATCGAAGGCTTGTGGCGCCTGCTGCGCTTTTATTTACGTCGCGAGTTGCCGAATCTCATGCGCAACGATATTCAACTTGTCGCCATCGGCCGCCTGGAATCGCTCCCGGCTCAGGTGCAAACCGAGCTGCAGTCCGTCATGAACAAGACCGCCCAGAATCGCGGTATGCGGCTCAACCTCGCCATCAACTACGGAGGCCGCACCGAGCTGGTCGACGCCGTCAACGCGATGCTCGATAACGCGCGCCTCGAGGGCAATCTCGATGCTCTCGAAATTACCCAAGAGGGAATCGCCGAACATCTCTATACTGCCGGATTGAAAGATCCTGATCTGCTGATACGAACCTCCGGCGAAATGCGCATCAGCAATTTCCTGCTCTGGCAGATCGCCTATGCCGAACTGTACGTCACCGACACGCTCTGGCCCGATTTCACTAGAACCGAGCTGCTCGAAGCCATCTCCAATTACCAGCAGCGCGAGCGCCGCTTCGGCGGCCTCACCCGCAGTGCCGTACTCGAACCCGCTGCCATCGTGCTCGAACAGGAACAACTCGAAGCGCCGCTGGCGGGATAACCCATATCGCATACTGATTAAATGCAGCGACTGGTCACCGCCATCGCGCTGATTCCGGTCGCTCTGTACCTGATATTTCTCGCCCCGGATTGGCTCTTTCGCCTGGCCGCGCTCGCCATGGGCAGCCTGTGTTACATCGAATTCTCAGGATTGATTCCGGCTTATGGCATCAGAAGGCCCGGCATCGCGGGAATCTGTTTCGGCATCCTCGTCCTCCTCGCTCCGCTGCAACAAAGTTTGTTGGCCATCACCTTGTTGCTTGCCATTACGCTGCTGGTCCTCCTCCGAAAAGTGGAGATGCGCGAAATTCTGCCCCAGGTCGCCTGCGCGCTCTTGGGTGCGTTCTACACTTTCACGCCCTGGCGCTTTGCTATCGATCTGCGGCACGTCAGCGTCCATCTGGTCTTCTTCGCGTTGGCGCTCAACTGGGTGGGCGATACCGCCGCATACTATGCGGGCCGCGCCTTCGGCCGCCGCCGTCTCGCACCGGTCATCAGCCCCAAAAAAACCTGGGAAGGCGCCATCGCCTCTGTCATCGTTTCACTCGCTGCCAGCCTGTTGTACCTCGGCTACTTTGTCCAGACTGTCCCTTATTGGGAAATTACTGTAATGGCGATTGTGGGAAACGTGGCGGGCCAGTGCGGCGACTTAGTCGAATCTGCCATGAAACGCGGCGCTGGCGTAAAGGATAGTGGAACCTTACTGCCTGGCCATGGCGGCATGTTAGATCGCGTAGATAGTAGCCTATTTTCACTCCCATTCGTTCTTTGTACTTATTTACTGTGCCAGTTTTTGCGCGCGCAATAGACCGCCCATACTGTGCTGCCAGTATTATTAAGCTCGAATTACGAAACCTCGGCGAATCCACCGTCATCATCATATGTAGAAACAAAGTGGCTTGGCTCTGTGTGAGTCGTGTCTTGTTTCTCCTTGTCAGGTGGTAACAATAATCGCGAAATATTCGGTGGGAGGGAGTACGTATGAAGAAATTTCTGGTAACATTTTCCGCAATAATGTTTGGAACGGTGGCGCTTAACGCCCAAAGCAGTGAAGAGCGGCCAGTCGATCTGGGTTTCAAAGTCGGCGTTCCAATTACGAACATGTTCAGTGCCAGTAATACCTCTGAATTCAACCAGACTATACCCGGATCTGCATTTTCTTCGGCTGTCCCCAGATATGAATTCGGTGTATCTGGAGAAGTCCATCTCTATAAGAATCTGCGTTTTGAATTGGACGGGCTCTACAAGCGCGGTGGATTTAATAGTGCATTGCCATGGTCCGGCGGCGGCCTCGCCTATCGTCCGACCAACTTCAACTGGTGGGAAGTCCCGGCACTGATCAAAACCAACATATCGATGGGCCATGTCCGCCCGTTCATCGACTTTGGCGCTTCGCTCCGGCATATCTCAACCATCGGTCAGACGACCTACGCAGCGGGCCTACTGGGCGGAAAAGCGATCACCGATAACTCCATCGCCCTGCACAATCGAAACAGCTACGGCGGCGTTGCCGGGATCGGCATTACCTTCAAAAAGGGACCGTTTAAGCTCAGCCCGGAAGTTCGTTACACCCGTTGGGCTAACGAAGCCTTTGAATACACCGGCCTGCGCACTAATCTCGATCAGGGCGATTTCCTGTTAGGCATTAACTGGTAGAGTAAATCGGCGCAACCGGCTGGTTACTCGCCTAATGAATCGTGCGAGTCTTTCGGTTCATGTAGTCCATTAGTAGATAGTTACCCAGGTTGTAGGGAGTCGTAAAATACGCTTTCCCTGAGCACATCTGGGTAACTTTCTGTACAAACTGGACTAAGCCATAATCGCTGGCCAGCATAAACGTGTTAATCAGGATGCCGCGCTTCTTACAGCGCGCTACTTCTTCGAGCGTCTGGCTGATGACCAGCGGGTCTAATCCGAACGCATTCTTGTAAATGCGCCCGTCTTCGAGCGTCAGCGCAGACGGCTTCCCGTCCGTGATCATGACGATCTGCTTCATGTCCTTCTTCTCTTGCGCCAGCAATCGCTGCGCAAGAATCAAGCCGTCGCGCGTGTTCGTGTAGAACGGTCCCACCTGTACTCGCGCCAGCTCGGAAAGCCGCAGCTCTTCTGCCGAATCATGGAAAAGAACGCAGCGCAGCGAGTCGCCCGGATATTGCGTGCGGATCAGGTGCGAAAGCGCCAGCGCCACTTTCTTTGCCGGCGTGAACCGGTCCTCCCCGTACAGAATCATGCTGTGGCTGCAATCGAGCATCAGCACCGTGGCGCAGGAACTCTGGTATTCGGACTGGTGGACGTGCAGATCCCGATATTCCAGGTTGAGCGGCAGTCTCAGCCCTTCGCGCTGGATCGCCGAAAAGAGCGTCGCACTGACATCCAGATTGAGGGTGTCCCCAAACTCATACGTTTTGGCCCCGCCGCTCGCATCAATGCCCGTTGCCAGATCGCGCGTATCATGCGCGCCAAAACTCGATTTACCCAGTGATCCCAGCAGATCCTTCAGTGTCTTGAACCCCAGAAAGTCGATTGCTTTGTCGGTAACTTCAAAGCGCATCTGCGTTTCGGGGCCGCCCTGGGGGCCCGGAGCCGACGGCGTATCGGGCGGTTCACCTTCCGTGTTGATGTAGCCGGCTTCTTCCAGCTTGTCCATCAGATTTTCAATCAGCTTTTCGCGCTGCTGCGCGGACATCTGCCGGAGGCGCTCCCGCAATTGCTCCATCCGGTCCGCATCGAAAAGGTCGCCTGATTCCAGTGCGCGCTCGATTGCCTGCTTCAGTTCTTCGAGCGTGTGTTGGTTCATCTCGGAAAACTGCAAATAGGGATCTTGGAAACCGCTCTGCAGTAAATAATCGGAAAGCGCCCGCAGCAGATCTTCCATCTCGATTCCGAGGTCTTCTTCGGAAAACTTGCTGTAGGAAATCCGCCGCATACTTACTCTAATTCAAGTTACGTCTTCCCCCGCCCGGGCCGCCGCGTCGCTGATCGTATCCCCGCCGCACATCGTCACGCTCCTCGCGTGTTCGCTCCTCACTGCGGCTGCTACGTTCGCCCGCCACAAACTCCAGTTCCTCATTCCGGCTGATCCGTTTATGCGCATACAGCCCTTCCAGAATGAACTCTCCCGCCGAAGCCCGCAGCGCATCGCTCTCGTTTTCCGAAAGCCCCAGCTTGGCGGTCAACGGAAGCAGGTCCTGAATCCGGCTCAATTGCTGCAGAATCTGCTCGGCTCGCATGCTTTCATCCAGGCGCAGCGATCCACCCAGCTCAAACCACTGAATAACCGAGCGCAAGTTAGCGCCGTCGAAATACGAGCTATAGACACGCCCTACCGCGTTGCGAATCAATTCACGCGCGACCGCTTCGCCGCCTTTCAGTTCGCCTTCATATTCCAGTTCCAGCTTGCCGGTTATCGAAGGCAATGCCGCGTAGAGATCCAGTATTCGCGGAACTGCGGAAAGCTCCTTGTTCTTCAGCGCCCGGCGCTCCGCGTTCGAGACCACGTTTTCGAGCACTGTAATCGGAAGCCGCTGCGACACGCCCGACCGTTTGTCGATCCGTTTATCATCCCGGGCAAGAAACGCAATCTGCTCCACCACTTCATGCATGTACAGCGGCACTTCCATTTCAACCGGCGAGCGCCGGCGTGTCCACGCTTCCTGCCGCGTGATGTCCATGCCCTGATTCAGCGTCAGCGGATAATGCGTCCGAATCTCGCTGCCGATGCGATCCTTCAGCGGCGTAATGATCTTGCCGCGCGCCGTGTAATCTTCCGGATTAGCGGTAAACACCAGCATCACATCCAAAGGCAAACGCACCGGATAGCCTTTGATCTGTACATCCCCCTCCTGCATGATGTTGAACAAGGCCACCTGAACTTTCCCCGCCAGATCGGGCAGTTCGTTGATCACAAATATGCCGCGATTGGCGCGTGGAACCAGCCCGTAGTGAATCGTCAGTTCGTTCGAGATATCCTGGCCCGTTCGCGCCGCCTTGATAGGATCAATATCGCCGATTATGTCGGCTATGGTGACATCCGGCGTTGCCAGCTTCTCTATATAGCGGGCCTCCGCATCCAACCACGCAATCGGCGTTTCGTCCCCCAATTTTGCCAGCTTCTCCCGGCACTGCTTGCAGATCGGCCGCAGTGGATGATCCCAGATCTCGCAGCCCGCAATATACGGCATCCGCGGGTCCAGCAATCTCGTCAGCATCCGCGCAATGCGCGTCTTCGCCTGCCCGCGCAAGCCGAGAAGGATAAAGTTATGCCGGGAAAGAATGGCGTTCACGATCTGCGGGATAACCGTATCGTCGTAACCCATTACCCCGGGAAACAGGCTTTCACCACGATCGAGTTTGCAGATGAGATTCGATCGTAATTCTTCTTTCAGGGTGCGTTCCGGTTGAAGCTGATCAAAAAAACGGCTCGATCGAAGGCTGCCCAGCGTTTTCGGCAAGTCGGGGTGATGCATTCAGAGACTCGCGATTCCTTTGTCTGCCCCAAGTCTAGCAATCTGTGAACGAGAGGACACAAAAACCGGCATGCAGGACAAGCTGCTATTCATTTCCGAAGCCGACGTGCGGCAATTTCTCGATTTTGATGAGCTGCTACAAACCATGGAGGCCGCCCTCATCGATCTGTCAGCGGGCCAAGTTACTCAGCCCTTACGTACAGTCCTACCGGTTCCCGCGCGCCGCGCTTGGTTTGGCCTGATGCCCGCCGTCTACCGCGATGTAATCGGCGCCAAGTTAGTAACTGTATTTCCTGAAAACATAAGTCTCGGCCTCGAAACTCATCAGGCACTTATACAATTGTTCGACCGCGAAACCGGCGTGCCGCTTGCCGTGCTCGAAGGCAAACTCATTACCGCCTGGCGAACCGCTGCCGTCTCGGCTCTGGCAACTCGCGAACTCGCCCGCCCGGATGCTCGCGTGCTGGCCATCTTAGGCAGCGGCGTTCAGGCCCGCACGCATCTCAGAATGCTGCGAATGGTCCGGTCCTTCGACGAAGTGCGCGTTTGGAGCCGCACGCCGGATCACGCGCGCCGCTTTGCCGAAGAAGTCGGCGCGAACGTCATGACCGCCGAAGACGCAGTAAGATCCGCCGATGTCGTGGTCACCGTAACGCATAGTTCGCAACCGGTCCTGCACGGCGAGTGGTTGAGCCCGCAAGCGCATGTCAATGCTGTGGGCGCCGTCGGCCTGCACGCGCGCGAACTGGATGATGCTGCCATGCGCCAAAGCGCCGTCATCGTCGAATCCACCGAAGCAGCTCTTCAGGAATCGGGCGACATCGTGCACGCCAGTGTTTCCATCTATGCCGAATTGGGTCAGATTCTAAGCCGCAACAAGCCCAAGCCGCAAAGCCGCAACACAATTTATAAGTCGCTCGGCGTGGCCGTAGAAGACGTCGCCGCCGCCCGCATGATTTACCGGAAATTTATCGGCGCCCCGCCACGTCCGGGAATGTGATATGTTCTCGTCTCGTGAAGGAGCGCGACTTGGCATCGTCTGATTATCAGGTGAATTGGCGTAAGCTGCAGCAGGTCGGCCTGAACGCCTATGAGGCGCGCTCTTATCTCGTGCTCATGGGCCATCCGCGTTTCAAGGCGCTGGAACTGGCCGCGCGCGCCCACGTGCCCCGTCAGAAAATCTATGAAGTCCTCGACAGCCTGGTCGAAAAAGGCTTCGCTCAGGTGGTCCAGGAGAAGACCAAGCTGTTTTCCGCCGTTGACCCCGGCCTCGCCATTCCGGGCTACCTCGCCCGCCGCAGCAAAGCTCTTCAGAATGAACTAACCGAGCAGGCCCGGCTCGCCACAGGCTTGATTGAAGATCTTCATTCCGCCTTCATAGAGGGCCAATACGGCCGCGGCACGCTGGATTTTCTCAATCTGGTGAACGACCCCACCCAAACCGCGATTCACTACCGCCGCATGCTGGCCACAGTCGCGCGCGAGTTCTGCGAATTTTCGCGCCCTCCGTTCGCCGTCGATCCCCTCGACGAGCAGCTCGTCAAGGAATCCGCCGCGCGCGGCGTGCGCTGCCGCCTGCTCATCGAAGCCGGGCCCATTGACGAAGTCCATCGCGAACGGCTGGACGATTACCGCGCGCATGGCGTGCAGATCCGCTTCCTCGACCGCCTGCCCCTCAAGCTCGCGCTTTTCGATGCCCGCCTAGGTCTCGTCGCGCTGCTCGATCCTGTTCTCACGCGACCTTCCTGGACAGCCGTCGTCTTCGATCACGAAGGCTTTGCAGAAGCCATGGCCGGCTTGTTTGAGACTTATTGGAATCGCGGCCACAACGAACCGGACTCTCAGGGCTCCGAGGCGCCCGAAGACGCCTTCGATTGGGCCAACCAGACCCGGTAATCGCGCGCCTCCGCGAACGGCACCAGTACCAGCTTTCGCGGCTGCCCATTGTAGACGCCATTCACCGAATACGCCTGATCACCCATCCAGATCGCCGTGTAGCTGTTCGCGATCGGCGATAACACCACCTGGCCGCTAGCGCTGCTTTCGAGCGCCACCGCATTCAAGTCGCCGATCTCCGGATTGAACGCCTTCCCCAGCGCCAAAATCTGCGGCCCGCGCGCAATCGCTACATCCTTCGAGTACTCATGCACCCCTGGAATCACGCGCGCGTCCATCTCTATCGAAATCCGCACCGTATCGCCGCGTTTCCAGCCGCGATTGATAGTCAGAAACTGGCCCGGCTTGCCGACCAGATGATCTCCAGCTATATCCGCCGTGAATTTGCTGGTCCACTCCGGTACTCGCAGGCGCAGCGGAAAGTGAGTGGGATGGTCCGGCTCCACATGCAGCGAAATGCTCCCGCTCTCCGGGTAATTCGCCTCCGAGTAGATTTGGGTAGTCCCCCGCCGCCGCAGCCGCACCGTCGCTCGCCCGCCTGTGTACAGGTTCACCGCGATTCCGTTTCCGTAGCGGCCCCAAACCAGCGAGGGGAGCAGCGCCAGACCCACCACTTCGTTTGCCGCGCACGCGCTGCTATTCGCCGGCTCTTTCTTGCCGCCCCACGTCACGGGCGCGAGCACCGCGCCGTTTCTGACGTCCTGCCCGGCAAACAACTGGTTGTACACCGTTCTTTCCAGTTGCTCGGCGTAAATCGCCTGCCCGCTGATGCGCAGCAGATTTGCCGTCAGCCGGAGCCACGCGCTCGTCGTGCAGGCGCTGAAAGCTTTTGAATCAGGCTGCGCGCCATCCGCCGGAACCCCCGTCAGAGTGAAAGCCGATGCGTGCATCTCCGTCCAGGATTGCAGGGGCGCCGCAAAGAACGTGTTATCGCCGCTGATGCGGTAAAGATCCACCAGCCCGTCCAGCACGCTCAGATTCTCGAATGTCGCCGCTAGTTCCGGAGGCTTCTCATGCAGCCAGGCCTCCGCCACCGCCGTGCAGAATGTCAGGTATTTGTTGTCATCCGTGTAGCGGTAAAGCTGCAGCGTCCCTTCCAAAGCTCCGGCAAAAACAGCTGCCTTCTTCGAGTTCTTCTGCCGCTCCTGAACCAGCAAGTTGCCTGACTTAATGGCTGCCGAAATCGCCGCCTGATCGCCCGTGACGCGGTAGTAGTTCATCAGCCCCAGCAGATCCGCGTTTTGGCTGAACGTGTCCGCTACCGTCCATTCGTCCGCACTCGCGCGCGTCCCTATATATCCGTCCGGCCCTTGCGCCGCCATCAGCTTGCGAGCGAAGCGAACCATCACCGCGTTCACCTGAGAGTCCCGCGAGTACTCGAACGCATACACCGCAGCATCCAGCAGTGTTCCGGTCTCATCCTTCCCGCTTCCGTTTGCCACCTCCGTCGCAATCTTCTCGATGAAGCCTTCGCTGTTCGCGCGCATTCGCGCCGCAATCAGCCCGCCAAGCTTCTGTTGGTCCGGAGGGAACGGCCGGTAAATATCACTGACCGCGTTGACGATGGCAGGCTGCGGCGGCGCGGCCCAAACAGCCGCAGCAATCAGCACGCCGGCGATAAATCGAAAGCGGGTCAAGTGTTACCGTACTGCGCCCAGGGCATTGTCTACCCGTTGTGCGCGATTCATAATCGCTGAAGCCAGTGTAGCGAAACTTTGATCCTACGCGCCGGTCACGCATTTATCCGCAATCATTTGGCCGATCGGAATCGCTGAAGTCGCAGCCGGTGAAGGTGCATTGCAGACGTGCAGCATTCGCTCCGTCTGAACAAACAGAAAATCGTGCACCAGCGTGCCATCCCGCATCACCGCCTGCGCGCGAATGCCCGCCTTATCCGGAACCAGATCCTCCAACTCTAGCGACGGGCAGTACTTCCGGCATTCCCCGAGATACACCCGTTTCGAAAGCGAATTCCGCATCTCGTTGACGCCCGATCTCAAGTTTGCCCGAATTGTTTTCCAGAACCCGGCGAACCCGCAGTACTCCCGCACATCTCGCCAGTCGAACGAAAACTTTCGATAGCCCTCGCGCGCAAAGCCCAGAACCGCATTCGGCCCCACAGTCACGCCGCCATCGATCATGCGCGTCAAATGAATCCCGAGAAATGGCAGATCAGGATCCGGAATCGGATAGATCAGGTGGCGAACGATGCCGTTCTTATTCGGCCTCAGCCGGTAATATTCGCCGCGGAATGGCACAATCTGATGCTCGATCCGGCAACCGGCGATCTTCGCCACGCGGTCAGACTGCAAGCCCGCACAAGCGATCAGATGTTTCGCAGTCCACTGCCGGCCGCCCGCCCCAATCGTCACTTCGCCCGATTTCTCCTGGATGAAGTCCACGTTCGTCCCGCATTCGATCTGCCCGCCCAACGACCCGATCACGCCCGCCATCGCCCGCGCCACCTCGCGATAATCCACAATCCCCGTCGATTTGACCAGCAATGCGCCCGTGCCGGTAATGTTCGGCTCTTCGCGCTTCAGTTCTTCAGCGCTCAACGGCTCCACATCAATCTGGTTCTTCCGGGCGCGCTCGATCAGCGCCTTCATGCGCTCGGCTTCCACCGCGTTGGTCGCCACAAGCAGCTTCCCGCAAATCTCATAGCGAATGCCATGTTCATCGCAGAAGCTTTTGGTCGCCGCCGCCCCGCGCCGGCACAGATCGGCTTTGAGGCTGCCAGGGGCATAGTAAATTCCGGAGTGAATCACGCCGCTGTTGCGGCCCGTCTGGTGCTGCGCCAGCGCGCTTTCTTTTTCGAGCAGAATCAGGCGGGCGCCCGGTTGCCGTTTCAGCAGTTCCATCGCGGTGGCAAGCCCGACAATGCCTCCGCCGATAACGCAGTAATCCAGCACCAACCGTCAGCTTCTCAGCCTCAGCAGGATATCGTCCCGGTCGAGAAACTGTATCGAGCGGATGCCCAATAGCTCCGCGCCTTGCACATTGGCGATCTTATCGTCCAGGAAAAGCGTCTGCTCCGGGCTGGTCCCGATTCCTTCCAGGCAATGCTCATATATCGCCGGCTCCGGCTTCACCGCATGCACTTCGTAAGAAAGCGTCACCTGGTCAAAGCGGCTCAACTTATCTGTCCGCAGCTTCAACGCCTCGCCCAGCTCGCGCGGCATGTTCGACAGCATGGCCACGCGTTTCCCCGCCGCCCGAAGCTGATCGATCCAGTCCCACATCACCTGGTCAAACTGCATCCAGCTTTGGTTATCGACGTCAATGAGTTGTTCGAGCTGCTGCTGGCTCAAGCGCCCGCCGCCCGCCCGGCTCGTAAGCCCCTGCCAGTACTCTGCCGCCGTCAAATCGCCTTTGTCATAGTCCAGCCGCTCTGACCAGTACAGCTCGCTGAACGCCTCTTTCGAAACGCCCGCAATCGCCGCTAAACGCGCCTGGTCGGCTTCCGTCTGCGCATGTACCAGCACGCCGCCGTAATCGAAGATGAAGCCGTCGTAGGAGCTAACGAGCGCCATCGATCACGTGCTCGCGTTGGCAGCGCACTTCACGAACGGCATAGATACGGCGGCCCTGGCTCTCAAAATAAGTTCGCATGAGCACCTCCCCGATCAGTCCTGTGCTGAACAGCATCAGTCCCGCGAACCACAGCATCCCGCCCGCAAACAGCAGCGGTCCATGCTCGGCGATAATGTCATGCCCGGCAATCTTCTTGAACAACATCGAAAGCAGAATGAGGCTGCCGGCCGCCACCCCGAACACTCCCCATTTCCCGAAGAAATGCATCGGGCGCGTCAGATACCGCAGCAGAAACCCGATCGTGAGAATGTCGAAGAAGACCCGGAAAGTCCGGCTCAGTCCATAGTGCGACGCGCCATTCTGCCGCTCGACATTCCGGATCGGCACTTCTATAATCCGAGCCCCATAGAAGCTCGCCAGCGCCGGAATAAAGCGATGCAGCTCGCCGTAAAGATTGACGTCCTTCAGAACCTCCGAACGATACGCCTTAAAGGTTGTGCCGAAATCGTGTAGCTCAACCCCCGAGGCTCGCTTCATCATCCAGTTCGCGATGCGCGATGGAATCTTGCGCGTAACCGCGTTGTCCACCCGGTTTTTACGCCAGCCGCTCGCGATATCGTATCCCGCGTCGATCTTGTCGAGCAGCCGCGGAATATCCGCCGGATCGTGCTGCAGATCGCCGTCCATTGAGATGATCACATCTCCCGCAGCTTCGTCGAACCCCGCCGCAAGCGCTGCCGTCTGCCCGAAGTTGCGGCGCAGGCGCAGTACCTTCAGCCGGTTGTCCGTCTCCACCAGGTTCGCAAGCAGATCGAAGCTGCGATCGGTCGAAGCATCGTCCACGAAGATGATCTCGTACGGTCGCCTCAGCCCTTCCAGAACAGCCGTCAAACGGTCATAGAGCGGCAGGATCGCCGGCTCCTCATTGTGAATGGGGATTACGATCGAAAGCATGTTTGGCAGGAATATACCAACTTAACTGAGGAATAGGATGAGATCCACCGCCATAAGGTTCCGATGAGCTTCTTCGTAACTAACATGTACTAGCCCCGCTCCGCATCAACCACACCCGTCCTAACCCTCTCTGCCTGCTCCTTTTCCTTCTCTGTAGCCTCTTGAAAAATGCTATAATCGAGTTATCCATTCTTCGCGGTAACTCACTGACTTTTAAGAACTTTCGGTGAGTTTTGCCACCTCTGTTTAGGAGCTCTGTTTGGCCGATCAGGACGGGTCCGCCGGCGGCACGTTATTTCCGCCCGGCGACAACAAAAACATAATTTCCATCAACATCGAAGACGAGATGCGTCGCTCGTACCTCGATTACGCCATGAGCGTGATCGTGGGACGGGCGCTCCCCGACGTGCGGGACGGCCTGAAGCCCGTCCACCGCCGCATCTTATATGGCCTCCACGAGATGGGCCTCCATTTCAATCGGCCCACGCGCAAGTGCGCCAAGATCGTCGGCGAAGTCCTCGGCAAATATCACCCGCACGGGGATACGCCGGTCTACGACTCGTTGGTGCGCATGGCCCAGCCCTTCTCCTTGCGCTATCCGCTCGTCGATGGCCAGGGCAACTTCGGATCGGTCGACGGCGACCCTCCCGCAGCCATGCGGTACACCGAAGCCCGCCTGACCAGAATCGCCGGCGCTCTGCTCGAAGACATCGATCAGGAAACCGTCGATTTCCGCCCCAACTACGACGACAGCGAGACCGAGCCCGAGATCCTGCCCACTCGCGTGCCCAACCTTCTCATCAACGGCTCCTCCGGCATCGCCGTCGGCATGGCGACCAATATCCCGCCTCACAACCTCAAAGAAATCGTCGACGCCGCCATCGCTCTCATCCAGAACCCGCAAACCCCGCTTTCCAGAATTCTCGAGATGGTGCCCGGGCCGGATTTCCCAACCGGCGGTTTCATCCTGGGCCGCCAGGGAATTCTCGACTACTACACCAAGGGGCGGGGAAGTCTCAAACTGCGCGCCAAAGCCGCAACCGAGAAGATCGGTAAAGATCGCGAAGCTATCGTCGTCACCGAGATTCCGTTCCAAGTCAACAAAGCGCGCCTCATCGAGCACGTCGCCGCTTTGGTCTCTGAGAAAAAACTCGAAGGCATTTCCGACGCCCGCGACGAAAGCGACCGCGACGGCATGCGCATCGTCTTCGAGCTCAAGCGCGGCGAACAGGCCGAAGTGGTTCTGAACAACCTCTACAAACAGACGCAGATGCAGGTGAACTTCGGCGTCATCATGCTGGCCATCGTCAACGGCCAGCCGCGCGAGCTCAGCCTCATCGACGTCATCAAGCGCTTCATCGAACACCGCACTGACGTCGTCCGCAGGCGCACCGACTACCTGCTGCGCAAAGCCCGCGAGCGCGAGCACATCCTGCTCGGATTCAGGAAGGCGCTCGAAAATATCGATGCCGTCATCGCGCTCATTCGCGCCTCGCAATCCGCCAAGGACGCGCGGGAAGGACTCATCTCCCGCTTCGAATTCACCGAACGCCAGGCCCAGGCCATCCTCGAATTGCAATTGCAGCGCCTCACCGCCATGCAGCAGCAGGACATCCTGACTGAGCTCGCGCGCATACAGGGCCAGATCGCCGAATATCTCGAGATCCTCGGCTCTGAGAAAGTCCTGAAGAACCTCATTGTTAAAGAGCTCAAAGAAGTTCAGAAGGATTTCGGCGATGAGCGCCGCACCCAGATCATAGAAGACACCGGCGAAATCCGCCTCGAAGACCTCGTGCAGATGGAAGACGTCGCAGTCACCGTCTCGCGCGGTGGTTATCTGAAGCGCACCTCCGTCGATACCTACCGTCGCCAGTCGCGCGGCGGCAAGGGCCGTATCGGCATGGGTACCCGCTCGGAAGATGTCGTCGAGCACCTCGTCATCGCCTCCACCCACGCCTACCTGCTCATCTTCACCAACAAAGGCCGCGTCTACTGGCTCAAAATTTATGAGATCCCCGACGCCGGCACAACCGGTAAGGGCAAACACGTCTCCGGCCTCATCAACCTGCAGCCCGACGAGACCGTAAAAGCGTTTCTGCCGGTCAAGGAATTTGTCCCCGACAAATTCATCGTCATGGTGACCCGCCACGGCGTCATCAAAAAATGCGAGCTCACCGAATTCGATAATCCGCGCTCGGCCGGCATTATCGCCTTGGGCCTGGACGACGGCGACGAACTGCTGGGCGCCGCCATCACCAACGGCGATAACTACATCTTCCTCGGATCCCACGAAGGCATGGCGATTCGCTTCAGCGAAGAAGAAGTCCGCCCCATGGGCCGCCAGGCGCGCGGCGTGCGCGCCATGGATCTCGAAGAAGGCGATTACCTGATCGGCCTCCTGGTGGTCGAAAAGGAAGGCCTCATCCTCTCCATTTCCGAAAACGGCTTCGGCAAGCGAACCGATCTTGAGGATTATCGCCTCACCGGCCGCGGCCGCAAAGGCGTCATCAACATGAAAACCACCGCCAAGGTCGGCAAAGTCGTCGCCGTGCTCTCGGTCAAAGAAAATACCGATCTGATGATCATCACCAAGGACGGCAAAATCATCCGCCTCGAATCCGGCGAGATCCGCCAAGCCGGCCGCTCGACGCAAGGTGTCCGCTTAGTCCGCATGGATGAAGGAGACCAGGTAGCCGCCGCCTCGGTAATCCCCGACGCCGTCGAAAACGGCAACGGCCAACCCAACGGCCAAAGCGACCTCCCGCTGCAATAACAAGCTCTGAGCGGGTCGCGTTCAGG
>JAJPJN010000063.1 GCA_021324185.1 Terriglobia bacterium | reverse complement strand
TACGGCGCCTGGGGCTGCGCGTGGAGGTGGGGGTCGATCGAAAGCTGAAGCGCATGCTGGAGCTGGCCAACAAGCTCGGCGCGCGTTACGCGCTGATCGTGGGCGATAAAGAGATTGTCACCCAATCCTACACACTGAGAGATATGGCGTCGGGCGAACAACTGGCGCTCTCCCGGCAGGCGCTGCTCGATCGTTTTGACGCGGCCAGGCGCTAACTCGGAGGACCGGTAATCGATCCATGGCAGAAGTGAAACTCGACTTTCTAGGAGACCTGCGCCGCACGCATAGCTGCGGGCAACTGCGCTCGGCGGATGCGGGCCAGACGGTTACGTTAATGGGTTGGGTGCATCGCCGCCGCGATCTGGGCGGCGTCATCTTTATTCATCTGCGCGACCGGGACGGCATCACGCAGCTCGTTTTCGACGAAAGCAAGAACGCCGAGGCGCATCGCCGGGCTCAAGATCTCAGCAGCGAGTTCGTTGCTGCGGTGCGCGGCGTAGTGACTCTGCGCACGCCCGAGACGATCAATCCGAACATTGCGACTGGCGATGTGGAGGTGGCCGTCGATAAGCTCTGGATTCTAAATGAATCCCGCACGCCGCCATTTCCGCTTGAAGATAACGTTGACGTCAAAGAAGACGTGCGGCTGAAATATCGCTACATCGATCTTCGCCGGCCGCGGATGCAGCGCAACATCATCATGCGCTCGCGGATCGCGCTGGCGATCCGGCAGGCCTTCTACGCGCAAGGGTTTCTCGAAATTGAAACGCCGTTTATGACGCGCTCGACGCCCGAAGGCGCGCGCGACTACCTGGTGCCGAGCCGGGTGCAGCCGGGCAGTTTTTATGCGCTGCCGCAATCGCCGCAGATCTTCAAGCAGTTGCTGATGGTTAGCGGCTACGAACGGTATTTCCAGATCGTGCGCTGTTTTCGCGACGAAGATCTGCGCGCCGACCGCCAGCCCGAGTTCACCCAGATCGATCTCGAAATGTCGTTCCCGCAGGAAGAACAGGTCTATGAAGTTGTCGAGAAACTGATGCTCGATATTTGCGAAGCGGCGGGCAAACCGATTGCTGGCCCGATTCCGCGCATCACCTACGCGCAGGCGATGCGCCGCTACGGAACCGACAAGCCAGATCTGCGCATTCCGCCCTTCCATTGCGTCGAAGATCTGTTCCCCAATGCCGGCCTCACAACCGAAGGCCTGCCTCTGGTTGCGATTCACATTCCCTCAACGGGTCCACTTAGCCGCAAAGAGCGCGACGAAATCAAAGCCTTTGGAACAGAGCGCGGGCTGCGGGTGCTGGATGATCTGAAACGCCTGGAGCGCGACTTCGCCGAGCCGCTGCGCAAAGTTCGCGAGCGCGTAAATCCGGCGGAAAACGATCTACTGGTTCTGGCCGGCTGGGCCGGTGAGAAAAAAGGCGAACTGCCGGAGCATACGGTTTTGCAGGCTTGTGGGCAGCTTCGCATGTTCATCGCACAGAAATACAATGACCGGCACAAGCTGCTGGACGCGGAAATTTTGCGCTTCCTGTGGGTGGTGGAGTTTCCGATGTTTGAGTGGGACAGCGAGGAAAATCGCTGGAGCGCCGCTCATCATCCGTTCACTTCGGTGCATGATGAAGACCTCGAGAAGTTGACGACCGATCCGGCGCATTGCCGCGCGAAATCCTACGACCTGGTGCTGAACGGAATCGAGCTTGGTTCCGGTTCGATACGTATTCACCGGCGCGACGTACAATCGAAAGTCTTCGCCGCGCTCGGATTCAGCGAAGAAGAAGCCAAGCGCCGTTTTGGATTTCTGTTGGAAGCGCTTGAATACGGTGCACCGCCGCACGGCGGCATGGCGTTGGGGCTGGACCGTCTGGTCATGCTGATTGCCGGCGAGCAATCGATCCGCGAAGTGATTCCGTTCCCCAAAACCGCAAAGGGAACGGATCTGATGTGCGATGCGCCGTCGCCGGTGCCGGAACGGCAATTGCGCGAATTAGGTATTCGATTGGTGGAACCGAAATAACCGGAAGCAGCTAAGCCGAAATCGGCTTGTCTACCGATTTCCAGTTCTTTTCATCCCAATATTTGACGCGCCCTTCGCGATAGGAATCCACCGCCAAACTGATAAGGATTTGCGCGTGCGCAGCGGTATCCACATCGAGGTGCGGCTTTTCGCGGGTACGCATGCATTGCAGGAAATTGCCGATATGCGCCTGCATCATGTCATACTGCTCAACCGGGATGCGAATCTCATCGGCGCCGAATTTGTAATCCGGGAACGGATGGCGGCCTTGCTGGCCTTCGATGCGGACTTTCTCCGGGCGCACGACGATATCGGGCGTGGGCGCTTCAAACATGCCGTGCTCGACCATGATGATGGTGCCTTCGTGACCGCGAATGAGGCCGGGGATGTGCTGCGAATTCGCCATGGAAGAACTCAAAACGAGGGAATGGCCCTCCGGATATTCAGCGAGTAAATGGAATGTATCCGGCACCTCGCGGTCATTGGTGAAAACGTACCTTCCGCCGGAGGCGGTCACTTTGGAAGGGTACTGCGGCTTATCCCAGCAGATGTTCATGGGGGCGACGACGTGGAAGAACAGATCGGTGGCAATACCGCCTGAATAATCCCAGTACTTGCGGAAGCGGAAGAAGCGGTCGGCATCCCAGGGCCGTTTGGGCGCGGGCCCGAGCCAGGTTTTCCAATCGATATAATTGTCGCCTTTACCGTCAGGGCCGGCGCCGGGATCGATGGGCCAGTTCCATTCACCCTCGATGGAATTGCGATGATAAGAGCCCTGGCTCATGATCATTTTGCCAATCATGCCGTCAGCGATGGCCTTCTTTGCCTTCCACCACTGATCGGCCGATGTCGTTTGCGAGCCCACCTGGAGCACACGTTTCGTTTCGTGCACGGTGTCCATTAACTGCTTAACCTCTTTGACGGTGTGGCACATCGGTTTTTCGAGGTAGACATCTTTGCCCTTATCCATGGCATCTAAAGCGATGCGCGCGTGCCAGTGATCGGGCGTCGCAATAATCACGGCGTCCACATCGGGCATGGCCAGCACTTCGCGATAGTCGAGAAATCCTTTGGCATTGTATTTTTCAGCGGCTTCGCGTTTGCGTTTTTCGTAAACGTCGCAGACGGCGATGATCTGACAGGCGTTATTGTTGTCGTCGCCGTATTTCTTAAAAGAGCCGGCATCGGAGCGGCCGCGCCCGCCGCAGCCAATGACTGCGAGATTGATGCGCTCATTTGCTCCGAGCACTCGGGACCCGTTCGTCTTGCGCACTACTTTACCGATCGCCTTTCCAGCGAGCAGCACACCGGCGCCTACGCTGCCGGTCTTTCTCATAAAATCCCTGCGATCAAATTGTTCTGACATGCCTGAGTGCCAGTGTACCGCCAACGGCCATGAGCCGGCGGGCGTGCGAAACTGTTGAAGACACAGATGTCTACGCGATCATCTGCGTCGTCCTCCCGCGCCGCCTTCCGTTACCGGGCATTCCGCTACTACATGCCGGCGCGCTTTCTGATTACGGTGGCGTCGGAAATGCAGGCGGTTGCGGTGGCGTGGCAGATTTATGAGCTGACGCGGAGGCCGCTGGATCTGGGGCTGGTCGGGCTGGCGCAATTCCTTCCCGGTATTTGCCTTTTTCTGGTTGCCGGCCATGTTGCGGACCGGGTCCCGCGCAGGCGAATTTTGCAGGTCTGCTGGGCGGGATTCGCCACCTGCTCGCTGCTGTTGCTGGCGTTCACGCTGCATGGGCTTTCTTCGCCGCTTCCTATCTATTTCGTGATTCTGCTGAACGGGGTGGTTCGTGCATTCAATGCTCCGGCGAGCCAGGCATTCGTTCCGCTGCTGGTTCCGGCGCGAGATTTTCCAAACGCGGTGGCATGGAGTTCTTCTATTTTTCAGACCGCCATCATCACCGGCCCCATGTTGGGCGGCGTTATCTACGGCCTAACCGGCGGGCCGGCGATTGTGTTCGCGTGTTCGGCGGCGGCGTACCTGCTGGCGTTTGTTTTGCTGGGTCAGGTTCGCACGAGTGCGGCTTTGAGGAGCCGGCCGGCGCCCACTCGAATGGTCTGGGAAGGGCTGTCCTTCATCTGGCGAAACAAGCTTCTATTTGGGGCCATCTCGCTGGATCTTTTCGCCGTGCTGCTGGGCGGAGCGGTGGCTTTGCTGCCCGTCTATGCGCGGGAAATTTTGCGAATCGGAGCAACGGGGCT